>JAISHB010000075.1 GCA_031262785.1 Prevotellaceae bacterium
CAAGCAACATTTGACCTTCAGACAAGCTTGCGACCGCCGTCGCAAGTAACATTTGACCTTCGGACAAGCTTGCGACCGCCGTCGCAAGCAACATTTAACCTTCGGACAAGCTTGCGACCGCCGTCGCAAGCAACATTTGACCTTCAGACAAGCTTGCGACTGCCGTCGCAAGTAACATTTGACCTTGCGACAAGCTTGCGACCGCGGTCGCAAGCAACATGTAGTGCTGCGACAGCCTTGCGACGCCGGTCGCAAGCCGCAAAGCGCCTCCCTTTTACCAAAAAACTCCTAAAAAGTGACAGTCGCTGTTTTCACTCTGGCAGAATAATAGTACCTTTGGCAACATCAATCATACAAAGATCCGTTACCCCATGAAATACTTGTATTCCCTACTGATTATTACCCTGCTTTGCCTAAGTGGAGATGCTTTGCACGCCCAAGAAAAGAAGCCCAATCTCTGGGGCAAATTAGTCAACACCCTCACCCCTGCCACCAAAATAGGTACCTACACGTTTAAAGACGGTGCCGTCTACACCGGCGAACTCAAAAGCCGCCGCCCGAGCGGCGAGGGCAAGACCCTCTATCCCAACGGTGACACCTACGAAGGAGCCTACCGCAAGGGCAAACGCGAAGGGCTGGGCACCTACACCGCCCAAAACGGTGAGCGCTACGAGGGACAGTGGTTTCAAGACCAGCGTCACGGACGGGGCACCTGCTACTTCGCTAACAACAATCGCTACGAAGGCCTCTGGTATCAAGACCTGCAAACCGGTGAAGGCACCATGTATTACTACACCGGCGACACCTACCAAGGGCAGTGGGAGGCGGGCAAACGCCAAGGCAAAGGCATCTACACGTGGAAAGACGGCTCCTACTACGACGGGCCGTGGGTCGACGACAAGAAAGAGGGTCAAGGCACCTTCGTATGGGTCAACGGCAGCCGCTACGAGGGCGATGTTCAAAACGACGTGCGTCAGGGCAAGGGCACCTTCAACTACGCCAACGGCGACAAATATGTGGGACAATGGCAAGACGACATGCAACAGGGGCAGGGCACCTACTACTTCCACACCGGCGAGCGCTACGAAGGCTCCTACCAACACGGCCAGCGCACGGGCAAAGGCATCTACACCTACACCAACGGCAACCGCTACGAAGGCAACTTCAAAGATGGGATGCAAGAGGGCGAGGGCACCTTCAAATGGAGCATCGGGGCGGTCTACCAAGGCCAGTGGAAGAACAACCAGCGCAGCGGCCACGGCACCTACCGGTGGAACTCGGGCGACAGCTACGAGGGAGAGTGGCGCAACGACGCCTTCAACGGCACGGGCACCCTCATCCTAAACGACGGCTCGCGTTACGTAGGGCAATTCGTCAACGGCTTGGAAGAGGGACAAGGCGTACAGACCGACAAAGAGGGCAACCGCCACGAAGGCACCTTCAAGCAAGGCAAGAAGAACGGTGCCTTTGTCGAGACCGACAAGGCGGGCAAAGAGATTCGCCGCATCACCTACAAGATGGATCGGCCGGAGCGATAGCCGCTCACACCTCCTTTGTTATTTCAAGAACGTGATTCGAAAGCGCGTCAACCCGTCGTCGCCGGTGCGCAAGAAGAACGAACAGCCGTGACGACGCAACACTTCCCGTATAAAGATGAGTCCGATGCCTTGTCCACCCCGCTTGGTGGAGAAGAAGGGCGTGAAGAGCTTGGCCTCGACCTCGCGTGAGATGCCCATGCCGTTGTCTACCACCTCGAGGGTGCCCGAGGGCTGGGTGACGACCCTGATTTCACCGGCGTAACCGGCGCCCTTCTGCCGGATACTCTCCACCGCATTCTTGAGGATGTTCACCAACACCTGCTCTACGAGGGCGGCATCCAACAGGTAGGTGCCCGCCTGCGCATCACAGGCCATCTGCAGGCGAATGCCCGCATCCCGACACATCCCCTCCATGAAACGCACGCACGAGGCCACCAGCTCATTGAGTTCCACCGGCGCCAACACCGGCGCGGGAATCTTCACCACATCGGCAAAGCGGGTGATAAACCCGCTCAGCGAGTAGCATCGCTCGGCACTCACGCGCATCACCTCACAGAGGTCGGCCGTGCCCGGCATCTCGGCCAAGGTTTGCTCCACACTGTCGAGCGTGGAGATGATACCGGCCGTACTGTTGTTGACCTCGTGGGCAATCATGCGAATCACCTTCTCGTAGGCCAGACGCTCCATGCGTGCCACCTCTTCGGTCATCTGTTCGATGAGGTAAAACGAGCGGGGGAAACCTTGGTCGACAAAGGTGGAGTGAATGCAACGGTAGACATTGGCATCACTCATCCGCACCACCGCCGAGCCGCCGCGGGGGATGGCATCCAGCTCCCCGGCCAGCGGCACCCCCAGCTCGGCCAATGACTTGCCCGTTGCCCGGTCGGGCGAGACGCCCAGCAGCTGCACGGCCATCGGGTTGAGTGCCGTGACCTCGCCGCCCAGCGACACAATCACCACCCCCATGGGCGAGGCTTTGATGAGCTGATCGAGGAAATGATTCTGCTCACGCAGGTGCAGGCGCTCGGTTTTGAGCTGTTCCATCATGCGGTTGAACAGCTCGACGATGCGGTCGGCCTCATACTGCCCCACCCTGCGGAGCCGGCTGCTGAAGTCTTGCTCGCGCAGCAGCTCCATACCGTAGCTGACACTCTCCATCGGCTTGACAATCTTTCGGTAGAAGGCCAGCAGAAAGGCCAGCAGCCCTATCAACAACCCCTCGATGACATATAGATGGAGCGGACGCATCCCGCCCACGCCCAGCATCAACAGCACGCCCAGCAAGGTCAGCAGCAGCGTCAGCAGTACAAAATAGGTTTTGATGCGCATGGTTCGCGATTAAGAGTGGATGCCGTGTTTCTCCAACCGGCGGTAGAGTGCGGCACGACTGATGCCCAGTGCCGAGGCCACCTGCGTGAGGTTGCCCTTGTAGCGGTCGAGTGCCCGGAGGATGGTTTGGCGCTCCATCTCATCGAGGGTCAGCCCCGAAGGCGCCGACACGGCGCTCCCCATCGTCTCGTCGGTGCGCTGATACTGTGCCTCGAAGTCGGCAGCCTCCAGTGTGGACTTGCCGCTGACCAGCAGGGTGCGTTCCACCAAGTTCTTCAGCTCGCGGATGTTCCCCTTGTAGGGAAGCCGTGAGAGGAACGCCAGCGCATCGGACGAAAACTCGGGACGCGGCAGGTGATTGAGCGCAGCCTGTGCCTGGGCAAAGTGACGCGCCAGCAGGGGAATGTCGTCGCGCCGCTCGCGCAGGGCAGGCAGGTGGATGGTGATCAGGTTGATGCGGTAGAAGAGGTCTTCCCGAAAGGTATGTTCGGCCACTTTGTGCGCCAGATCGGCGTTGGTGGCCGAGACCACGCGGATGTCGGTCTTGCGCGGGCGACTATCGCCCAACACCTCGAAGGTTTGGTCTTGGAGCACGCGCAACAGCTTGACCTGACACGACAAATCCAAGTCGCCAATCTCATCCAAGAAGATGGTGCCCTTGTTGGCCAGCTCGAAGCGCCCCACGCGGTCGGTGGTGGCGTCGGTGAAGGCACCTTTCTTGTGTCCGAACATCTCGCTCTCGAACAAACTCTGCGAGATGCCCCCCAGATTGACCTTGACAAACGGCTGTTTGGCACGCAGGCTGTTGCGGTGAAGCGCCTCGGCGATCAGTTCTTTGCCCGTGCCGCTCTCGCCCGTGATGAGCACCGAGGCGTTGGTGCGGGCAATGCGCCCCACCGTGTCGAGTACCGCCGTGAGCGCGGCCGAGCGACCGATGATGTGGCTGCGGTTGAGCGTAAACGAGGGGGCTTCGTCCGCTTCAGCGGCAGGAGCAGCGGTGAGCGCCAGCGCCGTTTCGATGCGTTGCAGCAGGGCGGCGTTACTCCACGGCTTGGTCACGAAGTCGAAGGCACCGGCTTGCATGCCCTGCACGGCCAGCTCGATGCTTCCCCAAGCGGTCATGAGGATGACGGGCACATCGGGGCAAAACAGCTTGACCTGTTTGAGCAGCGTAAGCCCCTCTTCGCCGGTGGTGGTCAGGGTATAGTTCATATCCATCAAGATAAGCTCGGGCAGCGTGGTGCGAACCACCTCCATGGCCTGGCGCGGGGAAGAGACGGCCTGTGCATCATAGTGCGCACGCTTGAGCATGAAGCTGAGCGAGGAGCGGATGGCCGAATCGTCGTCGATGATAAGAATCATAGTGGTAAGTGAAAACTAAATTAGGAATTGTGAGAGGATTCACCCCTTGGGGGTGAGCCGGACAAAGGTACGGTTTCCGAGGTTGGGTGCCAAACTATTCCTTGACAATGTCGTCGAAGTCGGCCTCCAGCTCGGTGTTACGCTCGAAGTCCCACAGGGTGAGGCTGCGCAGCTGGTAGAAATAGTACCAGAAGGAGTAGAGTTCGGTGATATGCCGGCGGCGGGCGTCATCTTTGGAGTCGCGGGCGTCGTTCAAGTCGAGGGTGCTTATCTTGCCGATCAGGAACGTCTCGACACTGGTTTGGTAGCGGCGCTGGGCAATCTCGTCGGCCTCTTCCGCAATGGAGAGTTGCTGGGCTTGGTTGTTGAAGTTGGCCACCAACAGAAAGATGTTTTGGTTGAAGTCCATCTGCTCCTGCCGGAGCTGCGAAAGCACCACCTCGCGGTTGCTTTTGGCCACGCGCACCTTGCCCCTGCGCTTGCCCCAATCCAGCAGCGGGACAGATACGCCCAGCTGCACCACCTGATTGTCGCGCAGCCCGCGATAGGCGGCGTGCATCTCTTGGGCTACGCCCGTGTAGCCGACGGAAGCAAAGAGGTTGATGCTGCGCAGGTTGCCGCGTGCGGTGGCCACGTCGTAGTCGGCCTCGAGTTGGCGCCGGCGGATGTTTTGGGCAAAGGAGTTGCGCTCCAAGGCCTTGTCGAGCACGAAGTGATACTCGATGGAGACCTCGGGCACCGACTGGGGAAGCACCGGATTGAGGTTCTCCTCCTCGGACAGCCCCAAGAACGAGCGCAGATTGAACATGCGCGCCTTGAGCGTGCTCTCGGCGGTGGTGACATCGGCCTTTCCCTGCAAGGCGTTGAGCTTGAGTTGCAGCAGATCGTTCTCGGAAATCTGCCCCATCTTGCGTTTGGCGATGGCCACCTCGTAGAGCCGCTTGGCATTCTCCTCGTTTTGGCGTGCCGTACCGAGGGTCTCCTTGGCCAGCAGCAGGTCGAAAAAGCTGGTGATGGTTTTCATCGTGACCTCTTCGGTGGCGGTGATAAACGTGGCTTTGGCCTCGGCGTAACGCACCGGTTCGATGCGTCGGTTCCACTTGAGGCTGTTTACCCCGAAGATGGGCTGGGTCAGTTGCAAGCCCACCGGCACCGACATGAATTGATTCCCACTCTTCTCACCCAGTTGGCGGATGAAGTCGAGCGACGAGGTGAGCGACAACCGGCCGCCGGTCAGCCAGATGTTCTGGTCGACCGACAAGGTACCCGACAAGCCCAGCGTGTTGTTGCGCACAAACGTGTACGACCCGTCGGGGTTTTGGTAGGGGCTGTATGTTTTGTTGTAGTTGGGCAGCGTACCGGTGAGGTTGACCTCGGGCAGCAGGTCGGCCCGAAAGGTGCGATACTCCCAATAGGCGGTTTTGAGCCGGTTGAGTGCCACGGCCGCATCCACCGAGCGGGTGCGCGCCAGTGCAATGGCTTGGGAGAGCGTAAGTTCGCGTTCGTGTGCAGGCTGTCCGGCACGCAGGAAAGCGGCACTCAGTGGCAGCAGGAGGGCGACAAGCAGGAAGATTCTTTTCATATCTGATTGTTTTGTTTGTCCCCACCACGGGCAAAGGCCGTACCAAAGGCGCAAACAGCCCGCTACACAGCAAAAGCGTCCGCAATCGGACGCTTCTTTGTTCGATACCGAACGTAGGGAGGCTTGCCTGCAGGCCGGTTCTTCCCTTTCCACATTGCGGGTATTCAGTTTTTATGCAGTTTCTTCCCTTCCCACGTTGCGGTTATTCACTTTCTATGCAATTATGCAAAAACCGCGTTGCGGTTATTCACTTCTTATGCAAAGACAACCTTTCCCACGTTGCGGTTATTCACTTTCTATACAAAAATGGAAAAACCGCAGTGCGGTTATTCACTTCTTATGCAAGTTTGGATTTACCCGGGCGTGGGAGGGGTTGTTTCTTAGGCAAAACGGCGCTACTTTTAAGGTGGGTTGTTTGTAATCTCACTAAAAACAACGAACTTTGCGCAACAATAAAAAGAAATTCACCGTTTTCCATAGAAAACACCCCTATAAACAGGAAGAATGAACAAGAGAATATCCAAAAGAACAGATGTGCGCAAAATCATCTTGCGCAAATACAAGTCTACCCGTATGATTCTTGACAAAGAAACCCAGAAGCCTCTTTTCAAAGTAGAGGTTGAACCCATCGAAGAAAGATACGGTTTATCGCATCCCATACTTACGGGCGTTGGAAGCCTCGTTAATATTGCCGGTGAGACCGACACCTCCCGTCTAAATTACTTTTCCTCCCGACAAGCCCATCAGGACATCGCCTCCATTTGGAAACAAGTAGGAGCCTATGTGTTTGATGCCATGGGACAAATTGAACGAACCATTAAATAAGCACTTTTATGGGAAAGTCTACCAAAAACCAAACTGACGAACAGGACCTTATTCTAAAGCGCATCCAAGAAGAGGGCGTGGAAGACATCACCCGTGTGGATGAAATATTAGCATCCCTTCCGGAAGATAAAAAGGAAATCATACTGGCAGCCTTTAGCAAAATAGAAGAGTCATCCTACTCTTTTCAAGGCCCTATTCCCCATCCCGAAATCATGAGAGGATATGAAGAGGTCTTACCGGGAGCGGCCGAGCGTCTTTTATCGATGGCCGAGAAGCAACAAGCCCATAACATGGAAATAAACAAAACCCTTGTGGACAAACAAACCAGATTGGCAGCCAACGGACAATCGTGGGGAGGCTTTCTGGCTATCCTATGCGTCTCCATATCCTGCTTGTTGGGCTATTTGGGACACGATGTATTGGCCGGCACCCTGGGTACGACCACCATCATCGGTTTGGGAATCATATTTGTACTCCACAAGAAGCCCAGCGAGAAGGGGAAAACTGAAAAGTAACCCCTTCCCCACTCTTCCTATCTGTTAGCCTTCTATCTTCCCCCGAATCTTGGCAAGGTAATTCTTCATTCCTTCGGCGTCTCTACCCTTGATAATCTCGAGTAATTGCTTGAGTTCGACGCGGATATGCTCGACTTGCGCGGGTGTGCGCGGGTTGAAGAGGATTTCCTGCAGCAGGTAGTCGTCCTCGCCGAGCAATCCGCGGGCAATGGCCATGTGTTTTTTAAAGGTGGTGCCCGGCGCCTCCTGATGCTTCATCACGGCGGCGAAGACAAAGGTGGAGACAAACGGGATGGAGAGCGAGTAGGCCACCGTCTGGTCGTGCTCCTCGAACGAATACTCGAAGATGTGAAGCCCCAGCGAACCGTAGAGGTCTTTGAAGAAGATGCGGCCGAGGTGATCGCCCTCGGTGATGAGGATGGCATTCTCGTGGCTGAGGTTGCTCAAACTGGCAAAGGTGGGGCCGAACATGGGGTGGGTGGAGACGTAGCGGAATCCACTCTCGGCGTAGAACTGTTTCAGGCCGGTTTTGACCGAGGCAATGTCGCTGAGGATGCAGTCGCGGGGCAACACGGGCAGCACCTGCCGGAACGCATCGAGGGTGTATTTGACCGTGACGGCGTTGAGGACCAACTCGGGACGGAACTCGCGAATCTCTTCCAGCGAGGTGAAACGATAGGTGTTGTAGACGAAGCGCAGCTGTTGCGGATGGATGTCATAGACGGCTGTCTCGTGCTGAAAGCTCAGCAAATCGGTGAAGAAGGAGCCCATCTTACCGGCTCCGAGGATTAAAATCTTCATTTGAGTAGTTCTAATTGTTGACGCACGCTCTCTTCGTGGATGGCCTCCCACACTTTCTTGATAAACCCGGCATCCATGCCCAGCTGTTCGCCCCGCTGGCCGCGCTGTTCGAGTATCTCGCTGTAGCGTCCGGTTTGCAGGATGGTCATGTCGTGCTCTTTCTTGAAGGTGCCTATCTCGCGGGAGATGCGCATGCGCTTGGCCAGCTCCTGCATCAGGTTGTTGTCGCACTCGTCGATCTGCTTGCGAAGCTGACTCAAGGGTTCGGTGGTCTGCGTTTCGCTGCGAATCACCAAGAGGTTGAGGATGTAGTCGAGCACCTCGGGCGTGACTTGCTGCGAAGCATCGCTCCAAGCGCAGTCGGGGTCACAATGGCTCTCCACGATCAACCCGTCGAAGCCCAAATCCATGGCCTGCTGCGAGAGGGAGGCGATGAGTTCGCGCTTGCCGCCGATGTGGCTGGGGTCACAGAAGATGGGCACCTCGGGCAGACGCCGGCGCAGCTCGATGGGAATGTGCCACTGGGGCAGGTTGCGGTAGAGTTTCTTGTCGTACGAGCTGAAGCCGCGGTGAATGGCGGCGATGCGGTGCAATCCCGCATTGTAGATACGCTCCATGGCGCCGATCCAAAGGTCGAGGTCGGGGCTGACGGGGTTCTTTACCAAGATGGGGAGGTCTGCCCCCTGCAGGGCATCGGCAATCTCTTGCATGGCAAACGGATTGGCAGTGGTGCGGGCGCCAATCCACAGCATATCGATGCCTGCCTTGAGGCACTCATAGACGTGTTTGGCCGTGGCCACCTCGGTGGCCACCTGCATCCCGGTCTCTTGCTTGACGGCCTTGAGCCAGGCCAGGCCTTCCACGCCTACGCCCTCGAAGCCGCCGGGCTTGGTACGGGGTTTCCAGATGCCGGCACGGAAGATACGGATGCCTCTATCGGATAGTGGACGGGCGGTGGCCATCACTTGTTCCAGGGTCTCGGCACTGCAAGGGCCGGCGATAACTACGGGGCGCTCGGGACGGGCGCCTTCGGGGAAAAATGTACTGTTCATTGCTATGCTGTATGTTATGGATTTATCGCTATTTGTCTAATTCGTCTCAACGCCTCCCCCAGTTTCTCCTCGTCGCAGCAAAGCGACAGGCGCACATAGCGTGCGCCGTTGCTGCCGAAGATGAAGCCGGGGACGATAAAGACGTGCGCCTCGTGCAACACCCGCTCGGTGAGCTGTTCCACGTCGGTGTACCGCTCGGGAATGCGTCCCCACAGGAACATACCGGTTTGGTGGGGACGGTAGGTGCAGCCCATGGCGGTGAGTATCTCTCCTGCAATCCGACGGCGCCGGGCGTAGCGGCGATTGTTGGCCTCGTACCACTCGCCGCCGGCCTCAAGGGCGGTGGCGGCAGCCAGCTGGAGGGGGCGAAACATGCCGCTGTCAATGTTGCTCTTGACCTGCAAGATGTGCGCAACAAACGCGGCATTGGAGGCCAGCATCCCCACACGCCAGCCGGGCATGTTGTGGCTCTTGCTCATGGAGTTGAACTCGATGCAGCACTCCTTGGCACCCGGCACCGAGAGGATGGACAGGGGCGCGTCGTTCAGGATGAAGCTGTAGGGATTGTCGTTGACGACAACGAGGTTGCGCCGACGGGCAAAGTCTACCAAGCGGGCGTAGAGTTCGGGGGTGGCATTGGTACCGGTGGGCATGTGGGGATAGTTGCACCACAGCAGTTTGACGCGGGAGGTGTCTATCCGTTCCAGCTCGTCCCAGTCGGGCAGCCAGCCCCCCGCTTCGGTGAGGTTGTAATAGACCACTTCGGCGCCCAACAAGCGGCTCAACGAGGTGTAGGTGGGGTAACCCGGGTTGGGCACCAGCACCTGATCGCCCGCGTTGACGAAGGCCAGCGTGGTGTGCAGGATACCCTCCTTGGAACCAATCAGGGGCAGTATCTCCCCATTGGAATTCAAGTCAACTCCAAACCAGCGGGCATACCACCGGGCAAAAGCAACGCGCAGTTCGGGGATGCCGTTGTAGGGCATATAGCCGTGGGCGGCCTCGTTGTGTGCCTCGGCACAGAGGCACTCGATGGTCTCCGAGGAGGGCGGCAGGTCGGGACTGCCTACCCCGAGGCTGATGACGTTCAGCCCTTGGGCATTCATGGCGGCCACCTCTTTGAGTTTGCGCGAAAAGTAGTATTCGCTCACTCCGGCCAGGCGGTTGGCCGGTGCGATGTTATAGGTTGGAGGGTCCGTCTGCATATTCTCCCAGGATGGTAAGCTCTTTGGTGAGCGGTGTGATGGCGGTGATGGATTGTTTGTAGCGCAGCAAATCGTCGAAGGCGATGTCTACATAGAACTGATACTCCCACTCCCTGCCAATGATGGGCAACGACTGTATCTTGGTCAGGTTGATGCGGTAGAACGAGAGGATGGAGAGCACTTGCGACAAACTCCCCTCGGTGTGCGGCAGGGTGAAGACGATGCTGGCCTTGTCTATCGGAGCGGTTGTCTTGCCCCGCAGCTCGTCGACCTGCCACGAATCGGCCACCACCAAGAAGCGGGTGAAGTTGTGCTTGTTGGTCTCGATGCCCTCTTGGAGAATCTTCATGCCGTAGCGCCCGGCGGCATCCCGCGAGCAGATGGCGGCGTGTCCGCGCAAGTTGTCACGACGAATGGTTTCGGCACTTAGGGCTGTGTCTTCGGTTTCCACAATCTTCAGGGCGGGATGAGCGGCCAGGAAGTCGCGACACTGCATCAGGGCAATGGGATGCGAGTTGACTTCGTGCAGGTCGTCCCAATCCTCGTCGGGCAAACAGGCAAAACAGTGCGAGATGCGCAGCTTATACTCGCCGGTGATTTGGGTACCGCTCTGACGCAGCAGTTCGTAGTTGTGCAGCAGGCTGCCGGCAATGGTGTTTTCGATGGCCAACATGCCGATGACCTGATTGTCGCGGCGTACGGCCTCGAATACCTCCTCGAAGGTGGCGCAGCAGCGTAGCGAGAGTTCCTCTTCACTGTCCCCCCAGTGGGGGGATGCAAAATAGTGGTGTGCGGCAATGTCGTGATACGACCCTAATCCGCCTTGAATGGCTATTGTCTTCATCTATAGGAAATGCGTTAAACAAAACAGTCCCGCTTCCGTGGGTTCGGGAGCGGGACTGCTTGAGGTGCTTTCTGTTTTTTATCGTTCTTAAGCTTCACTGTCACTTGAGGCATACAAACTCCCGCTCTACTTTGTGGCTAAAGTAAAAGTCAAATAGATATGCATACGTAAACAGTTTCATGCTTTTTGGTTTCTTTTTGTTTCAAATTGGGGGCAAAAGTAGTTCTTTTTTCTTTCCTGCAAGCGAAAATGATGTTTTTTTTGTTGCGTAGGGCAGAATAACATAAAACACGTACCTTTGCGCCGTGCAGCCGGCCGGTCTGTCGCTCGTCACCCTTTGTGGACGGGAGGAAAGTCCGGGCAACACAGAGCATCCCACTTCCTAACAGAAAGCTGTCCGCGAGGGCGGAGTAACGTAGAAGAAAAGAACCGCCCGGGTAGCTTTATTTTTGAAGCTACCCCGGGTAAGGGTGAGAAGGTGGGGTAAGAGCCTACCGGTCTTGTGGCAACACAAGAGCCGTGCGTCTTGGGAGTTGCAAGGTCATGTAAACCGGTGCTTGAGGGTTGCTCGCCCGATGCCGGAGGGTAGACCGCTAAAGCCGTATGGTGACATGCGGCGCAGATAAATGACAGACACCTTATTATATATAAGGAACAGAACCCGGCTTACAGGCCGACTGCACATTTTTTTTCTCCTTTTTAAATGCTAACTACATCAGTGTAAGCCTATGACTCAGTGGATAGCCCGTCTATGGAAGTTCTTAACATACGACATCTGGCGCATCACCGAGAGCGAAGTCACCAAACGAACGTTTTCGCTCTACACTATCATTAAAACCATTGTGCTCTGCCTCAAGCGGTTCACGAAAGACCGGTTGGTGTCGAAAGCATCGGCACTCACCTACAGCACCCTGTTGGCACTGGTTCCCATCCTGGCCATTTTGTTTGCCATTGCACGCGGCTTCGGCTTCTCGGCCCTGATGGAAAACGAAATCCGTCACGGCCTGGGCGGCGGACAAGAACAGACGCTGGGATTGCTGTTGCGTTTCGTAGACTCCTATCTTTCCCAAACCCGAAGCAGCGGCTTGTTTGTAGGCATCGGTCTGGTTATGTTGTTCTGGACGGTGCTCAACCTGATTAGCAACATCGAAACCACCTTCAATAAGATATGGCAGGTGAAGAAGTCACGCACTCCCTACCGGATGCTGACCGACTACTTCTCGATGTTTCTGTTGCTGCCCGTACTGCTGGTGGTCTCGAGTGGATTGTCTATCTTCATGAACACCATGCTCAAAGACATCGAAGGATATGCCCTGCTGGCTCCCTTTGTGAAGTTTCTCATCCGCCTGGTTCCTTTTGTCTTCACTTGGTTGATGCTCACCGGCCTGTACATCTTCATGCCCAACACCAAGGTTAAGTTTAAGCCGGCACTGATTTCGGGCATATTGGCCGGCACCATGTTTCAAGCCTTTCAGTTTCTCTACATCAGCAGTCAGTTGGGAGTGTCGCGCTACAATGCCGTTTACGGAAGCTTTGCCGCCCTGCCGTTGTTGCTGTTGTGGTTACAGATATCGTGGACGATTTGCCTGTTTGGTGCTCAACTTACCTACGCCGGACAAAACATTCGCAACTTCAGCTTCGAACAAGACACGCAAAACATCAGCCGGCGCTACCGCGACTTCATCTGCATCCTCATTCTCTCGCTCATCGCCAAACGTTTCGAGCGAGGCGAGTCACCCTATAGCGCCGAAGAACTGTCGACCGGCTGCCGCATCCCCATCCGCCTGACCACACAAACCATTTGCCTGCTGCAAGAGATACAACTGCTGCACGAGGTGGCCGACAACGACGAGGGCATCAGCTGCTATCAACCGTCGGTAGACATTGGCAAGCTCAGCGTGGCCATGTTGCTCGACCGCATCGATTGCAAAGGCTCGGAAGACTTCAAGATAGACCGCAAGGAGGCCTTCAGCAAACAGTGGAACGTGTTGCTCGATGCCCGCGAGGAATATTACAAGAAGGCCGGCAACGTGCTGCTGAAAGATTTATAGGTTTTTTTCTTAGAAACAATGGATACCGAAATCACCAACTGTTTTATGCAACGTCACCCCATCGGCTTTGCCCTGAGCGGGGGATTCATCAAAGGCTTTGCCCATCTTGGCGCCATGCAGGCACTGCTGGAGCACGACATCAAACCCACTGTGCTCTCGGGCGTGAGTGCCGGCGCACTGGCCGGCGCCTTCTACGCCGACGGCAACGAACCCTATCGCGTGCTCGACTTCTTTGCCGGACACAAGTTTCAAGACCTCACCAAGCTGGTGATACCCAAAGTGGGACTGTTTGTACTGGACGAGTTTATCGACTTCCTGCGCACCAACCTCAAGGCCAGAAACCTCGAAGAGCTGCAGATTCCCATGGTAATTACCGCCACCGACCTCGACCACGGACGTCCCGTTAGCTTCTACCGTGGAGATATTGCCCAACGGGTGGCCGCCTCGTGCTGCATGCCCGTGCTCTTTGCGCCGGTGCAGATAGAGGGCACCAATTACGTAGACGGCGGAGTGTTCAGCAACCTGCCCGTGAGCATCATCCGACGCATCTGCGACAAAGTGGTGGCCGTCAACGTCAGTCCCATCCTGGCCGACAAGTATAAGAAGAACATCGTCAGCATTGCCATGCGCTCCTACAATTTTATGTTCCGTGCCAACACGCTGCCCGAGCGTCGCAAGGCCGATCTGCTGATAGAACCCTACAACTTGGGCGGTTACAGCAACACCGAACTGGAAAAAGCCGAAGAAATCTTTCAGCAAGGCTATGCCACGGCCGGCGATCTGCTGGAACAACTCATCATAGAGCGGGGAAACGTATGGAAACGAAAATAATCATCTACCAACTGCTGCCGCGCCTCTTCGGCAACGATCATCCGCACTGCACACCGGACGGCACCCTTTTAGAAAACGGTTGCGGAAAGATGGCCGACCTCACCCCGCGCGCACTCTCCGAAATCCGCAAGCTGGGGGCCACGCACGTGTGGTACACCGGCATCCTCGAACATGCCACGCAAACCGACTATTCCGCCTACGGCATTCGCCCCGACCATCCGGCGGTGGTCAAGGGAAAAGCCGGTTCGCCCTACGCCATCAAAGACTATTACGACATCGATCCCGATTTAGCCGTGGAGGTTCCCCGTCGCATGCACGAGTTTGAAGCCCTCGTGAGGCGCACCCACCGCGCCGGCTTGAAGGTAATCATCGATTTTGTACCCAACCACGTGGCACGCGGCTATTATTCCGATGCACAACCCCAAGGCACGGCGATGCTGGGAGAAGCCGACGACACCTCCTGCGCCTTCAGCCCCGCCAACAACTTCTATTACCTCCCCGACCAACCCTTGCACGGAGCTTTCGACATGATGGCCGGTGCCACCGAGCCTTACCGGGAATTTCCAGCCAAGGCCACGGGCAACGATCGCTTCGATGCCCATCCGGACACCCACGATTGGTATGAAACCGTCAAGCTCAACTACGGCATCGACTATGCCGGCGGCCATACGCCTCACTTCGACCCCCTTCCCGACACCTGGACGAAGATGCTCGACATCCTGCTCTTCTGGGCTTCGAAACGCATCGACGGATTTCGCTGCGACATGGCCGAAATGGTGCCGGTGGCGTTTTGGCAGTGGGCTATCCCGCAGGTCAAGCAGCACTATCCGCATCTGCTGTTCATTGCTGAGGTGTATCAACCCGACCGCTATCGCGCCTACCTCGACGGAGGCTTCGACTACCTCTACGACAAGGTGGGTCTGTACGACACACTGCGCAGCATCGTCTGCGAAGAGGCGCCCGCCACCCGCATCACCGCCGCTTGGCAAAGCTTGGGCGGTATGGAGCGCCGCATGCTCTACTTCCTCGAGAACCACGACGAGCAACGCATTGCCTCGCGTTTCTTTGCCGGCAATCCACGCCGCGCCCTGCCCGCCATGATTGTGGCTGCTTGCCTGAACACCAATCCGGTGATGATCTACTTCGGTCAAGAGCTGGGCGAAGCGGGTATGGATCACGAAGGCTACAGCGGCACGGACGGACGCACCACCATCTTCGACTACTGGAGCTTGGACGCGATTCGTCACTGGCGCACGGGCGGCACTTTCGAGGCCGGCCAACTCTCCGAGGGCCAGCAACAACTCCGCGCTTTCTACCGCCGGCTGCTCACGCTCTGCAACCAAGAGAGCGCGCTGCGCGAAGGCCTCTTCTTCGACCTGATGTATGTCAACATCAACGGCTGGCGGTTCAACGAGCGCAAGCAATATGCTTTCCTGCGCAAGCACGAAGGCGAATTGCTCTTCATCGTGGTCAATTTCGACCACCAGCGGGTGGATGTGGCCATTAACCTCCCTCCCCATGCCTTCGACTTTTTGCAAATTCCCCAATACGAAGCCTGCCGCGCCACCGATTTGCTCACCGGCCAGAGGCAAACCATCAGTTTACTCCCCTACAAAGCTACCGATGTGGTGGTGGAGGCTTGTAGCGGGGTGGTGCTGAAGGTGGTGTTCTGAGAAATTTGAGTAGATATAAATTGCGTGGTATCTTTTCATACCTACGCAATACGCTCGCCTTTTATTTGCTTGACTATCTTTGAAAAACTATCAAAGACAGCCTTCTCGTTTGGTATCTTAGAATAGGACAAGGGTTGCAATTCTCTTTGATAAGCAAAACGTACTCCTTTCCATAGCAGTGGAAAGTCGTTCACAAGCAAAGAGTCTTCAACAGATTTACCCAACCAGCCTTGCGGAGTATCAAACTTTTGTTGGTCATGCGCAAACAATTCGACTAAATCTTGTGGGAAAGCTGCCGCTTGGAGATAAGCATTACATTCTGCATCCTGCGCCAAATAGTACAGGTCATAGAAGTGGCGAACCTTTGTTTGCAGTGCTGCGACAGCATCTTCTTCAAACGAAAAACGGAGAAGTGATGCCAACTTCTCAATAATAGTGCGGCGTTTGTCCAACACATTGACCTCGAACGGTAACAAATCGTATTGTTCCATAATATCAATGCGATTCGTTGCAATCAAGTAGTCGGCAACAAGACTCGATATTCGACACTTAATATAAGGATACGGATTAGCATACGTGTTTATCTCGATAAGCAATTGCCCTGTTTTGACTGCTTGAGAGATTGCACCTACCACATTGGGATAGGAATAGACTGCTTTGTAAAAGCGCGAACCTTTGCTCGTAACTCCCGGCAAGCTCTTCTCTTCCAACCCGTCCGCCATATCTTTAGCCAACCGCTTAATCAGCATCTTCAACTGATTGCCGGTAAACGATTCGGCATCTATCACGGCTATATCAATGTCTTCTGAAAATCTATTGGTTAAGTTATACGCCTTGGAGAGTGATGTTCCTCCCTTGAACACAACCTTATCCGCATTTGCATTTCGAGACATTCGTTGCAAAGTCTGAGTTATCCAATAATCTTTCTCGATGAAAGCCGGGGATATGTGAAAGTGTTCGGCTGTAACCGAGACGGCATTCGAGAAGCGTTCTTTGTCTGTATGTAAATTCATTTGATGTTCCATTTCTTTTGGTTCAACAATACGTTTTCGGATATGCCCAGTTTGTAGTACGACTGCGGGTTGAGCGCATGTAGCATTGCTGTCGTCTCCTCTTCGGGGTTGAGCGTTTCAAGCATCGCACCCAATAGAGCTGTTGCTTGCGGCGTATAGTTGAGAGATAACTCTTTTATCAAGGCTTTCTCTTTGTCACTTAATTCTTGTAAGATAACCAATAAACGCCGACAAGTATCGTCGGGCATTGCATCGGGAATGTTCTTGAAAAAACGCAAGCAGTCCAAAATGCGAAGCAAAGGGATATTTTTCTTCGTAATAGGATTTGCTTGTCTGACAAAGCTGATTTTGTATATCCCGCGTTCAATGCTCTTTTTATCTTTTGCTGCCCCAATCTGTAAGGTAAAAGGCACTTGTGTGGTCAGTCCCAACTCATTGAATACGCTATATCCTGTTAGATAACCGATAAGTTTTCCATCCTTTTCGAGCAAGTCTTTAACTATCTCGTAAGTATCAGGCTTGAGTTCTCCAAACTCCGTGACTTTGGGTTTATAGAAGCGACCTTTGGAGATGCTGCGAAGCTGACCGTCAGATACCAAGTTATTCAATATCTTGTTGACGGTCTTCTGTTTCACAACTGCCACAGGAAAGTCTTTTGCCGTGAATGTGATACCGGCAGAAGATTTCTCTATCGTTGCTTTTACTATATCGGTGATAGTCGTTGCCATCTGTTGCAATGCTCTTTTAAGTGCCCACAAAGATATATATTTTCGTGTTTATACCGGCAAAAACACGATTTTTTTTGAGTGATGGTATATAGAGCGGATAACTCATCCAGGAAATGTGGACGAAAGTAGTAATGCTGTTTATGGCAAAGAATCTTACTTGTACCGAAAGGAATGATTATCAGAAGCCCAATACCCTCTCCGAACAACCGACAGGAAACTGAAAGCCGATCGCAAGCGAGTACGTTTCCCTGTTCAGATGGTTTTAGTAAGCCATGTCATGATGTGAAGTAGCACGCCGCGAGACTTTCTTGAACCAACAACAACATCAAGTCATAGGCCACGATACTTTCTTGAACTAACAACGATACCAAGTCATAGTACGTGATACCTTACTTGAACCAACAACGACACCGAGTCATAGGCCGCGATACTCTCTTGAACTCACAATGACACCAAGGAAAAGTACGTGACACCGTCTTCGGTTAACAAGGATATAAAGGAGAAGTACATGATGCTGCCTTGGACCGACAAGGATATAAAGTAGCAAGACGTGATACCATTTGTAGGCTAAGAAATCCCCCCGGAAGGCTTGTGATAATGAAAGTAATTCCTATTTTTGCACTGTAATCGGATAGAATGATAACAGTTAACAAAGTCTGGACAACCGCCGATGCCATTTTCATTCAAACGGCCGACGGAAAAGTTGGGCAGGAGAAGTTCGACGAATTCCCTCGCCTGCGATGGGCTACGCCCAAGCAACGGAACAACTACGAAGTGGGTGTGTTCGGCATTCATTGGGAAGAGCTGGACGAAGATTTAAGCTTTGAGGGATTCTTCGATGAACGAAAAGAGGAGACCTCACTCTACAAATTGTTCTTTAATCACCCCGAACTGAATGCTTCGGAAGTAGCACGGCGAATGGGCATCAAGCAAAGCCTGTTGGCTCAATACATTAGTGGTACCAAGAATCCCTCCGAAGAGTGCTTCAAAGAGATTCTAAATACCATCCGGCAAATCGGCGCAGAGCTTTGCGCGGTTTGAGACGCCTCCTCGCCCCCGCCCCCTTACTGATGCTCCTCCCGCAACAAATCATTCACCGTTTTCACCGGGTTGAACGTGGTGAGCGGAACCTCCACGAACACCGTATTCCAATTGCTCATGGCACCGTTCCACAGGCCGGGCAGCTCTAATGCTTTCAGTTCTCTGCCGTTTTTAGACTTCCGGGAGATGAAGCCGGTGGCTTTGTCCACATAATCGGGCAAATGAAACTTGCGCCCTTTGTAGTCGCGAATGGCACAAACCAAATCGACGGGGTTGAAATGGGTGCCGTGCTCGAACAACTCTTTAGCCTCTTCGTCGTTCATGTTGATTTGCGAACTCTCCAAGATTTGGAGCGAGACGGTGCCGTCGCTGTTGTAGGCAAAGAACGGACCGCCGCCGGGTTCCCCCACATTCCGAACCATGCCGCACACACGCATCGGACGGTTGAGTTTCTCCTTGAGATAGAGCACCAGTTCGGCATCTTCCAGATTTTTCACCTCCGGATTCTTACAGAAAAGACGCTTCTGGAGGAATTGCAAGATCTCAAGGACCTGTTCGTGGCTGTATTTGCCGCTGTCCAATAGCTGCAGGTAGGCAAACACTTGCTGTTGAAGCGACACCAACATGCCGGCAATCAGTTGCTTGTATTCCACCGTGTCGCTCTTTAGCTTATCGGGCACCACGTTGTCGATGTTCTTAATGAAGACAATGTCGGCATCTAACTCATTGAGGTTGGCGATGAGCGCACCGTGACCACCCGGACGAAACAGTAACGCTCCCTCCTGGCGGAAAGGATGATTCTGTAAATCGACAGCCAGCGTGTCGGTAGCCGGTTTTTGCTCCGAGAACTCTACCCGATAGTTCACGCCATAGCGCTTGGCATAGCGGGCGGCTTTCTGCTTGAGCAACGCCTCGAACAGCGCACGATGCTCGGGTGATACGGTAAAATGCACGTTTACATTCCCGTTCCGACCGGTGGCATAGAGTGCTCCCTCTACCAGATGCTCTTCGAAGGCGGTACGTGCTCCCTCGTCGTAGCGATGAAACCGGAGCAGTCCCTTGGGCAGCGAACCATAGTTCAACCCGTTTTCATCGAGCAATGCCGACACCACGGCTTTATAATTGCCCTCTTCGAGCAACACCTCCAACTCCTTGGCCGTTAGGCGCACACAGGCGGCTCGCAATTCGTCGTAGAAAGCAAACCGGTCGATGTGTTCAAAGAAATATTTCTCGAACGAGGTTTGAGGCTCCCGGTACGAAGCGGACAGAAATTCAAACAGATCCTTAAACATGCGGCTGGCCGCGCCCGATGCAGGCACAAACTTCACCACGCAGCAATCGGTGCGCATATAGGCTTCCCACGCTTTCAAATAGAGTTTCCGCTCATCGGCCTGGGGCACCAGAATGCCCCGTTGAACCGATGCGGCCGCATCTAACTTCAAGTAGGGAAAACCGTTTTCAAAACAAGCCAGTTGTTCGGCTATCTGTTGCACCGAAATACCTTTGGAGGCCAGCAACGCATAATCTTCTTGTGTCATCATATTTACATCTATTAGGTAATGAATGCCCAAAAATACAAAAAAAGCCTTTCCTTTGTTAAGCGGAAACAGAAAAAAGCTACCTTTACGACCCCAAAAAAACAGAAATGATTTTTAAAGTGTATGGAAAAAAGTGACTTCTTCCTCGGTGAGGAGAAAAAAATACTGTTTTCGCTCTACCGAAAACTGCTGCAACTAACCGGCAACACGCTGCACAAGGGTGACTGCCGCAAGATAAAAACAGATCTGATACACTTGGTCAGAGAGCAACGGGTGCAACGGGACATCTTCGGGTTGAATCCATTCCTTAAAGAGATGCAGACGGCTGTAATCGTAGCCGAAGAGATTGGGATGAAACGGGCTTCCATCCTGAGCATTATGCTGCACGAAAGCGTGCATCAGGGTGCCTGCACCATTGAACAGGTCGAAACAGCCTATGGCGAAGATGTGGCCACCATTGTCCGCGGACTCATTCGGGTGAGCGAACTCTACGACAAGGGTCCGACCATCGAGTCGGAAAACTTCCGTAACTTGCTCTTGTCGTTTGCCGAAGACATGCGGGTGATTCTCATCATGATTGCCGACCGCCTCAACATGATGAGGCAAATCAAAAACAGCTCCAACGACGAGGCACGCCGGCAAGTGGCCAATGAAGCGGCCTATCTCTACGCCCCTCTCTCGCACAAACTGGGGTTATACAAACTCAAATCGGAACTCGAAGATCTCGCCCTGAAATACACCGAGCGCGAAGTCTACTACTACATCAAAGAGAAGCTGAACGAAACCAAAGCCTCGCGCGACAAATACATCGCCTCCTTCATTGCCCCGTTGGAGCGCAAGCTAAAGGAAACGGGCATGCACTATCACGTGAAAGGACGCACCAAATCCATCCACTCCATCTACCAGAAGATGAAGAAGCAGAAATGTCCGTTCGAGGGGGTGTATGACTTGTTTGCTATCCGCATCATCTTAGACTCGCCCCTCGAGAAAGAGAAACTCGAATGTTGGCAGGCCTACTCCATTGTGGCCGATATGTATCAGCCCAATCCCAAGCGATTGCGCGACTGGCTCTCGGTGCCCAAAAGCAACGGATACGAATCGTTGCACATCACGGTGATGGGACCCGAAGGGAAGTGGGTGGAGGTGCAAATACGCACCCAGCGCATGGATGAGGTGGCCGAACGAGGATTGGCAGCCCATTGGCGCTACAAAGGAGTGAAAGGAGAGAGCGGACTGGACGAATGGCTCACCTCGGTACGCGAAGCGCTCGAACACTCCGAGGGCAACGGACTGGAAGCCATGGATCAGTTCAAGCTCGATCTCTACGAAGATGAGGTATTTGTCTTCACCCCCAAGGGCGACTTGTTCAAACTGCCCAAAGGCGCCACCGTGCTCGATTTTGCCTTTCATATCCACAGCAAACTGGGATGCAAGTGCATCGGAGCCAAGGTGAACGGCAAAAACGTGCAATTGCGCCAAGTGCTCAGCAGCGGCGATCAGGTGGAGATTACCACCTCCAACACCCAAACGCCCAAGCAAGACTGGCTTCATATCGTGACCACCTCCAAAGCACGCACCAAAATCAGACAAGCGCTTAAAGAGATGGCAGCCGGACAGCACGAGATGGCCAAAGAGACCCTGGAACGCCGTTTTAAAAACCGTAAGATAGATTGCGACGAAGGGGTGTTGATGCGCCTCATCAAGCGGTTGGGATACAAAAACGTCACGGCCTTTTACCAGAGCATTGCCGAAGGCACCTCGGAGGTCAACGACATCATCGAGAAGTATCTCGAACAGCAGCGCAGAGAGAACGAACCCGACGAACAGAACAGTCGCAGCGCCGAAAACTACAGCCTGCAGAATGCCGCGCCCGATGATTCGGCACACACCAAAGAAGACGTACTGGTTATCGATCAGAACCTCAAGGGTATCGACTTCACACTGGCTCGTTGCTGCAGTCCTATCTACGGCGACGAGGTCTTTGGTTTTGTCACCGTCAACGGAGGAATTAAGATACATCGTACCAATTGCCCGAACGCCCACGACTTGCGCGACCGTTTCGGTTACCGCATCGTCAAGGCACGCTGGGCGGGCAAGTCGCAAGGAGCACACTATTCCATCTCCTTGCGCGTGGTGGGGAATGACGACATCGGCATCGTGACCAACATCACCTCCATCATCTCCAAAGAGAGCGACATTCACCTGCGAAGCATCAGCATCGACTCGCACGACGGGTTGTTTTCGGGTATGCTCACCGTGATGCTCGGCGACACCGGAAAGCTGGAGGCGCTCATTAAAAAACTACGGACAGTGAAAGGCGTAAAACAGGTATCGCGAAGCTGAGTCCTTGCCGCAACGAACTTTTTGAGGATAGTTTCACCCTATTCTTTAAATATGTTCTATATTTGTCGGCATCGAATAAAAATCATATAGTTCACTTAACACCAAATAGCAATATGAAGAAGCATTCTGTTAGCTTGTTTGTCCTTTTATTGGCAATAAGCACTCTTTTGACTGCCTGCGATGGCAATAAGAAAAAATCTCTCCGCCTGGAGTTCACCACTGCGAACGCAAACGAAACCATCTATCTCTTTGCCGATACAACCAAACCGGGGGCAAATCTCCAGATTGATTTTACCTACATCCAAAAAGCATCCGATGCTCGCGTAAAAGATACCTTGAACGGGCTGTTTCAACAACTATGCTTGGGCGACGACTACCGCACCATGCAGCCGCAAGAAGCTGTGGAACGCTACAAAGAAGCGTATGCCGCCGACTACCGCAAACTTGAGCCGATGTATTCCAAGGATCGGGAAGAGAAAGAGAGCAACGCCACCATGGAGAGCTGGTATTCCTACTATCGGACGGTGAAAGGAAGTCTCTGCTTTCAGAATGACGCCCTGCTGGTGTATCGCACCGACGAGACCGAATATACGGGCGGTGCGCACGGCACTTCGCTGAGCCGGTTCTACAATATCAGCCTTGCCAAGCTGCGTCCCCTGCATTTAGCCGATTTGTTTATCGACGACTACAAAGCCCCACTCACCGACCTGCTCTGGAATCAGTTGATGGCAGACAATCACGTAAAGAGTCGCGCCGAACTCGAAGACATGGGCTACGGAACAAGCGGCGAACTCGAACCGCTCGAGAACTTTGCCATAGACGCCACAGGCATCACCTTCTATTATAATGTATATGAAATAGCTCCGTATGTGATGGGACTGATCAAGATTTCCCTTCCGTACGAAGCCATTGCACCTCTTCTCAAAGAGGGCGTGCGGGAACAGTATAGCCTGTAGGCGGCATGGAGCTTCTCCTCAAATACTTTCCGCTTCTCACTCCGGTACAGCGGCAGCAGTTTGCCGCCCTCTATGACTTGTACGTTCAGTGGAATGCCAAAATCAATGTCATCTCCCGCAAAGACATCGAACATCTCTACGAGCATCACGTGCTTCATTCGCTGGGTATTGCCAAGGTGATTCGTTTTGCCGACGGCACACGGGTGATGGATTTGGGTACGGGAGGAGGATTCCCCGGCATTCCCTTGGCCATTCTTTTCCCACAAGCAACCTTTCATCTGGTCGACAGCATCGGCAAGAAAGTGCGGGTCGCCTCCGACGTAGCCGGCAATATCGGCCTAACCAATGTAACCTTCAGCCACACCCGCGCCCAAGAAGAGAAGCAGCGGTTCGATTTCGTCGTGAGCCGCGCCGTCATGCCGCTGACCGATTTGCTGAGCATCGTTCGCAAAAACATCTCCAACGAACAACGCAATGCGCTTCCCAACGGTCTTATCTGCCTCAAGGGCGGAGAACTGGAGCGCGAAACCCTCCCCGTGAAGCACTCCTGCATCCTCTATAACTTAAGCGAAGAATTTGAAGAGGCCTATTTCACCACCAAAAAAGTAGTGTACGTATCCATATGAAAATTAAAAGATTTGAGTTCAACATGTTCCCCGTGAACTGCTACGTTCTGTGGGATGATACCCTTGAAGCGGTCATCATCGACCCCGGCTGTTTCAACAACAAAGAAAAAGAGAGCCTCAAGAACTTCATCTGTGGCAACAAGCTGGTCCCCAAGCACCTGCTCAATACCCACCTCCATTTAGATCATATCTTCGGCGATGCATTCATTTCCAAAGAGTTTAATCTGACGGTGGAAGCCCATCAAGCTGATGAATTTTGGATTCAGGAGGCTCCCAAACAGAGTCGCATGTTTGGTTTTGAATGGGAAGAAGCTCCTGCACCGCTCGGACATTATCTTCACGACGGCGACGTGATTACGTTCGGCCAAACCAGCCTCGAGGCCATTCATGTGCCCGGACATTCGCCCGGAAGTTTGGTCTACTACTGCCGCTCCGAGCATTGTATGTTCTCGGGCGACGTGCTGTTTCAGGGAAGCATCGGACGTGCCGACCTGGCCGGCGGCAATTTCGACGAACTCAAAGAGGGCATCTGCAGCCGCCTGTTCACGTTGCCCAACCAGACCATTGTCTACCCCGGACACGGAGCGCCTACGACCATCGGCATCGAGAAAGCCGAGAACCCCTTCTTCCGATCCTGAGCCTGCCGGTTGTTTCCTGTCGAATCTAACAATCCTACAATAAGAATATGAAAAGTGACCTTTTAGCATGCCGACACATCGGCATCAGCAAGAGTGATGAAGAGCGAATGCTTCGTAAAATCGGCGTGGCCGACCTCGACGAGCTGATAGACAAGACCATTCCCGCCGACATCCGCCTCAAAGAGCCGTTGCAACTTCCCCAGACGCTCTCCGAGTATGAATTTACGCAGCACATCGCCGCGCTGGGAAGCAAAAACAAACTTTATACGACCTACATCGGCCAAGGATGGTACAACACCATCACGCCGGCGGTCATCCAACGCAACGTGTTCGAGAATCCGGTGTGGTATACCTCGTACACGCCCTATCAGGCCGAAGTTTCGCAAGGACGGCTGGAGGCGCTGATGAACTTTCAAACGGCCGTATGCGACCTGACGGCGATGCCGCTGGCCAACTGTTCGCTGCTGGACGAAGCTACGGCGGCAGCCGAAGCAGTCAGCATGATGTACGCCTTGCGCTCGCGTGAGCAGCAGAAAGCAGGCGCCAACCTCGTGTTCGTCGACGAGAACGTCTTTGAACAAACGCTGGCCGTCGTCACCACCCGCGCCATCCCGCAAGGCATTCGGGTGATTACCGGTCGTTCCGACCAGCTGGAGTTTACCCCCGAGCTGTTTGCCTGCATCATCCAGTATCCCAACGCCGACGGCGAAGCCGGAGAGTATCGCGAGTTTGTCGACAAGGCACACGCAGGCGGTTGCAAGGTAGCCGTCGCCGCCGACATCCTTAGTTTGGCCATGCTCACCCCTCCGGGCGAGTGGGGAGCCGATATTGTCTTCGGCAGTACGCAACGATTAGGCACGCCCATGTTCTACGGCGGTCCCTCGGCCGCTTATTTCGCCACGCGCGACCAGTACAAACGCGCCATGCCCGGCCGCATCATCGGATGGTCGAAAGATCGCAACGGAAAACTATGCTACCGCATGGCGCTACAGACCCGCGAACAGCATATTAAGCGTGAAAAGGCCACGTCCAACATCTGCACCTCGCAAGCACTGCTTGCCACCATGGCCGGATGCTATGCCGTGTATCACGGACAAGAAGGAATCCGCCTGATTGCCCAGCGCATACACAGCATCGCCGTCTACATCGAGAAGGAATTGACCTCCTTGGGCTACAAACAAAAGAATGCGCAATATTTCGACACCCTCCGTCTGGAACTTCCCGATACCGTCTCGGCGCAACAGGTGCGCACGATTGCCCTCAGCAAAGAAGTCAACCTGCACTACTTCCGCGGGGGCGACATCGGCCTGAGCATCGACGAGACCACCGATACGGCAGCCGTCAACGTGCTGATTTCCATCTTCGCCATCGCCGCGGGCAAGGATTGGAAACGTGTGACCGAAGTGCCGCAGCGCTCTATTATAAATAAGGTGTTGAAGCGCCAAAGCAGCTACCTCACGCACGAGGTTTTTTGCCGCTATCACGCCGAGACCGAAATGATGCGCTACCTCAAGCGCCTCGACCGGAAAGACATCTCTCTGGCGCACTCGATGATCTCGCTCGGTTCGTGCACCATGAAGCTCAATGCAGCCTCCGAGTTGCTACCGCTGAGCCGCCCCGAGTTCGCTGCCATACACCCGTTGGTCCCGGAGGAGCAAGCCCAAGGGTACGGCGAGCTGATTCACAACCTGGGCGAGCTGCTACAGACTATCACCGGCATGGCCGGAGTCAGTTTCCAGCCCAACTCGGGTGCCGCAGGCGAATATGCCGGATTGCGCGTGATACGCGCCTATCTGGAGAGCATCGGGCAGGGACATCGCAACAAAGTACTCATCCCGGCCTCGGCACACGGCACCAATCCGGCCTCGGCCGTTCAGGCGGGCTTCGAAATCATCACCTGTGCGTGCGACGAGCGCGGCAATGTGGACATGGCCGACCTGCAATCCAAAGCCGAAGCCTCCCGCGACGAGCTGGCCGCCCTGATGATCACCTACCCCTCGACGCACGGCATCTTCGAGACGGAAATCATCGAGATTTGCCGCATCATCCACGCCTGCGGGGCGCAAGTGTACATGGACGGCGCCAACATGAACGCCCAAGTAGGGCTAACCAACCCCGGATTTATCGGTGCCGACGTGTGTCATCTGAACCTGCACAAGACCTTTGCCTCTCCCCACGGAGGCGGTGGCCCGGGCGTCGGCCCCATCTGCGTTGCCAAACACCTTTTACCCTTTCTGCCCGGGCACATCCTCTTTGGAAAAGCCGCCGGACAGGTCGCTGCCGCACCATTCGGCAGTGCCGGCATCCTGCCTATCACCTACGGCTACATCCGCATGATGGGCGTAGAAGGACTTACGGCTGCCACCCGCATCGCCATCCTCAACGCTAACTACCTGGCCGCTTGCTTAGACCGGACCTACGGTATTGTCTACCGCGGGGCAAACGGTTTCGTCGGGCATGAGATGATATTGGAATGCCGGAACATACACCAGCAGACCGGCATCACCGAGAACGACATCGCCAAGCGGCTGATGGACTACGGCTATCACGCCCCCACCCTCTCCTTCCCCGTACACGGCACGCTCATGATTGAGCCGACCGAGAGCGAGAGCCTGGCGGAGCTGGACAACTTCGTGCAGGTGATGCAAACCATCTGGGAAGAGATAGAAGAGGTACGGACGGGACGCGCCGACCCGTCGGACAACGTGCTCACGAACGCTCCGCACCCCGAATACGAAGTGGTGGCCAACGAGTGGCATCACCCCTACCCGCGGGAGAAAGCCGCCTACCCCATCCAAAGCGTGCGGGAGAACAAATTCTGGGTCAATGTGGCGCACGTCGACAACACGTTGGGCGACCGCAAGCTGCTTCCCACGCGCTACGGCACCTTTGAGTAGATTTAGAAGGCGTCTGCGTGCGCAGACGCCTTCTTTTGTGCATACACCGGGCTTGCGGAGCACTCCGCAAGCCCTTTTTGCATCGTCGTCGCGGCATCGGCGCCCGCAGATGTTAAGGCGCCGTAACAATTGGTGCTATCGGCGCCCGCAGATGTTAATGCGCAGTAACACTTGGTGCTATCGGCGCCCGCAGATGTGAATGCGCAGTAACAATTGGTGCTATCGGCGCCCGCAGATGTTAAGGCGCCGTAACAATTAGTGCTATCGGCGCCCGCAGATAGCATTCCGCAGTAACCATTGAGACTATCGGCGCCCGCAGATGGCATTCCGCAGTAACCATTGAGACTATCGGCGCCCGCAGATTGCATCCCGCTGGAACCATTCATCCTTCCGCCGCACACAATTTTCTGCCCAAACCACAGTTTTTATAGTGATGCGAACTCCTCTTCTACGATATTTGCTCTGGGCACTCGCCTGTTGCTGCGCCGTAGCGGCACGCGGACAATTCGATGCCCGTTTCGCCCAGTATTGGACGCTGGGAAGCTACTATCATCCCGCCGAGGCCGGGCAGAGGCCGCATACCCTGCAACTTTACGGCTCCTATAGCATGCAGCTGATTAGTTTTACCCGCGCTCCCCGTACCATGACCGTGGGCGCCGACCTGCCGTTCACCCTTTTGAGCAAAGAGCACGGCGCCGGCGCGGGCTTTTTCAACGAAAGCATCGGACTGTTCCGCAACCAGCGCTTCTGGGCGCAGTACGCCTACCGGCTGACGCTGGGCAAGAGCAAGCTGTCGATGGGATTGCAGCTGGGGATGCTCTCGGTGGGCTTCGATCCGTCGGCTTTGAACCTGGGTGACGAGTCGGGCAACGACGAAGCCTTCCCCGCCACGGCCGAGAACGGGATGAGTCTGGACGTAGGTGCCGGTGCTTCGCTGCTGCATCCCCGCTTCTACGTGTCGTTCTCGGCACACCACCTGTCGGCGCCCCGCATACGGCTGGGAGAACGCAGCGACATCCGTGTGCGCCCGATGCTTTATTTCACGGGGGGATACAATATCCAAACACGCAATCCGTTAGTTTCCATACAGCCTTCCCTACACCTGCAGAGCGATATTACAGCCACCCGCTTGGATCTGACCACACGATTGTTTTACACCTATCGTTCCAAACGCTTCTACGGCGGACTCACCTACACGCCCGACACCTCGGTGGGCATCCACTTGGGAGTAAGTATCCGCAACGTGACCATCGGATACGCCTACGAGTGGTTCACTTCCAAAATCGGAGCGGCCGGCGGCAGCCACGACATCGCAGCCTCCTACGCATTCGACCTGAATGCCTTCAAAAAGAGCCGCAATCTGCACAAAAGCATTCGGGTGCTGTAAGAAACAAGAACTCTTTACGTAGTAGCAATATAGAGAATGAAGAAAGATAGCAAATCTACCCGGGGAACACAGGCCGTCGTTGGCCTCCTTGCCCTTTTGGCGCTGGCCTCGTGCATGGGAATGGCGGGAAGCGGCTCGCTGCGCGGCGGCGAAGTGGTGGGAGCCTCGGCCGTCTCATGGAACGAGCCGGCACCCTACGGCATGGTGCTGGTTAAGCGAGGTTCGCTCCAGATGGGTCCCGACAAGCAAGACAGTTTGTGGGGCACGCCGGTGCCCACACGCGAAATTTCGGTGGAGTCGTTCTGGATGGACGAGAAAGAGGTCACCGTTTCGGAGTACCGCCAGTTTGTCTACTGGGTGCGCGACTCCATTATCCGCGAACGCCTGGCCGATCCGGCCTACGGCGGCAACGAACTCTACAAAATCGAAGAAGATCGCGAAGGCAATCCCGTCAAGCCCTACCTGAACTGGTCGCGTCCCATCCCCTGGAAGCGCGCTACCGAAGACGAGCAGCTGGCCATCGGCAGCCTGTATAAGCGGCACCCCGTCGACGGAACGTTGATGCTCGACGCCAGCCAGCTCAACTACTACTACGAGGTGTATGACTACGCCGAGGCAGCCAAACGGCGCAACCGCCTCAACCCGGCCGACCGCAACCGCAACACCGACCTGGCCGTCAACCCCGAAGAGACCATCACCATCACCAAAGACACCGCCTACATCGACGAAGAGGGGCGCATCATCAACCGTACCATCACCCGCCCGCTCTCGGGCGAGTGGGATTTCCTCAACAGCTACATCGTCAACATCTATCCCGACACCACCTGCTGGGTCAACGACTTCCCCAATGCCCATAACGAAGACTACATGCGTCTGTACTTCAATCACCCGAGCTACAACGAGCATCCCGTGGTAGGCGTAAGCTGGGAACAAGCCAATGCCTTCTGCGCCTGGCGTACTTCCTACCTGCTGGCGGGCCTGCGCGGCCTCACCCGCTTTATCGGACGCTACCGCCTTCCTACCGAAGCCGAATGGGAGTTTGCCGCACGCGGCCGCGAAGAGAACAGCTTCCCGTGGAAGCATAGCGACCAGACCAAAGACGACAAAGGCTGCTATAATGCCAACTATAAACCGGGGGTAGGCAACTATGTGAAGGACGGAAATCTCATCACCACGCGCGCCGGCAGCTATCCGGCCAACTCCAACGGCCTGTTTGACATGGCCGGCAACGTGGCCGAGTGGACCTCGACCGCCTACACCGAGTCGGGCGTCCTGCAGGCGAGCGACGTCAACCCCGATGTGCACTACAACGCCTCGCCCGACGACCCCTACGCCCTCAAACGCAAGGTCGTGCGCGGCGGTTCGTGGAAAGATGTCAACGCCTTCATCCGCTCGGATGCCCGCACCTCGGAATATCAAAACGAACAACGCTCCTACATCGGATTTCGGTGCGTACGCACCCTGGTGGGAGCCGGAAGAAAGAAGTAACTCCTCACACCCTACGATATGGAACGAAAAACCTTCGGACAAAAACTGCAAAACTTCATGGGTAGCTACCGTGGGCAGGTCATTATGAACTACGCCTACAGCTGGGGCGCCGCCGTGGTGATTGCCGGCACGCTCTTCAAGCTCACACACCTGCCCTATGCCAATCTGATGCTCTGGATCGGCATGGGAACAGAGGTTTTGGTCTTTTTTATCTCGGCCTTCGACCTGCCGATGCCCAAAACCAACGCCGCAACGCCCGCCGCAAGCACTCCGTCCCCCGCTCCCGAAGCCGGAGAGCCGGCCGTCACCCTGCCCACCCCCCGGGGCGATGCCGCTCCGGCGGCCATTCCCTCGCCGGGCATCACCCCCGAGATGACGGAGGCCACCCAAGCCTACCTGGCGCAACTCAACGAGCTGACGGCGACGCTCTCGCGCTTCACCACGCAGGCCGAGTCGCTCTCGCATGAGGGCGAACAGATGGCGGCACTCGGGCGCAACCTCTCGGGCATCAACGCCATCTACGAGATGCAGCTACGCAGTGCCAGTGCGCAAATCGGCACCATCGATCAGGTGCACGAGCAGACGCGGAAGATGGCACGTCAGATAGAAGAACTCAACGCCGTGTATGCGCGCATGCTCCAGGCCGTGCAGGTAGGAAACCACTAACCGTCCATCCCCTTAATCAGCCCCACCCACGTGAACATCAATCCCAATTCTCCACGCCAGAAGATGATCAACCTGATGTACATCGTCTTGATGGCGATGTTGGCACTGAATGTATCGTCCGACGTGCTCGATGGCTTCTCCCTGGTCGACGAGAGTTTGTCACGCACCACGGCCAACGCCTCCAAACAGAACCATTCGCTCTACGACGGACTCGCCGATGCCAATCTGCGCAATCCCGAGAAGATCGGCCCGTGGTTTGAGAAGGCCGAAGCCGTCAAACAGCAGTCCGACTCCCTCTATGCCTACGTCGAGCAACTCAAAGTGCGCATCGTGCGCGCCGCCGACGGCCGACGGGGCGATGTCGACAACATTGTCAACCGCGAAGACCTCGAAGCGGCCTCGTATGTGATGCTGGCCCCGGGCAGCGGCCAGGGCAACCGGCTCTTTACCCATATCAACACCTACCGCGAGCAAATCCTGGCCTTGGTAACCGACACGCTGCAACGCAACATCATCCGCGACAACCTCAGTACCGAGGTTCCGCGCAAAGCTTCGCTCATCGGTAAGAACTGGCAAGAGTATATCTTCGAGAATACGCCCGTAGCGGCCGCCGTAACCCTGCTGACCAAGCTGCAGAGCGACATACGTTACGCCGAGGGCGAGGTGCTCCACCTGCTCACCAGCAACACCGACATGCAGGACGTCCGCGTCAACCGCCTGCAGGCCTACGTCATTCCCACTTCCCAGAACGTGGTGCGCGGCGGCACCTACAGCGCCCGCGTGATTCTGGCCGCGGTAGACTCGACGCAACGCCCCGCCCTCTATATCAACGGCCAGAGGCAACCCGAGAGCGCCGAAGGCTGGTTTGAAACCCTCTGCAACCGCACGGGCGACTTCTCACTCGAGGGATACCTCGAACTGGAGCAACCCAACGGCGAAATGCTCCGGCGCGACTTCACCCAGCGCTACACGGTGGTAGAACCTTCGGCCACGGTGTCGGCCACATTGATGAATGTGCTCTACGCCGGCTACGACAACCCCATCAGCATCTCGGTGCCGGGCGTACCTTCGGGACAGGTGCAAGCCTCCATCGTCAACGGCAACGGCACCTTGCGCCGCACGACCGGCGGCTTCGTGGCCACGCCCGCGCAAGTGGGCAAAGAGGCCGTCATCCGCGTAACGGCCAACGTCAACGGACGCACGCAGTCGATGGGTGACTATACCTACCGGGTACGTCGTCTGCCCGACCCCTCCCCCTTCATCGAGTATGTGCAGGAGGGCGCCGCCCAACGCTACCGCGGCGGTCGTCCGCTGGCAAAGGCCGTGTTGATGAATACTCCGGGCATTGTGGCGGCCATCGACGACGGACTGCTCAACATCAACTTCCGCGTGCTGGGCTTCGAGACCGTCTTTTTCGACAACATGGGCAATGCAGTTCCCGAAGTATCGCAGAGCGCCGCCTTCTCGGCACGCCAAAAAGAGATGTTCCGGCGTCTCTCCCGGGGCAAACGGTTCTACATCTCACGGGTACGGGCTGTCGGCCCCGACGGAGTGGAACGCCTACTGCCCACCACCTTAGAAGTCATCGTAAATTAACCCTCTTCCCCTCATGAACAGAACCATACACTCCTTCGCACTCGGCGCGTTCTCCTGCTTGGTGGCCACACTCTTACTATTTCCCCTTGCGGCATCGGCACAACGCACCTATCCCCACTCGGCCACCCTTCCGAAAGACGTGGTTTGGATGCGTGAAATCTACCGCACCCTCGATCTGAGCCTCGAGGGCAACGGAGCACTCTACTATCCGGTAGAGCCTCAAGGCAACCGGATGAATCTGTTCACCACACTCTTCCGGCTGCTGGCACGCAAAGCAATTAAGGCCTACGAGTATAACCTGGACGGCACCGAGCATTTCGAGAAGAGTGCCGAGATAGGCTTTCGAGACGTGCTCGACCGCTTTCAGCTCTACTACGAGATGAAAAAGCTACCCAACCGGCGCGACAGCGTCATCTCCATCGGTCAGGCCGACGTACCTTCGGCCGATGTGCTGAGCTACTTTATTAAAGAGGTGTGGTATTTCGATCAGCGCACCTCGCACTACGGTTCGGTCATCACTGCCCTCTGCCCGGTGCTGCACCGTACCGAATCATTTAGCGACGAGCGCATCAAGCTGCCCATGTTTTGGGTAGATTATGCCGAGCTGGCTCCGCACATCGTAGACCAATTGGTCTCCGTGAGCAACTACAACAACGTAGCCACCAGCACGTGGGACGACTTCTTCACCGCCCGCCTCTATAAGGGAGACATCTACAAGGTTACCAACCTGCAGAACCGCAGCCTGGCACAATATTGTCCCACCGACAGCGCCATGCGCAAGGAGCAACAACGCATTGAAAAGGAGCTGGCCGACTTCCAGAAGAGCCTCTACGGAAAAGACCTGGCCACTGCCCGGACGGACACCGCCGCGGTTGCTGCTGCCGATGCCCCGGCTACGGTTCCCAAGAACACGAAGAGAAACACACGAAGAGGCAATCAAAAAGCATCCGACCAACCCTCGGAGGTCAAGAGCGCCGGCAAACGCCAGTCGGCAGCACCTCGTGCCACCGTACGCAGGCAAAGACGTTAAATACGTGGTCGTCCTTTGTAACTTCTATCTAAATAATTGTCTATCTTTGCCCTCGATTAAAAACTTAGTTTACCTCAAATTAAATAATTCAGAACGTATGAAAAAAGTTATCCGTGTATGTGCCCTTGCCATCTTCGCCCTGATGATGGCCGCACCCGCCCAAGCACAACTAAAGTTCGGCCTCAAGGGCGGCGTAAACCTCTCGAAAGTAGATTTTGGCGATATCCAGGCCAATAAAAAGAACAGCACCGGCTTCTTCATCGGCCCGATGGCCGAAGTCACCATTCCCGTGGTCGGATTGGGAATCGACGCCGCCCTGATGTATTCGCAACGCGGCAATGTCACGGCAGTGATTGACGGCACGGAGAACACCTTCAAGCAGTCGGGACTCGAAGTTCCCGTTCACCTGAAGTATACCATCGGGCTGGGAAGCCTCTTTGGCATCTACCTGGCTGCCGGTCCCAACTTCTTCTACAACTTTAAAGAGAACAACTGGGACAACCTCGATTTGAGCGAGAAGAAGACACAGGTGGCCATAGACCTGGGCGTGGGTGTGAAACTCATTAAGCACCTGCAAGTGGGCATCAACTATCAAATTGGAATGGGCGACAGCTTCAGTTTGGAGAATGTCGTAAACAGCGCCAGCCAAACGGTGACCGGCAAGGCCAAGACCAATACGTGGCAAGTTTCGGCCGCCTACATCTTCTAACACCACATTCGGGTAGATCTTCGAACAGACTCCTGTGCAGGACAAGACCGTCTCCTGCGCAGGAGTTTTTTTATGTCCCGTCGGGATACCATTTGCTCACGGGCAAGATACTGTTTGCTCACGGGCAAGAGACTGTTTGCTCATGACCAGGATACTATTTGCTCATGACCAAGATACTATTTGCTCACGGGCAGGATACTATTTACTCACGGTCAGGAGAAACCTTACTCCTGCCCGTGAGAAAACCCTCCGGCGGGCATGAAACCGTTCAAAAAAGTGCCATGAACTGCGCAATTTGATTTATTATCACTACTTTTGTGCTTTACAACATGCTTACTCACACTGCGAAATGATTACTAAAAATCTGCCGAACGTAAATGTCCAGGAATGTATTGCAGACTTATGGGATCTGCTCACTCCCGAGCAACAGCGTCTCCTTGCCACCCACTTCACACTCCAAACTTATAAGAAAAACGAAATCATCCATTGCGAAGGCGAAACGCCCAAACACCTGATGTGCCTGCTCAAAGGAAAGGTGAAAATCTACAAGAGCGGCAAGGGCGGCAAGAGCCAGATTATCCGCATGATTAAGCCGGTGGAATACTTCGGCTACCGCGCCTATTTTGCCGCAGAAGAGTATGTCACCATCGCCGCCGCCTTCGAGCCGTCGCTCATCTGCCTGATTCCGATGGACGTCGTCAGCGGGTTGGTCGGTGAGAACAATGCCCTGGCGCTGTTCTTTATCCGCCTGCTGGCCGTAGATTTGGGCGTGGCCGACGTACGCACGGTCAACCTGATTCAGAAACATATTCGCGGACGGCTGGCCGAAGCGCTGCTTTTCCTCAAAGAAAACTATGGCCTGGAGGAGGATGGGTTTACCCTGTCCATCTACCTCTCGCGTGAGGATCTGGCCAACCTCTCGAACATGACCACCTCCAATGCCATTCGTACACTCTCGCAATTCGCCTCCGAGCGACTCATCGCCATCGACGGACGCAAAATCAAACTCATCAACGAAGAAGAACTCAAGCAGATTAGCAAATACGGATAGCGCTTCTTTCCCTACCACAAGCAGTTTTCCAACCTCTTAATAACATCAACAAAAACCCCCAAGAACCATGAAGAGTATGTTCAAAATGTGGCTACTCGCCGGCCTTGTTCCGGCCTGTATGGCCTGCCAATCGCCCCAACCCAACGCGTACAACATCGTTCCGATGCCCAACCAGTTGACCCCCGCCGAAGGACGCTTTGTCCTGAGTGGTAAAGTAGCCCTCGTGGAGGCGGCCGGCGGTGAAGCGCAAGTCATCCTCGACAGCCTGAAGACACGCATTGCCCTGACCAGTGGATTCAAGCTGCAACCCACGGCACCGGTGGACGAAGCCACGCCCTCCATTCGCTTCGAAAAGCAGGAGGGATTGCCCCAAGAAGGATACAAGCTCTCGGTTACCCCCGAGCGCATCATCGTGCAAGCCTCCACCCCCAACGGCTTCTTCTATGCCGTGCAAACTCTCTATCAGCTGTTGCCCCCGGCCGTCTACGGACAAGCCCTGACCAAGAAGGCCGACTGGTCGATTCCCGCCTGTGAAATCACCGACCAGCCGCGCTTCGCCTATCGGGGGATGCACCTGGACCCTTGTCGTCACTTCGTGCCCATTGAATACACCTATCACTACATCGACATGCTGGCCATGCACAAGATGAATACGTTGCACTGGCACCTGACCGACGACCAAGGCTGGCGCATCGAAATCAAACGCTACCCCAAGCTGCAGGAAATCGGCTCGAAACGCAAAGAGACACTCGTAGACTACTACTACACCAACTGGCCGCAAGTATTCGACGGCATTCCCCACGGCGGCTACTACACGCAAGAGCAAATCAAACAGGTAGTGGCCTACGCCGCCAGCAAATACATCACCGTTATCCCCGAGATTGAGATGCCCGGACACGCTGTGGCCGCACTGGCCTCGTATCCCGAGCTTTCGTGCGACCCCTCGCGCCACTATGAGGTGGAGACCAAGTGGGGCATCTTCCCCGAAATCTTCTGTCCTAAGGAGGAGACCTTCCACTTCCTGGAGGGCGTCTTGGAAGAGGTGATGCAACTGTTCCCCAGCCGATACATCCACATTGGCGGCGACGAAGCCCCCAAAACGGCCTGGAAGAAGTGCGCCCATTGTCAGGCACTCATCCGCCGGTTGGGTTTAAAAGACGATACCACGCCCAACAAGGTGGACGGCCGCAAACACACCAAGGAAGAGAAGCTGCAGAGCTATTTCATCACCCGTATGGAGCGGTTCCTCAATAGCAAGGGACGCAACATCATCGGATGGGACGAAATACTGGAAGGCGGATTGGCTCCCAATGCCACCGTGATGTCGTGGCGCGGAGTACAAGGCGGACTGAACGCAGCCAAAGCCGGACATGACGCCATCATGACCCCCAGCCAGTATGCCTACTTAGATTTCTATCAGGAAGATCCCCGTATCGCCCCGACCACCATCGGCAGTTACACCACCCTGAAGAAGACCTATAGCTACAACCCCGTTCCCGACGATGCCGACCCGCTGGTCAAAGCGCACATCATCGGCGTGCAGGGCAACAACTGGTCGGAATACATGGACAGTGAAGCCCGTCGCGATTATCAGGCCTTCCCGCGCGGCATTGCCTTGGCCGAGACCGGTTGGACACTCAACCGCAACAAAGAGTGGAACAGCTTCACCCGCCGCATGGTCGAAGACTTCGAGCGCATGGACGTGATGGGCACCAAAGCCTGCCGCAACTTCTTCGATGTCAACATCAATACCCGCGTGGGAAGCGACCACCTGCTTCGTGCCGAGCTGGAATGTTACGATCCCGAGGCCGAAATCCGCTACACCACCGACGGTACAACACCGACCTCGCGCTCCACGCTTTACGCCGAACCCTTCACATGGGAGGGCAGCATCCAACTGCAGGCGGCCGCCTTTAAAGCAGGCAAGCAACTGGGTCGCCTCACCGAGCGCACGCTCTATGCCAACCTCATCAGCGGCCGCAAGTACACCACTCAGCCTCCTTGCGGCTGGATGAACGGCGACATCTTCGGGGACAACGACGTACTGGGTGCAGATACCGTCACCTTGGGTCTGACCAACGGCAAACGCGGCTATACCGCCTTCATCACCCCGTGGGTCGCCTTCAAACTCAACGACAGGAACCGCAACGAGCTGGTCTTCACCGCCGAATTAGCACAACCCGCCACCGTTAGCCGCGTGGTCTTCGGCACGCTCTACAACAATGCCTTCCGTGTGCTGCCGGCCAGCGCTGCTCGCGTGGAGGTATCGACCGACGGTGCCCGTTTCACCGAAATTGGCAGTGCGACCTATCAGCGCCAGTATCCCGAGCGGGGTCGTCGCATGTATACCGACACCCTCCAGTGCACGCCCACCGAAGCTCGCTTCGTGAAATTGGTGCTCCAGAGCGGAGGCACGCTGCGCAACGGCATTGATTGCCGTAAAGACTCCCCGGCCGACGTGATTCCCTCCGATATGTACGTCGACGAGGTGGAGGTCTACTAATCCCCTCGCATAGAGAGACCCCAAACGGCCTTCGGCTTGCCCTCACAAGGGGTGGGTCGAAGGCTTTTCTTTACGATTTCCGCCAAATACCTCACCATAAGCGTCAAGAAACCCACCGTCCGTGAGGCGCTCTTCGCTACATTTGTCGGCAATTAACAACCCAATGTTTTACCTATTTAATAAACTAACTGTATGCGAAAAAGAGAACTAACTTTTCTGATGGGTTTGCTGCTGGCTACCCTTTTCCTAAAAACTAACGGACAATCAATCGGCTACGAGAAGCTCGGCCGCGGCCTTGTAGCGGTGAAAACCGAGGGCGGCGTCTTCGTCTCGTGGCGCAGCCTGGCTACCGACGACAAAAAGCTGGCGTTTAACCTCTATCGTGACGGAACCAAGCTCAACGCCACCCCCCTCACCGGTGCTACCAACTATCAGGACGCCGCCGGCACCACCGCCTCGCACTATGTAGTCAAGAGTGTGCTGAACGAGGTGGAGAGCGACGCTTCTCCCCAGGCAAGTGTCTGGCCCCAAGCCTACAAGCGCATCGCTCTACAGCGTCCATCCGGAGGCGTGTCGCCCGACGGCGAATCTTACACCTATACTCCCAACGACTGCAGCGTAGGCGACCTCGATGGAGACGGAGAATACGAAATCGTGGTGAAATGGGATCCCAGTAACTCCAAAGATAACTCGGTACGCGGATGGACGGGCAATGTATACCTCGATGGATACAAGCTCGACGGCACCTTCCTATGGCGTATCGACTTGGGCATCAACATCCGCGCCGGCGCGCACTACACCCAATTCTTAGTCTACGACTTCGACGGCGACGGCCGCGCCGAACTGGCCTGTCGCACCTCGGTGGGCACCAAGGACGGCCAAGGCAAAGCCATCAGCATGAACGGCGACGACGCAGGCCGCGATTGGCGCGTGCAGTCAGGCAGCAACGCGGGCGTTTTGCTCGATGCCAACCAACCGGAATACCTCACCGTGTTCGACGGCCGCACCGGTGGTGAGTTAGCCACCGCCGCCTACCAGCCCGCGCGCGGCAATGTAAGCAGTTGGGGCGACAGCTACGGCAACCGCTCCGAACGTTACCTCGCATGTGCCGCCTATTTGGACGGCGTCAAGCCCAGTATCGTGATGTGCAGAGGCTACTACACGCGCACCACGCTGGCTGCCTACGATTTCAACGGCACCACGCTCAAGCTCCGCTGGTTACACGACTCGGCCACCGCCGGACAGGGCGCCTACGGGCAGGGCAACCACAACTTGTCCGTTGGCGACGTCGACGGCGACGGTTGTGACGAGATAGTGTACGGTGCCTGCGCCATCGACAACGACGGCACGCTGCTGTATCGCACCGGCGTGGGTCACGGCGACGCCATACACTTTGGCGATCTCGACCCCGACCGCGAAGGCTACGAAGTATTCACCCCGCATGAAGAGACCTCCGCCGCCTACGGCTACGAACTACACGATGCCCGCACCGGCGAGATACTCGGCGGCGAACGTACAGGCACAGATGTAGGCCGCGGCATGTGCGCCGACATCGATGCCACCTATCGCGGCCAAGAATACTGGGCTGTCTCGGGCAAACTATTCGATTGTAAGGGCAACCTCATCAGCACCACCCGTCCTCCCACCAATTTCCGAATCTACTGGGACGGCGACTTGCTCGATGAACTCTTAGACGGCACCACCCTCAGCAAATGGAACGGTTCACGCGTCAATACCTTGGTTAATTTCACCTCATTGGTCAGTGGTGCCTCCTCGTGTAACTCCACCAAGGCCACGCCCAACCTCAGTGCCGACTTGTTGGGCGACTGGCGCGAAGAGGTCATCCTTTGGGACAACGCCACCGGCAGTGATTTGCTGCTTTTCACCACCACTATCCCCACGAGTGAGAAGGTCACCACGCTGATGCACGATCACACCTACCGGATGGGCGTCGTCTGGCAGAACGTGGCCTATAATCAACCCCCGCATTTGGGCTACTACCTCATGGACAAGGATTTGCACAATGCGACGCTCGCCGCCCAGAACGGCAGCGGCAAACTCACCCAGTCGGTGGAGCTGGGCGAGGCCATCGTCCCCATCATCTACCAGTGGCGTAACGCCACCGGCGTGCAGGCCACCGGATTACCCGACGGAGTAGGCCTGGAAGTGGATGCCGCCACTAACACCTTCACCCTGAGCGGCACCCCCACGGCCGAGGGCAGCTATGCCTACGCGTTAGAGACCCAAGGGGGCGAGACCACGGCGCGGCTCACCGGCACGATCACCGTCAAACCGGTGGTCACCCTCACCCAGCTGGCCTATTACAAGTTGGACGAGACCGCAGGCACCGTAGCCCGCAACGAAGTAAACGGCCAAGCCGAGGCCGTCGACTTCACCCCCACGTGGGTGGAGGGTGCCTCCGGCGTCACCGGCGGCGCCATCGAATTGCCCGCCGCTCCCGCCTCGCGGCGCCTGCAACAAAGCGCCTATGAAGCCATCCAATTGGGCAGCGGCGCCTTCACCCTCGAGTTGTTGTTCCGCTCGGCGGGCGGCAGCGGCGTCGATTGGTACTTGGTGCACAAAGGCAGCCACGCGGCCAACGCCACCACAGGGGCGAGCGGCAAGTGGATGGGACTGCAATACAAAAACAACAACTTGACCTTCGCCCTCGACGACGACGTCACCAAAACCAACCTCGATGTACCCGCCGCCACCTACTTCGACGGCGCGTGGCACCACGTGGTGGCCGTGCGCAACACCGAGGCCAAGCTGCTGCAACTCTATATCGACGGTGCCCTGCTGGGCGAGAAGGCCGACAACACCGGTAATATCTCCGACAACATGGAGGCGCTGGTCATTGGCAATCGTAATGTCCAGTTCGACAACCCGTTTGCCGGTGCGCTGGATGAAGTGTGCCTCTATTCGGGCGCGATGAGTGCGGCCAAGGTGCAAGCACGCTACCAAACGCTGTTGGCCGGTCCGGCTACGGGGCTGGAAACGCCCGCCGGCGATGAGGCGACGCTACGCATCACGCCCACGCGCTTCACGGACGGATTTTCCGTCTATCTCCCCTCGGAGGTAACGGGCGCGACGGTGATTTCGCTCTACTCCACCTCGGGTACGCTGGTGCGCCGCGCCGCCTATACGCTTCCCAACGGGTGTACGCTCTATCTGGGCGGCCTGGCGGCCTTGCCCAAGGGGGTGTACGTGGTGACGGTGGAAAACGCGGGGCGTCGCTGGGTACATAAACTCTCGAAATAAAGTCCAATAAGCATTCATAAGCCTTGAGAAACCCTGTTTTCGACCCAAACAGCGAATCTCAAGGCTTGTGAAGCCCCGTTTTCGACAAAAACAACGTTTCACAAGGCTTGTAAAGCCCCGCCTTCGGCAAAAGGGGCGCTTCATAAGACTTGTGAAGCGTTGCCTTCCCCAAAAACAGCGAATCATAAGCCTTGTGAACCGCTGCCGAGGGCAAAACCGACGGTTCACAAGCCGTCAACCAGAATAACTTTTAAAAAAGCAACGATATGAATCAGCAACGTTTCCGCGGCCAGTGGCCCAAGATCGGCATTCGCCCCATTATCGATGCCCGCCAAGGCGGCATCCGCGAAAGCCTCGAAGAGAAAACCATGAACTTGGCCCGTTCCGTGGCCACGCTCCTCAGTAGTACCCTGAAAAACGGCGACGGCAGCCCCGTAGAATGCGTCATTGCCGACGGCACCATCGGACGCGTGGCCGAAGCAGCCGCGTGCGCCGCCAAATTCGAGCGCGAGGGCGTAGGCAGCAGCATCTCCGTGACCTCCTGCTGGTGTTACGGCTCCGAAACCATGGATATGGCGCCCTATCCCAAGGCCGTCTGGGGATTTAACGGCACTGAACGCCCGGGCGCCGTCTATTTGGCCGCCGTACTGGCCGCACATGCCCAAAAAGGGCTGCCCGCCTTCGGCATCTACGGCCGTGATGTGCAAGACCTGCCCGACAACAGCATCCCTGGGGACGTAGCCGACAAGCTCCTGCGCTTTGCGCGCGCCGCTCAAGCCGTGGCCGTGATGCGCGGCCGCTCCTACCTCTCCATTGGCAACGTGTCAATGGGCATTGCCGGCTCCATTGTCGATGCCAACTTCTTCCAAACCTATCTGGGCATGCGTTGCGAGCAAGTTGAGTCGATAGAATTGTTGCGACGCATGGAGCAGGGAATTTTTGATGAAGAGGAATTTAAAAAAGCGATGCAGTGGGTTACTACCTATTGTAAGCCGCGTGAAGGCACCGATTTCAACCGTCCCCCCAAGCAGAAGAGCCGTGCCGACAAAGACAACGACTGGGAGTTCGTGGTGAAAACCACCCTCATCATCCGCGACTTGATGCAAGGCAATGCCAAATTGCTCGAAAAGGGCTTCAAGGAAGAAGCACTCGGCCACAATGCCATTGCCGGCGGCTTTCAGGGACAAAGACAATGGACAGACTTCATGCCCAACGCCGATTTCACCGAAGCCCTGCTCAACACTTCGTTCGACTGGAACGGGCTGCGCGAAGCCTACGTCTTTGCCACCGAAAACGACGCCTGCAACGGCGTGGCTATGCTCTTTGGCCACCTGCTCACGAACACCGGCCAGATGTTTTCCGACGTGCGTACCTATTGGAGCCCCGAGGCCGTCCAACGCGTAACCGGTAAAACCCTCACCGGCCGCGCCGCCGGCGGCATGATACACTTGATAAACTCCGGCGCCACCACGCTCGACGCCACCGGACGGCAGAGTATCGACGGCCACCCCGCCATGAAGCCTTTTTGGGAGATAACCGACGCAGAAATGAAGGCCTGCCTCGAAGCCACCACGTGGTATCCGGCCGACCGCGACTATTTCCGCGGCGGTGGCTACTCGTCGGGCTTCCTCACGCTGGGCGACATGCCGGTCACCATGTCGAGGCTCAACCTCGTCAAGGGTCTCGGCCCCGTGCTACAGATAGCCGAGGGATGGACGGCCGATGTCGAGGCCGACATACACCAGATACTCAACCTCCGCACCGACAAGACGTGGCCTACCACGTGGTTCGTGCCCCGTTTGTGCGAGGGCAAGGCTGCTTTCAAGGATGTATACTCGGTCATGAATCATTGGGGCGCCAATCACGGGGCTATCAGCTACGGACACATCGGCGGCGACCTCATCACCCTCGCATCCATGCTCCGCATCCCCGTGTGCATGCACAATGTAGACGAGAACAGCCTCTTCCGTCCGGCCGCCTGGAACGCTTTCGGCATGGACAAGGAGGGCGCCGACTACCGCGCCTGCGCCACCTACGGTGCCTTGTATCACTAAGGGCTTGGCGGCGATGCACCCGCATGAGCTTTTAATTCCTATCTTTGCAGCCTCTTTCTACACGTTATGAATAAGCCAAGCATTATTTTAGGGATTGAAAGCTCCTGCGATGATACCGCCGCCGCCGTGGTTTGCGACGGGTATCTACGCTCGAGTGTCGTGGCCTCACAGGCCGTGCACGAAGCCTACGGCGGGGTAGTCCCCGAATTGGCCTCGCGCGCCCATCAACAAAACATAGTACCGGTTGTCCACGAAGCTTTGCGGCGTGCCGGCATCACAAACAAGGAAGCCCTCAGCGCCGTGGCCTTTACCCGCGGGCCGGGGCTGATGGGCTCGCTCTTGGTGGGCGTCTCTTTTGCCAAGGGATTGGCGCGCTCGCTGGGCGTCCCCCTTGTAGACGTCAATCACCTCACCGGCCACGTGCTGGCGCACTTTATTCGCACCGAGGGGGAGCCTTACAACCCGCCCGCCTTCCCTTTTCTATGCTTGTTGGTCTCGGGCGGCAACTCCCAGCTAATTCGTGTAGATGCATATAACCGCATGGAGATACTCGGCCAGACCATTGACGACGCAGCAGGCGAGGCCCTCGACAAATGCTCCAAAGTGATGGGCTTGGGCTACCCGGGCGGCCCGGTCATCGACCGTTTGGCACGGCAGGGCAACCCCAAAGCTTACGCTTTTAGCAAACCCCACATCGCAGGATTGGACTACAGCTTCAGCGGCTTGAAAACCTCCTTCCTCTATTTCCTGCGCGACCGCATCGGCGAGGAAGGCCCCGGCTTCATCGAGGCTCACAAGGAAGATTTGGCCGCCTCACTGGAGGCAACCGTCGTCGACATCCTCATGGAGAAGCTTCGGTTAGCCGCCAAACAGACCGGCATCCGCCGCGTGGCCGTTGCCGGAGGCGTATCGGCCAACAACGGGCTGCGCAACGCCTTTCATGAACATGCAAGGAGGCTTGGCTGGGACATTTTCATCCCTCCTTTCGGCTACACCACCGACAACGCGGCCATGATTGCCACCGCCGGCTATTATAAATACTTGAACGGCGAGTTTTGCCCGATTGATGCGCCTGCTTATTCGCGGGTTTCGCTGTAGGCAACGCTGCTCAAGCGGTGAAATTTGCCGCCCGTGACAAGGGCGTGTGAACAATTGGCGGATGAATCTGTTATAATAGCGTGTTTTTCATAGTATTAGATATAAGATTAATTGAGAGGATTGCATCGGCTTGTGATAAGTAGGTGCTACTCGACGCAGAAGTGTCTGTGTGTGTTATAAAAGAAGCAAAGGCGTTGGATTCAAAGCAATCCGACGCCTTTTTTCTATGGTGCAATGCAGATGGAACCAAAAATAATGCGTACGTTTGCCTGTCTTTTAAAAAAAGAGGCATCAGCTAATATGGATACATCTGTTATCTTCCGATTCCTGCACGAAATCAGCGCCCACAACAACCGTGAGTGGTTTGCCGACCACAAGGCGATGTACGAACAAGCCCGGGGCGAGTTTGAAATCCTGCTGGCGGAAATAATTGCACGCTTGTCACTCTTCGACGAGAGCGTCCGCGGCGTTCAACCCGCCGAGTGTACCTACCGCATCTATCGCGACACCCGTTTCTCACCCGATAAAACACCCTACAAGACGCATTTGGGCGGATTTATCAATGCACACGGCAAGAAATCGAACCACTGCGGCTATTATGTGCACCTGCAACCCTCGGGCAGTATGCTGGCCGCCGGTGCCTACTGGTTGCCCTCCCCCATCCTCAAAGCCGTCCGACAATCCATCGTCGACAACCTCGACGAATACCGCAGCATTGTCGAAGATAAAGCCTTCAGAGGCTACTTCCCTTCGGTGGGCGACGATTTTCTCAAGACGATGCCCGTGGGATTTCCGCGCGACTTCGCTTATCCGGACTATCTCAAATGCCGCATGTATTCGTGCTTCGCTCCCCTACCCGATGATTTCTTTGCCCGCAGCGACAGCCTCGATTATGTAGCCGGGGCTTTCGCCCAAGCCAAGCGTTACAACGACTTTCTCAACTACACCATCGACGATTTCGAATAAAACAATCCCATATCAATTAGTAAACCCTTTAAAAAAAGTACAGCTATGGTAGTAGACACCTTAGAAAACTTGGAGAAGTACACCGCGCTCCATCCCCTGTTTGCCCAAGTGGCAGCCTTTGTGAAGGCCAACGATTTACACGCCTTGGAAACGGGCAAAATAGCGCTGCAAGGCAGTGATTTGGTCGTGAACGTGCAAAACCCCAACGGAAAGAAGAAAGAAGAAGCCCGATTAGAGACCCACCGCGACTTCATTGACATTCAACTGCCGCTATCCGCCACCGAAATCATGGGCTACACCCCTGCTGCCAAGTGTCTGCCGGCCGACGCGCCCTACAACGCCGAAAAAGACATCACGTTCTTCGAAGGATTGGCCGACAGCTACGTGGCCATCGAGCCGGGTATGTTTGCCATCTTCTTTCCGCAAGACGGTCACGCCCCGTGTATCGCCCAAGGGCCGATCAAGAAGATTGTGGTAAAGGTGCGTCTCTAAATCCGTAAACGCGTCAACATGCTAAACTTGATTCAAAACGATCCTTGGCTGGAGCCTTACGCCGATGCCATCGAAGGTCGCCACCGCCACGCCCTCGACAAAGAAGCCGAACTCACTGGCAACGGCCGCCGGAAGCTGGCCGATTTTGCTACCGGCTATCTCTACTTCGGCCTGCACCGCACCACCGAAGGATGGGTCTTCCGCGAATGGGCACCCAACGCCACGGCGATCTATCTAATGGGTACCTTCAATGGCTGGCAGGAAAGCTCCGACTATGCCCTGCATCGACTGCCCGAAAACGGCCATTGGGAGCTTACCCTACCCGCAGGCGCCCTTGCCCACGGCGATCTCTACAAACTAAAGGTCTATTGGAACGGCGGCAGCGGCGAGCGCATCCCCGCATGGGCCACGCGCGTGGTGCAAGACGCACAAACCAAGATATTCAGCGCCGAAGTATGGGCGCCGGCCACGCCGTATCGGCGTAAAGTGGCCTCATTCAAGCCCGACACCTCGCCGCTACTTATCTACGAGTGCCACATCGGCATGGCGCAGCAGGAAGCGAAGGTGGGTAGCTATCGGGAGTTTCGGGAAAAGGTGTTGCCGCGCATTGTAGCGGCCGGTTACAACGCCATCCAGATTATGGCCATTCAAGAGCATCCTTATTATGGGAGCTTCGGCTATCATGTATCGAGTTTCTTCGCGGCCTCTTCGCGCTTCGGCACGCCCGATGAGCTGAAAGAGCTGATAGACGAGGCGCATCAGGCCGGTTTGGCCGTGATTATGGATATTGTGCACTCGCACGCGGTGAAAAATGAGGTGGAAGGGCTTGGTAATTTCGCCGGAGACCCCAATCAATACTTCTATGCAGGTGAACGGCACGAACATCCGGCGTGGGATTCGCTCTGCTTCGATTATGGAAAGAACGAGGTGCTGCATTTCCTGCTTTCCAACTGCAAATATTGGCTCGACGAGTATGGATTCGACGGTTTTCGCTTCGATGGCGTCACCTCCATGCTCTATTACAGCCACGGACTGGGCGAAGCCTTCCTCAACTACGGCGATTACTACAACGGTCACCAAGATGACAACGCCGTCTGCTACCTCACCTTGGCCAATCGCCTCATTCATCAGGTCAACCCGCACGCCATCACCGTGGCCGAAGAGGTATCGGGCATGCCCGGCTTGGCGGTCAAGAACAGCGACGGCGGTTATGGCTTTGACTACCGCATGGCCATGAACATCCCCGACTTTTGGATCAAAACCATCAAAGAAAAGATTGACGAAGACTGGAAACCCTCGGCCATCTGGTGGGAAGTGACCAACCGCAGACAGGATGAGAAGACCATCTCCTACACCGAAAGCCACGACCAGGCCTTGGTGGGCGACAAGACCATCATCTTCCGCCTGATTGATGCCGACATGTATTGGCACATGCAGAAGGGCGACGAAAACTACACGGTGCACCGCGGTATCGCGCTGCATAAGATGATTCGGCTGGTGACGGCCACCACCCTCAACGGCGGTTACCTCAATTTCATGGGCAATGAATACGGACATCCCGAATGGATCGATTTTCCGCGTGAAGGCAACGGATGGTCGCACAAATACGCCCGTCGTCAATGGGATTTGGCCGACAATCAAAACTTGGCCTACCACTACCTGTCCGACTTTGATGCCGCCATGATTCAAATCCTCAAGCAAGTAGACAACATTCAATCCCTTCCCCTGCAAGAGATTTGGCACAACGATGCCGATCAGGTGTTGGCCTATATGCGTGCCGACTATCTGTTTGTGTTCAACTTCAACCCCAAGCAGTCATTTAGCGACTATGGTTTTTTAGTTCGCCCCGGAAGCTATGAGGTGATACTCAACACCGACCATCCTGCCTACGGAGGAAATGGCCTGACCGACGATACCGTTAAGCATTTCACTCTGCCCGATCCGCTCTACGCCGGGCAGCAGAAAGCGTGGTTGAAACTCTACATACCCGCCCGCACGGCCGTGGTCTTGAAAAAAAGCCGATAGGCAACCCCACTCCCCACAACAAACGCCCCGAAAAGGTTTCGAATCATGCGGATTCGGTTTCCTTTTCGGGGCGTTGTGTTGCGATGGCCCGGCAGGGGGAGCGGCAATTACTTGAGTGAATTCAAGATGGTGGTGATATTGGTTTGCATCGATTTGACGCTGTTCAGCCTCTTTTGATCGGCCGGTTTATCGGGCGAAAGCATGGGGGTCAACTTATCGAGATACTCTTTTGCTTTGAGGAATTCTTTCTTGGCTGCATCCAGTTTGGAAGCGTCCTTAGCCAATCCGGCGGCTTTGTTGTAGGACATCCGACCCAGACTCAGCAATGCATTGGTATTTTCGGGATTCACCTCCAACGCCTCTTTATAGGACTTCTCGGCGGCATCCAGTTTATTTGCTTTTTGAGCTGTGATGCCCTCGTTCAGGTAAAGATTGGATAGCAATCGTTTCAACGTAGCATTTTCGGGGAAAGCGGCGATGGCTTCTTTGAGTGTGGCTTCGTATTCGTCGGTGCGCTTCAAATCTTTCAGGGCGTTGGCCTTGCCCAGGTAGGCATTGTCTAAATTGTACTTCTTTTGAATGGCAATGTCGAAATACTTCAACGCCTCGGCCGGTTGCTGGATTTTATCGGCACATAAGCCACAGTTATAAGCCACTACCGAGTCTTGATAGTTGGTTTGCGAGAGATAAGCGCTGAATTTATCGAACGCAGCCTGATAATTCTTGGCCTCGTAGGCTTCGATACCTTCGTTACGCAATTTCCCGGCGTCGGGAGTTTCTTGTGCGGAGATTCCGCACATTGCACCGCAGAGTGCAAAAGATAAGATTAACTTTCTCATTGTGCTTTAATTATAATTAGTGATAAATGGGTTTCGTAAGCTTGATAGCCCAAAAGTACAACATCTATGGGTAGCGACAAAGGAACCTCCCCTTTTTTTGTCTTTTTTTGGGTACTTTCTGAGAAAAACGTACCTTTGCGCCGCTTTACAGGCTGGTTCCGTAGCTCAGCTGGATAGAGCAACGCCCTTCTAAGGCGTGGGTCGAGCGTTCGAATCGCTCCGGAATCACTTCAGAGTTCACAACACTGATTTCAGGCCGATTCTTCCTCCGGGAAGGTCGGCCTGTTCCATATCCCCCGCCCGCGAACCGTTTGAAGCCGGAATCACCCGTTTCTTGCCTCCACCTCCCGGAGGGAGCTCTTCCCGCCCCGATGCAACACCTCACGCTGGTAATGCACGATTTCGGCATTCATATACGCGATGAAATCGGCATAGGCGGCATTGCTTTCGAGCAATGCGTGGGCGTTGAGCTGGTCAACGAAGTCGCGATAGGCCGCATCGGTGGCTGCACGGGCGGTTTTGAGGGCACCTACGATGCGGTTCTTCTCCTCTTCGGTGCGATGCTCCATCAAATCGATCACTTCCCCATTGGCTTTTTCCAATTCACTCAGCAGGGTGCCCAGCGACAGCTTGTCCACGGCCTGGGCATACTTGCTTTGGAGTTCGTCCAGTAGGTGGAGTATCAATCCGCCCTCTTTATCGCGTTGACCCGATGCCTGGATGCGATGGTCTTTGAGTGCCTGCTGCAACCGGGTGACAGCCTCGAGGGCATCCGATTCTACGGAAAAGCTGTCGATGCGCTTTTTCAGGGCGGCATAAATCCGGGCGCGACGGGCTACGGCGGCTTTAATGGTGTCGTTCATCAAGTTTTTCCGGGAGAGTTTCAGAGCGGCATCTTCGTTTTGAAGCGCTTTCTCGAGTGCAGCGAGCGAGATATGCAAGGTTTTCGCAATTCCCGAAGTAGATTTGGCGCGGGCTACAATCTCGGCCATATAAAGGAAGTGAGCGCCATTGTTGAGCTTGGCCACCCGCAACACGATTACTTTCATAATTAGTTGTTTGAAGAGTTCGTAACTAAGAGGTATGCGGGAGAACCCGCAACCCGAAAACGGCGGCAAATGTAATGGATTTCAGCAGGTCTTAAAAGCGAGGAGGACTCTTTTAACAATTAAAGGTAGTTGTTAAAGGAGCCCCTGTCTCCTTTCACACGGGGAGTTTTTTGTGAAAGGCGCCCCTGTCTCCTTTAACACAGCCTCTGCAAACACCAAAAAGACAGCGTAGTTACGAATCGTTAGCAAAAGAGAGAAAATAGGCAGGATAAACTATCAATCTGAAAGCAAAAATGGCTATCTTTGCGCCAAATAATAAGAGCACCAAAATAAATTAGAAAAAAGATAGCTATTTTTAGGTTTCTATTGCAAAATGCCATACCTTTGCGGTGCAATAAAGACAAAATGACACTTAATTCAACCAATAAATAACAAAATGACAATGAAAAGAAAGATAGTATTCACCAAAATGCACGGAGCCGGGAACGACTACATCTATGTAGACACCACCCGCTTTCCGCTGGAACACCCCGAAGAACTTTCACGCCGGTGGAGCGCTCCGCACACCGGAATCGGAAGCGACGGGCTGGTTCTGATCGGAAGCTCGAGGGAAGCAGACTTCAGCATGCGCATTTTCAACGCAGACGGCTCCGAAGCGTTGATGTGCGGCAATGCCAGCCGTTGCATCGGGAAGTATCTCTACGAAAAGGGGCTGACCGACCAGAAAACCATCCGGCTGGAGACGCTCTCGGGCATCAAAATCATCCGCTTGCATCTAACCGACGATTTGAAAACCGTCGAGACGGTGACCGTTGACATGGGCGCGCCCGCCGACCTGAAAGAGGTCAGTCTCGAGGTCGCCGGAGCGGTTTATTCGGGTATCTGCGTTTCGATGGGGAATCCACATATCGTTTTCTTCGTCGACCGCCTCGAGGAGATTGACTTGGCCGCAGTGGGGCCGCTTATCGAGCACCACCCCCTCTTTCCCGACCGCATCAACGTGGAATTTGCCTCCGTCAGAGAGGATGGGAAAATAAGAATGCGGGTTTGGGAGCGCGGCTCGGGCATCACACAGGCTTGTGGAACAGGTGCCTGCGCCACCGCCGTCGCGACCGCTTTTACGGGAAAAACCGGAAGAGAGGTCGTCGTGGTGATGGATGGAGGCGAACTTTCCATCCACTGGGAAGAAAACTCCGGCCACGTGCAAATGACGGGCACGGCCACCACCGTCTACGAGGGAGAGATTGCAATCGATTGAAAACTTAGCATAACCACCATTATATCATGGCATTAGTAAACGAACATTTCTTAAAACTTCCGGGGAGCTACCTTTTCTCGGACATCGCCAAGAAAGTGAATGCTTTTAAGGCCACCCACCCCGAAGCCGACCTCATCCGCCTGGGAATCGGCGACGTAACCCGTCCGCTGGCACCCGCTTGCATCGAGGCGATGCATCGCGCCGTGGAGGAGCTTTCCTCCACCGCCACGTTTCACGGATACGGCCCCGAACAGGGCTACGACTTTTTGATTGAGGCCATTATCAAGCACGATTTCGAGCCACGGGGCGTGCAGCTGAGTAATTCGGAAGTTTTCGTCAGCGACGGCGCCAAGAGCGACACCGGCAACATCGGCGACATCCTCAAGCGCGATAACAGCGTGGGTGTGACCGATCCGGTCTACCCCGTTTATATCGACAGCAACGTCATGGGCGGACGCGCCGGCGAGCTGGGAGCCGACGGAAAATGGAGCAACATCACCTACCTGCCCTGCACGGCCGCGAATCAGTTCATTCCGCAGCTTCCCGACAAACGCATCGACATGGTTTATCTCTGTTATCCCAACAACCCCACCGGTACCACGCTGACCAAAGCGCAACTCAAGAAGTGGGTCGATTATGCGTTGGAGAACGACACGC
>JAISHB010000076.1 GCA_031262785.1 Prevotellaceae bacterium
CTACGGGGCTATCCAGCAACACAGCTCGGTGGAGCATGACTACCTGACCGACGGCTTCTGGGCGATGCAGCGAAGCGAGGAGCTGCCCACTCCGGGGCTGCGCTTCCAGTTTATTACCCGCATCGAAGAGATTACCGACGTGGTGAATGCCCGCGTACAGGCCGGCGAGGTCGATGCCTACACCGCACAAACCCGTCCCTACCTGACCAAGCTGGCGCAGGAGCTTTTCAAACAGAGCGACCTCTACGGACGCAAAGGAGTGGTGGCCGATGCGCTTCCCTTCTACGCCGGCAACCGCTTCTACCTCTTTTATAAGACCATCTACACCGATGTGCGCATGGTGGCGGCTCCCCCGTCGTCGGTCGGCAAGTTTGGCGGCGAAACCGACAATTGGATGTGGCCGCGCCACACGGGCGACTTCTCGATGTTCCGCATCTACGCCGACGCCGAGGGCAATCCTGCAGACTATGCTCCCACGAACATCCCGCTGAAGACGCCCAAGTACCTGACCATCTCGCTTAAAGGCGTGGAAGAGGGTGATTACGCCATGATCATGGGATTCCCCGGCAGTACCTATCGCTACCTCACCACCGCCGAGGTGCGCGAACGCATGGAGGCCGGCAATGAGCCGCGTATCGTCATCCGTACCGCCGCGCTCGATGTACTGCGCGAGGAGATGGCTGCCAGCGACAAAATCCGCATCCAGTATGCCAGCAAATATGCCGGCCTGAGCAACTACTGGAAGAACTCCATCGGGATGAACAAGGCCATCGTCGACAACGATGTGCTGGGTGTGAAGGCCGAACAGGAACGCGCCTTCGAGGCCTTCGCCCAGGGCAAGCCCGAGTATCAAGGGGTGGTCGGGAGAATCAATCGTTTGGTGACCGCCCAGATGCCGCTGACCGAGCAATACACCTACGTGCGCGAAGCTTTCGGAACCATAGAATTTGGGAGTCCCTATCAGGTGATGGCCAACCTGAAGGAGGCTTTGCAACAGAAGAACGATTCGCTCATCGGCCGCTCCATCGAGCAACTCCGGCAGAGCTTCGAGGCCATTCACGACAAAGACTACGATCACGCCGTGAGCCTGCGCGTGGCCAAAGCGGTCTTTGCCGCCTATGCCGCTCATGTGAAGGCCGAAGACCGTCCCGCCTTCTTTGAGACCATCGACAAGGAGTTCAAGGGCGATGCCAACGCCTACTTGGATGCAATGTACAGCCAATCTATTATGTCGAATCGCACGACCTTCGACCGGTTCCTGAAGAAGCCTACCGTCAAAGCCATCGAGAAAGACTTGGCCACCCAATACTCCACGGCCAAATATGCCAAGATGGCCGAGCTGAGCGGACAACTGAGCGGCAACAACAAAGAGATGGCCGCGCTGCACAAAGCCTATATCCGCGGATTGGAAGAGATGAAGTTGCCTGCGCCTTCTTATCCCGACGCCAACTTCACCATTCGTCTGACCTACGGCAATGTAAAGTCCTACAATCCCCGCGATGCCGTGCACTACAACTACTACACCACCACCGACGGCATCTTGGAGAAAGAAGATCCCGACAACCGCGAGTTTAACGTACCGGTCAAGCTTCGGCAACTCATTCAAAACAAGGAGTTCGGGCGCTATGCCAGATCCGACGGACAGATGCCGGTCTGCTTCCTGACCACCAACGACATCACCGGCGGTAATTCGGGAAGTCCCGTACTCAATGCCCAAGGCCAACTCATCGGTGCCGCCTTCGACGGCAACTGGGAGTCGCTCAGCGGTGACATCAGCTTTAACAAAGAGCTGCAGCGCTGCATCGTGGTGGACATTCGCTACGTCCTCTTCATCCTCGACAAGCTGGGCAATTGCCGGCACTTGATTGAGGAAATGAGTCTTGCGCAATAGCGAAAGTATAGGAAAGTGGAACACCCTCTACTGGGACTGTCTTACCCTCGGGTTGCTCACACCCACCCGGTACACACACAAAAAAGAGGATGCGCCGGTTGGGACGCATCCTCTTTTCTTATTGGGTTCCTACCTTAGGGGCAGGAGCTAACGCAATTCTTTTAAAGTTTCGGACCGGCAGATACCAAGGCTTTGCCGGCTTCATTGCCCTCAAACTTGGCGAAGTTCTTAATGAAGCGTCCGGCCAGGTCTTTGGCTTTCTCGTCCCACTTGCAGGCACATTCATACGTGTCGCGCGGATCGAGAATCTTAGCATCTACACCCGGCAACTCGGTGGGAACCACGAAGTCGAAATAAGGAATCACCTTGGTCGGGGCTTTGTCGATCGAACCGTCGAGGATGGCATCGATAATACCGCGGGTATCCTTGATAGAGATACGTTTGCCGCTGCCGTTCCATCCGGTATTCACCAAATAGGCCTTGGCACCCGATTGCTCCATCTTCTTGACCAGTTCTTCACCATATTTGGTGGGATGCAGGCTCAGGAAAGCGGCACCGAAGCAAGCCGAGAAGGTGGGCGTCGGCTCTGTGATGCCGCGCTCGGTACCGGCCAGCTTGGCGGTAAAGCCCGAGAGGAAATAATACTTGGTTTGCTCGGGATTCAGCATCGAGACCGGAGGCAATACCCCGAAAGCATCGGCCGAAAGAAAGATCACCTGCTTGGCAGCCGGTCCTTTAGAAATGGGCTTAACGATGTTATGGATGTGATAGATGGGATACGACACGCGGGTATTCTCCGTCACGCTCTTATCGGCAAAGTCTATTTTGCCGTTGGCATCTACGGTTACATTCTCGAGCAGAGCATCGCGTTTGATGGCGTTGTAGATGTCGGGTTCACTCTCTTTGTCTAAGTTGATCACCTTGGCATAGCAGCCGCCTTCGAAGTTGAAGACTCCTTCGTCGTCCCAACCGTGCTCGTCGTCACCGATGAGCAAACGTTTCGGATCAGTAGAGAGGGTGGTTTTGCCCGTACCGGAGAGGCCGAAGAAGATGGCCGTGTTTTGTCCGTCCATGTCGGTATTGGCAGAGCAGTGCATCGAAGCCATGCCTTTGAGCGGAAGCAGGTAGTTCATGTAGGAGAACATTCCTTTCTTCATCTCGCCACCATACCAGGTGTTGAGGATGACTTGAATCTTTTCGGTGAGGTTGAATACCACGGCGGTCTCGGAGTTTAAGCCCAGCTCTTTGTAGTTTTCAACTTTGGCCTTGGAGGCATTCATAATCACGAAGTCGGGTTCGCCGAAATCGGCCAATTCTTCTGCCGTCGGGCGGATAAACATGTTGGTAACAAAGTGTGCCTGCCATGCCACCTCCATGATGAAGCGCAGCTTGAGGCGCGATGCGGTGTTAGTTCCGCAGAAGGCATCTACCACGTAGAGGCGTTTGCCCGAAAGTTCTTTGGTGGCTAACGACTTCACGGCTTCCCAACAGTTGGCATCTACGGGCTTGTTGTCGTTCTTGTAGGCTTCAGATGTCCACCACACGGTGTTCTTGCTGGTTTCATCCATCACAAAAAATTTATCTTTAGGCGAACGACCGGTGTAGACACCTGTCATCACATTCACTGCACCCAATTCTGTTACCTGACCCTTTTCAAAACCTTCCAAACCGGGCTTGGTTTCTTCTTTGAAGAGCACTTCATACGAGGGATTGTAGACGATGTCCGTAACTCCCGTAATACCGTACTTACTGAGATCTAAATTTGCCATTTTCTTTGATTTTAAATAATTTATAATGTGATTATTTTCTCTTTTCCCTTAAAAAATCGACCGCAAAAGTAACAAATAAGAGAGGAGATGTTTCATCCGTTAAGGTTTTCTTTTCTTAATAATACCACTTTTATCACATTGGCGAGTACAACTGCCAACTGAATGTTGCAAATTGGCAGAAAAATGGTTTCCTTTGCAGCCGAAATAACATAAAAATCCATGAACATTATCAATTTTGCCGAATCCAACTCGGTTTTGAATCAATATGTTGCCGAGATTAGAGATGTGCGCATCCAGCGCGACCGCCTCCGTTTTCGACGCAACCTTGAACGTATCGGAGAAATTATGGCGTATGAAATGAGTAAAACATTTACCTATTCCGCCAAAGAAGTAGACACACCATTGGGCACGGCAGCCGTGCAAACACCCGACAATTCATTGATCTTGAGCACCATTTTGCGTGCCGGACTTCCCTTTCATCAAGGATTCCTCAGCTACTTCGACACGGCGGAGAACGCCTTCGTCTCGGCCTACCGAAAGTATAAGGACACACTGAAGTTCGACATCAACATCGAATACATTGCCTCGCCCCGCATCGACGGCAAAACCCTCGTCATCACCGACCCTATGCTGGCCACCGGAGGCAGCATGGAGCTGACCTACCGCGCCATGCTCACCAAAGGAACCCCGTCGGTGATTCATGTGGCCTCCATCATTGCGAGCAAAGAGGCGGTTACACACATTGCCGAGAGTTTCCCGCAAGAACATACCACCATCTGGTGTGCCGCCATTGATCCGGGATTGAACGACCACTCCTACATCGTGCCCGGACTGGGCGATGCGGGCGATTTGGCCTACGGCGAGAAAGACTGAGCATGTATTATTACCCAACTAAAATCCATAAAAACGTATGAAACTGAAAGCATTTGCGTGCGTCTTGTTCAGCTGTGCAGCCCTGACGGCGCAGGAAAAGTTCCCCGATGGAACCTCCATCCCCGACTGGTTTTATCAAACCGACATCGTCAAACCCGAGAACCTGGGCAAGGCCTACTCCATCACCGACTACGGCGTAGTGAATGACAGCACCGTGGTGCAAACCGCGAAAATCCAGGCCGTCATTGACCGTGCCGCCGCAGAGGGCGGAGGCGTGGTGGTTATCCCGGCCGGAACTTACCTGAGCGGCTCGCTTTTCTTCAAGCCCAAGACCCATTTGCACCTGCTCGAGGGAGCGGTGCTGAAGGGAAGCGACGACATCAGCGATTTCCAAATCATCGACACCCGCATTGAAGGACAAAATCTCAAATACTTCGCCGCGCTGGTCAATGCCGACAAGGTCGACGGCTTCACGCTCTCGGGCAAGGGCACCATCAACGGAAACGGTCTGCGTTTTTGGCGCTCCTTCTGGCTCCGGCGCAAAGTAATTCCCAAGTGCACCAACATGGACGAGCTGCGACCCCGTTTGGTGCACATCTCCCACAGCAACGACGTGCAACTCTCGGGCGTTCGCCTCATCAACTCGCCGTTTTGGACCACCCACTTGTATAAATGCAACCGCGTGAAGCTGCTCGGCCTCTACATCTTCGCGCCGGCCGCTCCGGTGAAGGCACCCAGCTCGGATGCCATCGACATCGATGTCTGCACCGACGTGCTGGTGAAGAACTGCTACATGTCGGTCAACGACGATGCCATCGCCCTGAAAGGCGGCAAGGGACCCTGGGCGGATACCGATCCCAACAACGGCGCCAACCGCAACATCCTCATCGAAGATTGCACGTACGGCTTCTGCCACAGCGCCCTGACCTGCGGCAGCGAGTCGGTCTTCAACCACAACATCCTGTTACGCCGCATTCGCATCGATCATGCCAGCCGGTTGCTCTGGCTCAAGATGCGTCCCGACACCCCGCAACACTACGAATACATCACCGTGGAAGATATCAAGGGAAGTGCCCGCGCTTTCCTCTACATCCGCCCGTGGACGCAGTTCTTCGACCTCAAAGATCGCAAAGATGCGCCCATGTCCTATTCCGACCACATCACGATGCGCAACATCGAGTTGGAGTGCGACGTCTTCTTCAATGTCAATCCCCGCCCCGATCAGTATAAGCTCACCAATTTCACCTTTGAAAACCTCAAGATCAAAGCCAAGGACCCCAAGTGCGACCGCTCGGCGGTGGAAAACTTCGTCTGGAAGAATGTGGTTTTCGAATAGGGGCGGCTCTCCCCGGGATTGGTTGTGCGCCAACCTGCCCCAAAAGGCCTTCTGAGCGCGGTTGTTGTTGCGCCAAACTTGGACTGCAGTCCGGCTAAACTTGGACTGCTGTCCCGTGAAACTTGGACTGCTGTCCCGTGAAACCCGGACTGCTGTCCCGTTGAACCCGGACTGCTGTCCCGTGAAAGTCCGATTATATAGCAGTAGATCTGCCCAAAACCGGCCGACTTCGGGGCATTTCAAGTTACAAACAGCCTCAAAATGCGTCATTTAGGTATGAAACAGCTAACTCTCCTCCTTTTGTGCGCCGTGGTAGCGCCCGTTCTCTGCGCCCAGCCGCCAATCTCCCCCGAAGTGATGCAACACATCTACGACGAGGTGCGTACCCCCTACAAATACGGGTTGGTGGTGGCACCGACCGACAATCGTCATAAAATGGATTGCCCCACGGTGTTCCGTCACCAGGGACATTGGTACATGACCTACGTGGTCTACGACGGACAGTCGGGCAAAGACGGACGGGGCTACGAGACGTGGCTTGCCCAGAGCGAAGATTTACTCCATTGGACGGTGAAAGGGCGCGTGCTCTCGTTCCGCGACGGACGGTGGGACGAAAACCAGCGCGGCGGATTTCCCGCCCTGCCCGACATGACGTGGGGAGGGAGCTACGAGCTGCAATCCTACCAAAACAGGTATTGGATGACCTACATCGGAGGCCGCGGTCGCGGCTACGAGACCGGCCCGCTGAGCATCGGCCTGGCCTCGACACCCCAAGCCGACTTGGGGCAGGCGGTGGAGTGGAAGGCCGACAACCGACCGATACTCTCGTCCACCGATGCCGACGCCGGCTGGTTTGAGAGTTTGACGCAATACAAGAGCACCATCTATTGGGACCGGTCGGAGAAGCTCTTCGGCCAACCCTTCGTGATGTTCTACAACGCAGGCGGTATCAACCCCGCCAACCACATCAAGGGCGAACGGGTGGGCATTGCCCTGTCGAAGAACCTCAAGAAATGGACGCGCTATGCCGGCAATCCGGTGTTTGCCCACGAAACGGCCGGCACCATCACCGGCGATGCCCACATTCAGCAAATGGGTGACAGCCTCTACGTCATGTTCTACTTCTCGGCCTTCAACCCCACCCGACCCTACAAGGCCTACAACACGTTTGCCGTCAGTAGCGACCTGGTACACTGGACCGATTGGACGGGCGACGACCTGATCACGCCCTCCAAGCCCTACGACAACCTGTTTGCCCACAAGAGCTACCTCATCCGCCACGAGGGGGTGACCTATCACTTCTATTGCGCCGTCAACCGCGACGACCAGCGAGGCATTGCCGTGGCCACGAGCCGCCCGGTAGGCGACCGACGCTCCTCCATTCATTTTCCGGAGCCGGAGAAGAACGGCAAGCGCAGCGAAACGGTGCTCATCGAACCCTCCAACAAAGACGATTATTACGGCTACCGCCAACTCACCCACGGCAACCTGCACGGTTCGGCGCTCTATCAAAAGACGTTCCTTGCCCCTCCCCGCCCGGGTAAGCGCTACTTCCTGCGCTTCGAGGGGGTGGGCACCTTTGCCACCGTCAAAGTCAACGGCGTCGACTTCGGACGTCATCCGGTGGGACGCACCTCCCTCACGCTCGATGTAACCAAAGCGCTGAAGAGCGACTCGCCCAACCTGCTCGAAGTGCGTGCCGACCATCCCGAAATGATCACCACCATGCCCTGGGTGTGCGGCGGCTGCTCCTCGGAATGGGGCTTCTCCGAAGGCTCGCAACCCCTGGGCATTTTCCGCCCCGTAGTGCTTGAAATCACCGACGAAGTGCGCATCGAACCCTTCGGCGTGCATGTTTGGAACAACGATCGCGCCGATAGTGTGTTTGTCGAGACCCAAGTGAAGAACTACTCGGGCGAACCCCGCACCATTCAGGTGGTCAACAAGCTCAACGATGCCGACGGACGCCAAGTTTTCCGCCTGGCCACCGACGTACTGCTGCACGTGGGCGAGACCCGCACCGTGCGCGTGGCCGCCCGCATCGACAAGCCCCACCTTTGGAGCACCGACACCCCCTATCTCTACAGTCTGGCCTCGATGGTGAAACAGGGCAACGTCACCTCCGACGAAGTAAGCACGCCTTGCGGCATCCGCACGCTCAGCTGGCCGGTGAAGCGGCACGACGGCGACGGACGCTTCTTCCTCAACGGGAAGCCGCTCTTTATCCGCGGCATTTGCGAGTATGAGCATCAGTTCGGACAGAGCCACGCCTTCAGCGGCGAACAAATCACGGCACGAATGCACGAGATTCGTTCGGCCGGATTCAATGCCTTCCGCGATGCCCATCAACCCCATCATTTAGACTACACCCGCCTTTGCAACGAGTTGGGCATCCTGCAATGGACGCAGTTTTCGGCACACATCTGGTACGACACGCCCGAGTTTCGGCGCAACTTCAAGGAGCTGCTGATTAAATGGGTCAAGGAGCGTCGCAACGATCCCGCCGTGGTGATGTGGGGGCTTCAAAACGAGAGCGTCCTACCCACCGACTTTGCCCAAGAGTGCAGCGACCTGATTCGCTCGCTCGATCCCACTGCCCGAACCATGCGCGTTATCACAACCTGCAACGGAGGCACCGGTACCGACTGGAATGTGGTGCAAAACTGGAGCGGAACCTACGGCGGCGACCCAAAGAAGTATGGCTCGGAGCTGAAACATCCCGAACAGCTGCTCAACGGCGAGTATGGCGCTTGGCGTACCCTCGGCGTGCACGACGAGGTCACCACTTTTCATCAGAACAGCGCCCAATGGAGTGAAAGCCGTGCCTGTAAGTTGTTGGAGATGAAGATCCGACAGGCTTGGGAGGCTCGCGACAGCATCTGCGGTCAGTTCCTGTGGATTTGGAGCAGCCACGACAATCCGGGACGCCGTCAGCCGGACGAAGCCTATCGAATGATTGACAAGGTAGGCCCCTTCAACTACAAAGGATTGTTCACCCCGTGGGAGGAACCCACCGATGCCTACTATTTATACCGCGCCAATCAGGTGTCTGCTGCCACCGATCCCATGGTCTACCTTGTCTCGCACACGTGGCCCCACCGGTTTGAACAGAGCGGTCGACGCCGCGCCACCATCGAGGCCTACAGCAATTGTGATTCGGTCTTACTCTACAACGGCCCTCAATTCTTGGGTCGCAAACGGCAGGGGGGCGTCGGCACTCATTTTACTTGGGAGAACCGCGACATCCGCTACAACACGCTTCGTGCCGTTGCCTACTACAAAGGGCGCGCAGTGGCCGAAGACCAGCTACTCTTGAAAGGATTGGAGGCAGCTCCCTCCCGCACCGATCTTTCCACGGAGCCTGAAAAGGAAATTCTTCCCACCACCAACACCTACGTGGTGAACGACAGCAGCTACACCTATATATATAGGCTCAATTGCGGTGGCGATGCCTACACCGACCGTTTCGGCCACCGCTGGATGGCCGACGACACTCTCTACTCGCACAGCTGGGCACAAGATTTCACCGGACTAAGCCCCTATCTGGGCAGTCAACGCACCATCGGCGATGCCATCGGCGGCACCCGCGAGGACGCCCTCTTTCAGTCGTTCCGCTTTGGTCGTCACCGCCTCAGCTTTCACTTCCCCGTGTCCGACGGACGCTATCGGATTGAGTTGTTTTTCACCGAACCGTGGTATGGCATCGGTGGAGGCGAGAAGACCGATTGCGAAGGATGGCGTCTCTTCGACGTGGCAGTGAACGGAACCACCCGCCTGCGCAACCTCGACCTCTGGGCGGAGAGCGGACATGCCGGCGCACTCAAGAAAACCATCACGGCCGATATTACCGGCGGCACCCTGACCATCAGCTTCCCCGAGGTGAAGGCCGGACAGGCTGTTATCTCGGCCATTGCCATCGCCACGTCGACCAACTCTCCCGCCTTCCAAACCTTCCTTCCGCCCCGAGCACCACAAGGCGACAACCGGCGGCAGCCTGAGGCGATGTGGAAAGCCTTCGATACCGACACCGTAGCCAAACTGCCCGCCTCGATGCTACCCGAAGACAAAAATACGCGCACCGCAACCACCTACACACCCGATGAAGCAACACCCGATTACCTCGAGTGGAACAACATCACCGTGGGATTGGCGCAAGAGTATGCCTTCCGCTTCAAGTACATGAACGTGAGTGGTCAAGCCAAGACCGTACGCTTTCAATTGATGACGCCGGGTGGCACAGTACTGCGTGATGTTCCGTTCACCCTGCCCGCGACACCCCAAAAGTGGAAATTAGTTAGTACCACCAGCGGCGGATACATCAATGCCGGTCATTATAGGGTGATTCTTTCGGGTGAAGGAGTGCGCGATGTGCAGATTGAATCGGTGGATGTTCAATAGGTCGTAGCATTCCATCTTATTTAACTAAAAAAAAGGAGTGTATACAAAGTAGGTCTCTCGAAAACTCTCTACCTTTGCTTCCCTTAAAAAAGATTGCATTATTTAACGCTTACTGATATGAAGACAAAGGTATTACACTCGCTCATGCTTACTCTTTTCCTGTGGACCGGCACAGCCGGCAGTGCAACAGCTGCCGATACCTTGCGCATCCAGCCGGTTACACCTGTACAAACTGCAGCCGACTCCACCGTTATGGAGAAGGTGGTCGCCTGGTACATGGATAATATGAACTATGCCACCATTACGCTGCTCATGACGGTAGAGAGTTCGTTCATACCTTTTCCTTCGGAGGTGGTGGTGCCACCCGCAGCCTACAAAGCTGCTCAAAAGGATAGCGGACTCAACGTGATTCTGGTGGTTCTCTTTGCCACGCTGGGGGCGGTGCTGGGGGCTGCCATCAATTACTTCCTCGCACTCTGGTTGGGGCGTCCCATCATCTATCGTTTTGCGGAAAGCAAACTTGGGAAGCTCTGCATGCTGAGTGCCGACAAGGTCAAGAAGTCCGAAGAGTACTTTGTACGACACGGGCGCAGTTCTACGTTCATCGGTCGCTTGGTTCCCGCTGTGCGCCAGCTTATTTCAATCCCCGCCGGATTGGCTCGCATGCACTTTGGTACCTTTATGCTCTACACAGCGCTTGGTGCCGGCATTTGGAACATTGTACTGGCCATTTTGGGACATCTGGCTCACGGACAAGCCGACCTAATCAGCCAATACAGCCATGAACTCTCCTACGCACTGCTTGCCTTGGGTGTGTTGTTTGTGCTCTACCTCGTGTACAACGCTTTTTTAAAGAAGAAGAAATAAAAACAGTTCGCCATCAAACGGATTAAGAAGACAGTCAGCTGGATACTCGGCATTGTGCTGAGTATCTACATCGGAACCACCTTTGCGCTGAATACACCTTATATTCAACGCAAGGCATCGGCTCTGATTGCACGCGAGTTGTCTGCTTATCTGGATACCAAAGTAACCATTGGACACATCAACCTGGGTTTGTTCAACCGCATCATCATAGATGACCTGCTGCTAAACGACCGCACGGGCAAAGAGATGTTGAAAGCCTCGCGCCTTTCGGTCAAGTTCAATCTCATTTCTCTCTTCAACGGGCGCATTTCCATCAGCAATGTACAACTCTTCGGCTTCAATGCCAGCCTCGAACGCGAAACGCCCCAATCCGAACCCAATTTTCAGTTTGTGGTCGATGCCTTTGCCGCCAAAGACACGCTTCAGAAAGAGCAAAACCTCAACCTGCGCATCAATTCGTTGGTGATGAGCAGAGGCAGAGTCTCCTACGATGTGTGGTCGGCCGACAGCACACCGGGGCGTTTCAACCCCTCGCATCTCTGCTTCACCAATCTGGTGGCGAACATCTCGCTGAAGGCATTGCAGAACGACTCCATCAATGCAGCAGTCAAACGACTGAGTGTAGAAGAAGAGAAGTCCGGCTTTACCCTTAAAAAACTCAGCTTGAAGATGACAGGCAACAACAAACGGATGAACATCGAGCATTTTACCGTCGATCTCCCCCACTCTTCCCTTGCTATGGACACCATCTCCCTGAGATACGATAGCCTGGAATCTTTTGCAAATCCGGTAAACGATGTGCATTTCACCTTTCGCCTGCTGCCTTCGGAGATCATGCCGAGCGACTTAGCGCCTTTCATTCCCCTGTTCACACCCTTTAGCGGGTTGATACGAATAGAAGCTGCTGCGCACGGAACCGTCAACCAATTGGAAATTCCCAAGCTGTCCATCACAGCCAACAATCACTTTCAACTGTTGGGAAGCGCTGCATTGCAGGATTTGTCGCATCCGGAAGATGCTTATATTTTCGGCAAGCTCACCAACCTCTACGTTGACCGAGAAGGAGTTGATTTCTTCTCCCGAAACCTCATTCAAAACTACACCGGTACACCGCCCATGCTGCAACGCTTGGGCACCATCCTGTTCACGGGTGAACTATCGGGCTACTTCACCGACTTGGTTACCTACGGGAGGGTACGCACCGACCTCGGCTCGTTCCAAACCGACGTGAAGCTGAGTAGTCGCAAAGCCGAAGCGCTTTTTTCCTACTCGGGACGGGTGAAAACCGAAGAGTTTCAATTGGGTGGGCTACTGGGTGACACCCACGTGGGCAATGTCACTTTCAACCTCGACGTGCAAGGCAAGCATCGCGAACAACGCTACCCCGATATTGTACTGAAAGGATTGATTGCGGCTATCAACTACAACGAATACACCTACCACAACATCACCCTCGACGGCGAATACAAACAAGGTGGCTTTGACGGCCAAATTGCACTCAACGACGAAAACGGATCGGTATTGCTCAATGGTAGCCTCAACGCTGTTAGCCGGATGCCGACCTTTAACTTTCGTGCCGATGTGCGCAATGTACGCCTGCACGAGCTACACCTTACTCCCAAGCACGAAGGTTCCACACTCTCACTGAAGATGACGGCCAATTTCACCGGAGGTTCTATCGACGAAATGGACGGTGAAATCAACATCGACAGTCTGCACTTTACCGACCCGAAAAAAGATTACTTCCTGCCCGGTCTGAAGATTGCCGCCTCACGTACCGACGACACCCATAAGTATCTCTCCGTCACCTCCAACTTCCTGCAGGCGCATATTGAGGGTGATTACTCCTATCGCACGCTACCTGCCGGCATATCGAATATCATCAGTCGCTATATTCCCACGTTGATTCCTCCCCGCCCCCATATCGAATCGGAAAACAACTTTTCATTTGACCTCCGGCTTGAGGATGCCGAGTTTTTTTCTGCCTTTTTCGATGTTCCGCTAAAGGTCTACACCACCTCTACCTTGAAGGGCTATTTCAACGACAAAGCACAGCGCATGCACGTAGAAGGTTACTTTCCACGACTACTTTACGGAAACAACTTCATTGAGTCGGGCATGCTGTTGTGCCAAAACCCGAACGACGAATTCGATGCTCGCATTCGATTCAATAACCGGAAGCCTACCGGCACGGTAAATCTCTCCATCGAGGCGCAAGCCAAAGACGACAGCATCAGCACCACCCTAAACTGGGGCAACAGCAGTGCAATAACCTATAGTGGCAAAGTGGCTGCCACCACCCTGTTCGAGTCGCCGCAAAAGAGTATTACACAAATCAAGCGCACCAATGTCATTCTCAACGACACACTCTGGGAAATACACCCCTCACAGATTGTGGTCGACTCGGGCAAGGTGCACATCAACAATTTCTATTTCAGCCATGCGGAGCGTTATTTGCGTGCCGACGGCATCGTCTCCGCCCTTGCTGAAGATACAGCACGTTTGGAACTAAAAGACATCAACATCGGCTACGTCTTTGATATTGCCCGCCTCAATGTGAACTTCAAGGGAGAGGCTACCGGCACCGCCTACGCATCGGGCGTGCTGCAAAAGCCGGTAATGCACACCGATCTCTTTATACGCAACCTCGGATTGAACGACGGACTGCTGGGTGACACATACATACACGGCGAGTGGCACAATGAAGTGGAAGGGATCTTCCTGCAAGCCGACATCCGCGAAAAAGAGATTGCCCGAAGCCAAGTAGAAGGATACATCTATCCGCTTAAACCCAAAAGCGGTCTCGACCTGCACATACGTGCCGACAGCACCAACTTGAAATTCATCGAACACTACCTCGCCGACATTACCCCCGAATTTGACGGACGTGCCACCGGCGATGTTCATTTCTACGGGAAGTTCAATGCACTGGAACTTGACGGCAAGGTGCTGGCCGATGCTTCGATGAAAGTGGAGGTGCTGAACACCAGCTTTCGTGTGCGCGACTCTATTTTGGTTCGTCCCGACGGCCTGACCTTTGCCAACAATCGCCTGTTCGACACCCAAGGACATGAGGGACGCCTGAGCGGCTACGTCAATTACACTCATTTCAAAAATGCCGCCTATAATCTGCGTGCCAACGTAACCAACATGCTGATGATGAATACCAAAGAGTCGCTCGACTTCCCCTTTTACGGCGTGGTGTACGGTACCGGAAGCACCCAACTTAGTGGCAACGAAAACGACGGGCTGAGTGTCACCGTGGCCATCACCACCGAACGAAACACCAACTTCGTCTACATCAAAGACAATGTGTCGTCGGCCGTCAACAATCAATTTATCAAGTTCGTAGACCGAACACCGCGACGCCAGCTGCTCGACTCCATCAATCTGGCATCGGACTACGAGTTGGCACAGCAACACATCCAACGCGAGGCCGATGAGGAGAATGAAACCGACATCCATCTCAACCTACTGGTGGAAGCCACGCCCGATGCCACCATGCGCATTATCATGGATCCCATCGCCGGCGACTACATCAGTGGACGTGGCTCGGGAAGCATCCGTACCGACTTCTATAACAAGACCGACGACCTCAAGATGTTTGGCAATTACCATATCAATCAGGGAATCTACAAATTCAGTTTGCAAGAGGTAATCCGCAAAGATTTTACCATCAAAGACGGAAGCACCATCACCTTCAGCGGAGCACCTTCAGATGCCACGCTCGACATACAGGCAGCCTACACGGTCAACTCGGTATCACTCAACGACCTGATGCCCAATGCCTCGGACTATGTCAATCAAACCAATATCAAGGTAAACTGCACCATGGCTATCTCGGGACAACTCACCGCTCCGAACATCCAATTGGGTTTGGAAGTACCCGGCGAACGTGACGAAGTGCAGGCACTCATTCGCAACTACATCCCCACCGACGAGCAGATGAATATGCAGATTCTCTACCTGTTGGCACTGGGCAAGTTTAGTACGCCGGAAAACATTGAAACCACCCAAAGCTCCAACATGATGGCCTCTGCAGTGGTTTCTACACTCTCCGGACAGTTGAGCAACGCCTTGTCGCAAGCCCTCAACCTCAAGGGATGGAACTTTGGTGCCAATTTGAATACCGGAACCGACTGGACGGATGTGGAGGTGGAAGGATTGTTGTCGGCCAATCTGCTTAACAATCGTCTGCTCATCAACGGCAACTTCGGTTATCGCGACAATCCGCTGGCCAACACCAACTTTGTAGGTGACTTCGATGCCGAATGGCTGGTGACCCGTGGTGGCGACATCCGTTTGAAAGCCTACAACGAAACCAACGATCGCTACTACACCAAGACCAACCTCACCACGCAAGGCATCGGCATCATCTTCAAGAAAGATTTCAGCCACTGGCGTGAACTGATGTTTTGGAACAAGTGGCGCTTGAAACAAATGAAAAAGCAAATAGAACAAAAGAAATAGAAATCCCCTAACAAACACCTTTATGAGAAAGAATGTACTTACCGTATTGCTGATGCTCTCTACCCTCTCCGTTCTACACGCCGACGAGGGTATGTGGATGCTCACCGACCTGAAGAAACAGAACGAAGTAGCCCTAACCGAACTGGGGCTGCTCATTCCCATCAACGACATCTATAACCCCGATGGCCTCTCGCTCAAAGATGCTGTTGTACACTTCGGCGGAGGATGCACCGGCGAGGTTATCTCCGCCGAAGGCCTCGTCCTGACCAACCACCACTGCGGCTACAGCGCCATTCAGCAGCACAGCTCGGTGGAACATGACTACCTCACCGACGGCTTTTGGGCCATGAACCGTTCCCAAGAGTTGCCCTGCAAGGATTTAACCGTCACCTTCATCGACCGCATCCTCGACGTGACCGATTACGTGAACGAGCAACTCCAAATCGACCCCGATCCGAACGAAACCAACTATCTATCACCCAAATACCTGCGCGAAGTAGCCCAACGCTTTGCCGACGCCCAAGGGATTGCCCTCACCCAAGGCATGAAACTCGAACTCAAAGCCTTCTATGGCGGCAACCGCTACTACCTATTCGTCAAGAAGGTGTACAGCGACATCCGCATGGTGGGTGCACCTCCATCGGCCATCGGCAAGTTTGGCGCTGACACCGACAACTGGATGTGGCCGCGTCACACGGGCGATTTTTCTCTCTTCCGCATCTATGCCGACGCCAACGGTGAGCCGGCCGACTACAACGCCGCCAACACCCCGCTTCGGGTGAAGAAACACCTGACCATCAGCCTGGAAGGGTATCGCACGGGCGACCTCACCTTTGTGATGGGATTCCCCGGCCGCAACTGGCGCTACATGATCTCCGACGAAGTGGAAGAACGGATGCAAACCACCAACTTCATGCGTCACCACGTGCGCGACGCCCGCCAAGAGGTGCTCATGGAGGCCATGCTGAAAGACCCCGCCGTGCGCATCCACTACGCAAGCAAATATGCCTCATCGGCCAACTATTGGAAAAATGCCATCGGCATGAACGAAGGATTGCTGCGCTTGAAGGTGCTTGATACCAAGCGGGCGCAACAAGAGCAACTCCTTGAGCGCGGCCGCAAATTGGGCGACGATTCGTACGGGCAGGCCTTCGACCGCATACAGAGTATTGTGGCAGCCCGCCGCCAACCGCTCTATCATCAGCAGGCCATTCAGGAGGCATTGGTCAATGGTCTCGACTTTATGCGCATCCCCTCCACCGCTTCGTTGCTGACCGCCCTCAAGAAGAAAGACAAAGCAGCCGTTGCCGCCGCAGCCGACACGCTGAAAAAGAGAGCGGACAACTACTTTAAGTCCGTCCCCTTCCCCCAGGTGGAACGAGCCGTGGCCAAACGCCTGTTGCGCACCTACATGGAATACATCCCCGCCGACGAACGTATCAACATCTTCGAGGTGATAGACAAACGCTTCCGCGGCAACAGCGACGGGTTTGTAGATGCCTGCTTCGACCACTCCATCTTCGGTAGCCGAGCCAATTTCGACAAGTTCATCCGCAAGCCGAGTCTTTACCGCATCAGCTACGACTGGATGGTGCTCTTTAAATACTCCATCACCGAAGCCATCATGCAAACGGCCATCGAGATGGCCGAGACCAACAAAGCCTACGATGCGGCGCACAAAGTGTGGGTCAAGGGCATGATGGAACTGCGCATTGCCGCCGGACAGCCGCTCTATCCCGACGCCAACTCCACCCTGCGCTTCACCTACGGCCGCATACTGCCCTACTCGCCCGCCGACGGCGTTGAATTGGAGACCTACACCACGCTGCACGGCGTGATGCAGAAAGAAGACGCCACCAACCGCGAGTTTGTCGTTCCCCAGAAGCTCAAGCAACTCTACCGCGCCAAAGATTACGGACGCTACGGCCTGCCCAACGGCCAGATGCCCGTCTGCTTCATCATCGACACCGACCAAACGGGCGGCAACTCGGGCAGCCCCGTCTTCAATGCCAAGGGAGAACTCATCGGCACCGGTTTCGACCGCAACTACGAGGGACTAACCGGCGACATCGCCTTCCGCCCCTCCTCGCAGCGCGCCATCTGCGTAGACATCCGGTACATCCTGTTTCTCATCGAGAAATATGCCGGCGCCTCGCACCTGATTCAAGAGCTAACCATTGCCCGATAGGCGGGCATGAACAATCTGTGTGCAATCTTGTTTATAATACACTAACAATTTTAAAAAAAAGGAGATCGATATGGAAACATTTAGTGAACTTATACAATCGGAGAAGCCTGTTTTGGTAGACTTCTTTGCCACATGGTGCGGTCCTTGCAAAAGAATGCATCCCGAACTCGAGAAACTCAAAGAAGAGATAGGCGACAGTGCCCGCATAGCCAAGATTGATGTAGATCAAAACGAAGCATTGGCCGAACAGTACCGCATTCAGTCGGTGCCTACCTTCATTGTCTTCAAGAAAGGACAAGCCGTGTGGCGTCATTCGGGAGTTATCGACCGCAAAGATCTACAAACGGTGTTATCACAGAATGCGTAAAGCAATCCCGTTGTTATGAAACGATTCTTTTTAAGCCTGCTACTTGCTACAGGCTTTTTTATGGTCCGTGCCCAAGAGGTGGTGCCGATGGACAAAGCCCTGTTTCTCGAGCAGGTATTCAACTACGAGACCTCCGGCGAGTGGAAGTATAAGGGCGACCGTCCGGCCATCATCGACCTGTATGCCGACTGGTGCGGCCCCTGCCGCATGACCGCTCCCATCATGAAGGAGCTGGCCAAAGAGTATGGCAACAAGTTAGTCATCTACAAAGTGAACGTAGACAAAGAGCGCGAGTTGGCTGCCCTGTTCAACGCCTCCAGCATTCCCCTGTTTGTGTTCATCCCCTTGAAAGAGCAACCCCAGCTCTTCCGCGGAGCAGCCAATAAAGCCACCTATAAAAAGGTGATCGACGAGTTCCTGCTCAAACCATAGCGGAGAATACCCTACAGCTTTTCTTAAAGAGCGGACGTGTCGTTTAGGCACGCCCGCTCTTTTTAGTAGATGCCACTGCAACCTATTCCACAGCTTTTACCTATTTTTGCACCCTCTAAAACAGTATAAATCATTATAATTATATCAATATGGAATTAGCAAGCAAGTACAACCCTGCCGACGTGGAGGGAAAATGGTATCAATACTGGATGGATCATCAGCTTTTCGGCTCGCAGCCCGACGCTCGGGAGCCATACACCGTGGTGATTCCCCCTCCCAACGTCACCGGAGTGCTGCACATGGGACACATGCTGAACAGTACCATTCAGGACATTCTGGTGCGTCGCGCCCGCCTCAAAGGCAGGAATGCTTGCTGGGTGCCCGGCACCGACCACGCCTCCATTGCCACCGAAGCCAAGGTGGTGAACCGGCTCTCTTCCCAAGGAATTAAAAAGAGCGACCTCACCCGCGAAGAGTTCTTGCGCCACGCCTGGGCATGGACAGAAGAGCACGGAGGAATCATCCTCCAGCAGTTACGGCGTCTGGGTGCCTCGTGCGACTGGAACCGCACCGCCTTCACCATGGACGAGGTGCGCAGCGAAAGCGTCATCAAGGTGTTTGTCGACCTCTATCGGAAGGGACTTATCTATCGGGGGGTGCGCATGGTCAACTGGGATCCCAAGGCCTTGACCGCGCTGTCCGACGAAGAGGTGATCTACAAAGAGGAGCACGGCAAGCTCTACTACCTGCGCTACCAGGTGGAGGGCGATGCCCAAGGACGCTACGCCGTGGTGGCCACCACCCGTCCGGAGACCATCATGGGGGATACCGCCTTGTGCATCAACCCGCAGGATGCCAAGAACGCTTGGCTCAAAGGCAAGCGGGTGATTGTGCCGCTGGTGGGACGCTCCGTACCGGTGATTGAAGACGACTACGTCGACACCGAGTTTGGCACCGGCTGTTTGAAGGTGACCCCCGCCCACGACGTGAACGACTACCTCTTGGGCGAGAAGCACAACCTGGCCAGCATCGACATCTTCAACGACAACGGCACGCTGAGCCAAGCCGCCGGCTTGTATGTGGGCATGGACAGGTTTGAGGTGCGCCGGCAGATCACGCAAGACCTCGAGGCCGCCGGATTGCTCGACAAGAGCGAAGCCTACACCAACAAGGTGGGCTACTCGGAGCGCACCGACGTGGTGATCGAACCCAAGCTCTCGATGCAGTGGTTCCTCAGGATGCAGCACTTCGCCGACCTGGCGCTGCCGCCGGTGATGAACGACGAGATCAAGTTCTACCCCCCCAAGTATAAGAACACCTACCGCAACTGGCTCGAGAACATCAAAGACTGGTGCATCAGCCGTCAGTTGTGGTGGGGACACCGCATCCCCGCCTACTACCTGCCCGAAGGAGGCTATGTGGTGGCCGCCACCCCCGCCGAGGCCCTGCAGGCGGCGCGGCAGAAGACAGGCAACCCGCACCTGGCGATGGACGACCTGCGCCAAGACGAAGATTGCTTAGACACTTGGTTCTCGTCGTGGCTGTGGCCTATCTCGCTGTTCGACGGCATCAACCATCCGGGCAACGACGAATTGAACTATTACTACCCCACGGCCGATTTGGTGACCGCTCCCGACATCATCTTTTTCTGGGTAGCCCGCATGATTATGGCCGGCTATGAGTATGAAGGCCAAATGCCCTTCGGCAACGTCTACTTCACCGGCATCGTGCGCGACAAGATAGGGCGCAAGATGTCCAAGTCATTGGGCAACTCGCCCGACCCCCTCGAGCTGATAGACCGCTACGGCGCCGACGGGGTGCGCATGGGCATGATGATGACCGCACCGGCCGGAGGTGACATCTTGTTCGATGCGGCCATCTGCGAGCAAGGACGCAACTTCTGCAACAAGATATGGAACGCCTTCCGCTTAGTCAAGGGCTGGCAGGTGGCACCCGATGAGGTCCAGGCGCCGGCCTCTACCGCCTACGCCGTGGCGTGGTTCCGCGCCAAACTCAGTGAGGCCACCGCCCAGATGGACGATCTGTTCGGCAAGTATCGCATCAGCGAAGCCCTGACGGTGTGCTACAAGCTGTTTTGGGATGAATTTTCCAGCTGGTACCTCGAACTGATCAAGCCCGCCTACGGCCAACCCGTCGACGGGTCGACCCATGCCGCCACGCTCGAATTCCTCAACTCTCTGTTGCACCTGCTGCATCCCTTCATGCCCTTCATCACCGAAGAGCTGTGGCAGCAGCTCGACATAGACAAGCAAAGCGTCAGCCTGATGGTCGACGTCCTCCCCATGGAGGAGTGCCTCCACCTCGAGCAGGGCGTCCTGCTCTCGCAGATGGAGACGCTCAAAGAGGTAATCACCGGCGTGCGCGCCATCCGTCAGCAAAAGAACCTCGCCCAGAAAGAGCCGCTCGCCCTCCAAGTCATCGGTGAGAATATCTCCACCGAGTGTAAGGGACTGATAACCAAGCTGTGCAACCTCTCGTCCATCGAAGAGGTGAGCATCAAGGCCGAAGGCGCCGCCTCGTTTCTGGTGGGCACCACCGAATATGCCGTGCCGCTCACCAACCTGCTCGATGTCGAAGCCGAGATAGCCCGTCTGGAGGCCGAGCTTAAGCACAAGGAAGAGTTCCTCCTGGGCGTGGAGAAAAAGCTCTCCAACGAGCGCTTCGTGCAGCATGCCCCCGCCGCCGTGCTGGAGCTGGAGCGCAAGAAGCAGGCCGATGCGCAAAGCGTGATTCATTCGCTGCGCCAAAGCCTGGCAGCCCTGCGGGAAAGATAGCATCCGGTACCCCCCATTCCCTTCCATCGGCCACGGCCGAAGCCGTTTGGTACACCAGGGTAGGTTCAGTTTTTGCGAACTGAACCTATTTGGTGCACCCGAAAGGGTCAGATCGCCAGATCCGGAGCTATTTGGTGCACCAGAAAGGGTCAGTTCGCAAGATCCGGAGCTATTTGGTGCACCAGAAAGGGTCAGATCGCAAGATCCGGAGCAATCTGGTGCACCAGATAGGGTCAGTTCGCCAGATCCGGAGCTATTTGGTGCACCAGATAAGGCCAGTTCGCAAAATCCGAAGCTATTTGGTGCACCCGATAAGGCCAGTTCGCAAGATCCGGAACAATTTGGTGCACCAAGGCGGGCCGGACAGAATCAAAAGAAGCAGATCTTGACCACCAGCGCCAGCAACACGCACAGCGCTGCTTGCAGATGGCCTGCACGCCGGGTGGAAAGAAAACGAACCCACCAAAAACAGAGCAAATAATAGAGCGCCACTTCCCAAACGTCGACATGCAGGTGTACAAGCGAGGTGCCCGGTAGTTGCCCCACCCATCCAAGGAAGCGGTTTTGCAGCGTCAGCAGCAGATTGACCATCCACGCCACCCCCTGCTCGAGCGTCGGGCACAGCGGCGAGAGCAGCAGCATGGGAATGGTGCCGTAAACGATGAGCGTGGTCAGCGGCAGCACCACCAGATTGGTCAGCAGGAAGTGGAGGGGGAATCGGGAGAAGTAAAGTATCACCAACGGTGCGGTACCGGCCTGTGCCACCAGGGCAACGAGCAGCAGTTCGGCCGCAGGGCGCAACCGGCGGGAACGAATCCACCGGAGTTGGCCAAACCGGGGGAGCAGCCACACCATGAACAGGACCGCCGCAAACGAAAGCTGAAAACCGGCATCGAAGAGCCACAGCGGACGAAACAGCAGCATCCCGAAGGCGGCAAAAATCACCGCATCGACGGTGGGGAGGGCGCGAAAGGTGAACAGCGAGGCCACAGCCAGCAGCGAACACATGCCCACGGCACGCACCGTGGAGGCCGAACATCCGGCGAGGAAAGCAAATCCCCACAACAAGACACAACAGCAGAGCGCCGTAGGCAGCAGCCGGAAACGGAGCACGCGGCGGAACAGCAGGAGCAGAAAAGCATAGAGCAGGCCGACGTGTAGCCCCGAGATGGCCAACACATGGCTCACTCCGGCGGCCGAATAGGTTTCGCGCACCTCGCCGGTGAGGGATGCTTTGTTGCCGATGGTCAGTGCCGAAAGCACGGCCAGATTTTCGTCCCGGAATCCCAGCCGGCGGTAGTGTCGGGTGAGCGCCCGGCGGGCTTGCTCCGCCCATCGCTCCAAGCTCGGGAGTGTGTCGTATCCGACCACCTCCCAGCGGCCGGAGGCTACGTAGCCGGTGGCACCGATGCCGTGATGCTGGAGGTAGCGGATGTACGAGGACGACAGGGTGCGCACACTATCCAGCGGCAGCAGCCGACTCTTTATCCGCACCACCTGGTTTGGTTGCAGCTGCCGGGCGGCGCTGTCCGGCGCAAAATAGAGCAACAGCTTGCGGCCTGCCCGCTCTTCCGCCGTGCAGGCGATGCTGCGGGGTTTGATGAGCGGATAGTCCCGAAGGGTGACGACGCAGGTTTGCATTGGCGCCCCGGGGGAGGTCTGGGAGGGAGGCAGCGCACGACGGGCAAGCAGCCATCCCGTGACGAAAAAGAAGAGGAGTGCCATCAGGGCAAACTCCCGCCGGTAGTCGTGCCGGGAGGTGCGGCCGAGCCGGTGCGCCAGGAGCAGCCACACGGCCGGCAGCATCGGCACAAACACCCACCACGACGGCACAAAGGCGGTATGAAAATGGAAAAAGCACCACTCGGCACACACGATGCCGGCCGCCAGCGACACCAGGAGCAAAAGCACCGGATGCCGCCGCAAAGAAAAGAGCCACACGAAAGAATCGGATTTAGAGCTGCTTCATGGCGCGGATGACCTCTTGGGGATGAGGTGCGTTGAAGATGGCATTTCCGGCCACCAATACGTCGGCACCAGCTTCGATTAGTTGGGCGCCGGTGTGCAGATTGACCCCGCCGTCCACCTCAATGAGCGCCTTCGAGCCGCTTTGCGTAATCAGCCGGCGCAACTCGCGCACTTTTGCCAGCGAGTGTTCAATGAACGACTGCCCGCCAAACCCGGGATTGACACTCATCACCAGCACCATGTAGACATCTTGGATGATGTCGGTAAGCATGGACACGGGCGTGGCCGGATTGAGCGTTACCACGGGCAACATGCCCGCATCTCCGATTTGGTGAATCACGCGGTGCAAATGGGGACATGCCTCGTAATGCACGTTCATGGTACGGATACCCAGGGCTTTGAGTTCGGGAATAAACTTCTCGGGTTGTATAATCATCAGGTGCACATCCAAGGGTTTGGTCGAAAGTTCGACCACATATTTCAAGACGGGAAAGCCAATGGAAATATTGGGCACAAACACACCGTCCATCACGTCGATGTGCAACCAATCCGCTTCGCTGCGGTTTACCATCTCCAAATCGTCTGCCAGACGGGCAAAGTTGGCCGATAGCATGGAAGGGGCTACAAGGGGTTTCATGAACACAACAGGTTAAATGTTTTTTGATTGGAATACAACTGCGTGCCGTTACCATCCGGAGCGGTAACGACACGCAAAAGTAGGGAAAAGATTTTGTTCAGCCTAACATCATGCCTTGATAGCCTGAGGGAAGGCGGGGGTCAACCCGATAGTTGCGCGCCAAAAGGCGCAGGTAATCAATCACCCGCGTGGAGGGCTGAAGCAAGGGTTGTGACGGTTTATCCGCATCGTGCCCGGGGGCAACCAACGAATCGGAAAGGAAAGGAGTACTGTTCTTGTTCATAGGCTTTTGCTGATAGGGGGTAAGGGGCGATGTTCGCCAGTGAGTATAAAACGCAGGCAAGCGCAAATTAGTATAAAAGAAATTCGGATTATTATGCGGTCTGCCATTATTCTTCTTACATTTGCGCAAACTAATTTTTAAATCGTATGAACACCATCTTAGAGCTGGCTCCACAAAATGTGTGGAAGCACTTTTATTCACTCACGCAAATCCCGCGTCCGTCCGGATTTCGGGAACCGATCAGAGACTTTCTGCTTAGTTTCGGCAAAAACCTGGGTCTGGAATCGTTTGTCGATGAAATCGGGAACGTCATCATCCGTAAACCCGCCACGCCGGGCATGGAAAACCGGAAGGGATTGATTCTGCAGGCACACAGCGACATGGTGCCGCAGAAGAATAACGATACGGTGCACGACTTCACCAAAGATGCCATCGAGGCCTACATCGACGGCGACTGGGTGAAGGCACGCGGCACCACCCTGGGGGCTGACGACGGGCTGGGTGTGGCCGCCATCATGGCGGTACTGGAAGACAACAATCTGAAGCATGGCCCGCTGGAAGCGTTGATCACCGTAGACGAAGAGACGGGCATGTACGGCGCCTTTGGACTCAAACCCGGCACCTTGCGGGGCGAAATCTTGCTCAATCTCGATTCGGAAGATGAAGGCGAACTCTATATTGGCTGCGCCGGCGGCGTAGATCTGACCGCCACGCTCGAATATAAAGAGGAGAGGGTCCGGGAGGACGACGGATATGTAGCCCGCCGACTCACCTTGAAAGGATTGCGCGGCGGACACTCCGGACTGGAGATCAATCAGGGACGGGGCAATGCCAACAAGCTGCTGATGCGGGTACTTCACGACGTCCTGGTCTCGTTCGATACCCGATTGGTGAGCTACGAAGGCGGAAATATGCGCAATGCCATTCCTCGCGAAGCCACTGCGCTCTTGCTGGTAAATCCCGATGAGGTGAACGATCTGGATGCGTACATCGTCGACTACGAGCAACAACTCAATGACGAATACACCCCCATCGAAAGCGATCTGACGCTCGACCTCGAGGAGACCGAACTGCCTGCCACCGCACTGCCCGAAGAGATTCAAGACGCTCTGGTCAACACCCTGTTGGCTTGCCAAGACGGCGTGATGCGCATGATACCCACCGTACCCGACACGGTAGAGACCTCCTCCAACCTGGCCATCGTGACCATCGGAGGCGGCAAGGCGGAAGTGCGCATACTGGCGCGCAGCTCGTGCGATACCATGAAGGAATTTTTGGCCGACAGCCTGACCTCGTGCTTCTCCATGGCCGGCATGAAGGTGGTGCTCAGCGGAGGTTATTCGGGTTGGCAGCCCAACGTACACTCTCCCATCCTGCACGCTATGAAAGCCTCGTATGCGCAGCAGTTTGGGGTAGAACCGGCCGTCAAGGTGATTCATGCGGGCTTGGAGTGCGGCATCATTGGAGCTGCTTGTCCGGGGTTGGATATGATTTCGTTTGGCCCCACGCTCCGTTCGCCCCACTCACCCGACGAACGTGCCTACATCCCCTCGGTAGCCAAGTTTTACGACTTCCTGACGGCCACATTGGCCAACTCTCCCGAGAAGGAATAACCCTTTCCTAAACGGAAGGTCAAGATGAAAAGGCGTCGACTTTTGCGCAAAAGGTCGGCGCCTCTTTTGTCGTCTAAGGCAAATGCGTTACTTTTGCACTCTCAAATACAGACAGCTCATGAAAGTGGCAGTAATTAAATACAATGCAGGAAATATCCGTTCGGTGGAGTATGCGCTCAAACGGTTGGGCGTAACCGATGTGGTGATTACGGCCGATCAAGAGCAACTGCGATTGGCCGACAAGGTGATCTTCCCCGGTGTGGGAGAGGCGGGCACCACCATGCAACACTTGCGTGCCAACGGGATGGATTCGCTGATTAAAGCCTTGCGCCAACCGGTGCTGGGCATTTGCCTGGGCATGCAGTTGATGTGTCGCCGCTCCGAAGAGGGAGCGGCCGATTGCCTGGGCATCTTCGATGCGGACGTGAAGCGATTTGTGCCGCAACATCCCCAAGAAAAGGTTCCGCACATGGGATGGAACACCCTCACCTCGCCCCGCAGTGCCCTGTTCGAGGGCTTCGACAAGCCGGAGTATGTCTATTTCGTCCACAGCTATTATGTTCCCGTCCATCCCTTTACGGCGGCGGTCACAAACTATATCCATCCCTTTAGCGCCGCCCTGCATAAAGAGAACTTTTATGCCACGCAGTTCCATCCCGAAAAGAGCGGAGGCGTGGGCGAGCGCATCCTTCACAACTTCTTAGCCCTCTGATTTCGATGATAGAACTCATTCCCGCCATCGACCTGATTAACGGCAAATGTGTGCGCCTTTCACAAGGTGATTACCACACGCAAAAGGTATATAACGAGAATCCGGTTGAGGTGGCCAAAGCACTGGAAGCGCACGGCATCCGCCGGTTGCACGTGGTAGACCTGGACGGTGCCGCTTCCCACCATGTGGTCAATCACCGTACCTTGCACGCACTCTCTACGCAAACTTCGCTGGTTATCGACTTCGGCGGCGGGGTGAAAAGCGACGAAGACTTGCAAATAGCCTTCGACAACGGCGCGCAAATGGTTACCGGAGGTAGCATTGCCGTAAAAGACCCCGAACGTTTCTGCAGCTGGCTGAAGCGTTACGGCGCCGAACGCATCATCTTGGGCGCCGACGTAAAAGAGCGTCGCATAGCCGTTAGCGGATGGAAGGAAGAGAGCAACTGCGATCTGTTTCCTTTCTTAGACAACTATATTAAAAGAGGAGTTGGGCAGGTGATCTGTACCGACATCAGTCGCGACGGTATGTTGCAAGGTCCTTCCCTCGAACTCTACGGCGAGGTGTTGCGACAGCATCCCAAACTGCATCTGATCGCCAGCGGCGGTGTCGGCAGCATGAATGACATCGGCGAGCTGCAGCGGGCGGGGGTGCCGGCGGTAATTTTCGGCAAAGCGCTCTACGAAGGACGTATCACGCTTGAGCAGCTGGAACAATTCATCATTCATTCATAGCAAAAAGAACACCGTGTTAGCAAAGCGTATCATTCCCTGTCTGGACATCAAAGAGGGACAAACCGTAAAAGGGACCAACTTCGTGAACCTGCGCCAAGCCGGCGATCCGGTGGAGCTGGCGCGTGCCTATAGTGAACAAGGAGCCGACGAATTGGTCTTCTTAGACATCACCGCCAGTTTTGAAGGACGCAAAACGTTTGCCCGGCTGGTGCAACGCATTGCGGCCAACATCAGCATTCCCTTTACGGTAGGAGGCGGTATTCATGAGTTGAGCGATGTGGAGCGTTTGTTAGAGGCCGGTGCCGACAAAATATCGATCAACTCGGCGGCGCTTAGGCGTCCTGCGCTGATTGATGAGATTGCCCGCAACTTCGGCTCGCAAGTGTGTGTGTTGGCGGTCGACGCCAAACAATCCGAAGCAATCTGGCGCTGCTATCTCAACGGCGGACGCGTAGAGACCACCCGCGAACTCTTCGACTGGACACACGAGGGACAAGAACGGGGCGTCGGCGAGATTCTCTTCACCAGTATGAATCACGACGGTGTAAAAACCGGCTATGCCAACGACGCCCTGGCGCGAATGACGTCTCTTTTGTCCATTCCTGTTATCGCTTCGGGCGGGGCGGGGAATAAAACACATTTCCGTGATGTTTTTCAATTGGGAAAGGCCGATGCGGCACTGGCTGCCAGTGTTTTTCATTTTGGAGAAATCACGATTCCCGATTTAAAGTCGTATCTTTGCGACCTCCAGATAGCCATTCGAATATAATTAGGATAGAATCATTCATATGAAGTTGGACTTTGACAAGATGAACGGCCTCGTTCCCGCCATCATACAAGATGCAGACACGGCACACGTGTTGATGCTTGGTTTTATGAACAAGGAAGCAGTCGACCAAACCGTGGAGAGCGGATTGGTTACCTTTTTCAGCCGCACCAAGAACCGTCTGTGGACCAAAGGAGAAGAGAGTGGCCATTTCCTGCATGTTGTTTCCATTCAAGCCGATTGCGACTGCGATACCCTGCTCATCAAAGTGCATCCTGCCGGTCCGGTGTGCCACACGGGCAACGACACCTGCTGGGGCGAAAAGAACGAAGAACCGGTGCTCTTCTTGAAATTGTTGCAAGATGTCATTGACCAGCGGCATGCCCAAATGCCCGAAAACTCCTACACCACCTCGCTGTTTGAATCGGGCATCAACAAAATAGCCCAGAAAGTGGGCGAAGAAGCGGTAGAAACACTCATCGAAGCGACCAACGGATCTTCCGAGCGTCTGGTCTACGAAAGCGCCGACCTCATCTACCACCTGCTGGTTCTCTTAACTTCCAAGGGGCATCGCATCGAAGACCTTGCCCGCGAACTGGCCGAACGTCATAGCGTTGGCTGGAAGAAGCATTAACCACTCTTTTTATGAGCGATTGCCTGATACACTATAAAGATGTAGCCATACACCAACAGGAGCTTTCTGTGTTGGAACAGGTCGACCTCTGCTTGCGGCGGGGAGAGTTCGTCTACTTGATTGGCAAGGTGGGATCGGGTAAAACCAGTCTGCTCAAAACCTTTTATGCCGAATTGGACATTGCCTCGGGCGAAGCGCAGGTGTTGAACTACCAGCTGCGTGGCATCAAGCGCAACCTCGTTCCGTCGTTGCGCCGAAAGTTGGGCATTGTCTTTCAAGACTTCCAGCTGCTCACCGACCGCACCATCTACGACAACCTGGCTTTTGTCTTGCAAGCCACCGGCTGGAAGAACCGCCATGAAGTGGCCGAGCGCATCCATGTGGTCTTGCGTTTGGTGGGGATGGAAACCAAAGGCTATAAATATCCCAACGAACTCTCGGGAGGAGAACAACAGCGCATCGTCATTGCACGTGCCATGCTTAACTCACCCGATATTATTCTGGCCGACGAACCCACCGGCAACCTCGATGTGGAAACCGGCCGGGCTATTGTCGGGCTGTTGCACGAAATATCAGCCAAAGGCCGGCTGGTTATCATGAGTACGCACAACCTGCAGCTGATACGGGAATATGGCGGACGTGTGTTTCGCTGTGCCGACCATCGTCTGCAAGAAATCACTGCTACCTATAATAAAACTATAACCCTATAAAGAATAGAAAGATGAAAGTTCTAAAGTTTGGAGGTACTTCCGTCGGCTCGGCCGAGCGCATACGGGAAGTGGCCAAATTGATTACCGACGGCGAGCCGAAGATTGTAGTGCTCTCTGCCATGTCGGGCACCACCAATACGTTGGTGGAAATATCCGATTACCTCTACAAGAAAAATCCCGAAGGAGCCAATGAGGTCATCAACCGTTTGGAAGCCCAATACAGGGGGCACGTGAATGAACTCTATGCCACCGCCGAGTATAAACAGAAAGCCTCCGAACTGCTCCGCTCGCATTTCAACTATATACGCTCCTACACCAAAGACCTCTTCACCCTGTTCGAGGAGAAGGTTATTCTGGCACAAGGCGAACTGATGTCGACAGCCATGATGAATTTCTACCTGCAGGAGTGCGGCGTAAAAGCCGTGTTGTTACCCGCCCTGGAATATATGCGCACCGACAAGAATGCCGAACCCGATCCGGTCTACATCAAAGACAAACTCCACGCCCAGCTGGAGCTGCAAGCCGGAGCCAACATCTACATCACGCAAGGCTATATCTGCCGGAATGCCTATGGCGAAATTGACAACCTGCAACGGGGAGGCAGTGATTACACCGCTTCGCTTATCGGAGCAGCCGTCAACGCCTCCGAGATACAGATATGGACCGACATCGACGGCATGCACAACAACGATCCGCGGGTGGTAGAGCACACCTTGCCCGTGCGCCATCTGCACTTCGAAGAGGCGGCCGAGCTGGCCTACTTCGGAGCAAAGATATTGCATCCCACCTGCATCCAGCCGGCCAAGTATGCCAACATCCCCGTCAGGCTGCTCAACACCATGGAGCCGGAGGCACCGGGCACGATGATTTCGAACGACACCGAGAAAGGGAAGATCAAAGCCGTGGCCGCCAAAGACAACATCACCGCCATCAAGATTAAGTCGGGACGCATGTTGTTGGCTTACGGTTTCTTGCGCAAGGTCTTCGAGATATTCGAGAGCTATCAAACCTCCATCGACATGATATGCACCTCCGAGGTGGGCGTCTCTGTCTCCATCGACAACACCAAACATCTGAACGAGATACTCGACGACCTCAAGAAGTACGGCACCGTCACCGTAGACAGCGACATGTGTATCATCTGCGTGGTGGGCGATTTGGATTGGGAAAACATCGGCTTCGAGGCCAAGGCGCTGGATGCCATGCGCGACATCCCCGTGCGGATGATTTCGTTCGGCGGCAGCAACTACAACATCTCGTTCCTGATTCGCCAGGCCGACAAGAAGCGGGCACTTCAAACGTTAAGCGACTCTCTCTTCCATTCTTAATTCTTCATTCTTCATTCCCCATGAAAGGAACCTTCCCCATAGATAAGTTTAGCGAGTTGCGCACTCCCTTCTACTATTACGATACCGAGGTGTTGCGCCAAACCATTGCCACCGTGCGCCAAGAAGCCGCCCGATTGGGCAATGTGGCGGTACACTATGCCGTCAAAGCCAACGCCAACGCAGGTGTGCTCTCTATTATTCGGGAACATGGCCTGGGCGCCGATTGCGTGAGCGGCGGCGAGATACGTGCTGCCCTGAAGGCCGGATTCCCCGCCTCCAAGATTGTCTTTGCCGGTGTGGGCAAAGCCGACTGGGAAATTGAGCTGGGTTTGGATGCCGACATCTTCTGCTTCAACGTAGAATCGGTGCCCGAGCTGGAAGTAATCAATGAGTTGGCCGCCCGCAAGGGAAAGATGGCCAACGTAGCCTTCCGCATCAATCCCGATGTGGGAGCACACACCCATGCCAACATCACCACCGGCCTGGCCGAAAACAAGTTCGGCATCAGCATGAACGACATGGACGACGTCATCGACCAAGCCCTGCAGATGCCACACGTCCGGTTCGTGGGACTTCACTTCCACATCGGTTCGCAGATAGTGGATATGGGCGATTTCGTGGCTTTGTGCAACCGCATCAACGAGCTGCAAGACCGCATCGAAGCGCGTCACATCCGCATCGAACACATCAACGTGGGCGGCGGACTGGGCATCGACTACGATCATCCCAACCGTCAGCCCGTCCCCGATTTCAAAAGCTATTTCGCCACCTACGCCAAAAACCTGCGCCTGCGCCCGCATCAAACGCTCCACTTCGAGCCGGGGCGTGCCATCGTGGGGCAATGCGGTTCGCTCATTTCGCGGGTGCTCTATGTCAAGCAGGGCACCAATAAAAAATTTGCCATCCTCGATGCCGGCTTCACCGATTTGATTCGTCCGGCGCTCTATCAAGCCTATCATAAGATAGAGAACCTCAGTTCCGACGGAGCGATGGAAACCTACGACGTGGTGGGTCCCATCTGCGAATCGTCCGATGTCTTCGGCAAAGCCATCGATCTCAACAGCGTGCGTCGCGGCCACTTCGTGGCGTTGCGTTCGGCCGGCGCCTACGGCGAAATCATGGCCTCTTCCTACAATTGCCGCGAGTTGCCCAAGGGCTATCTGTCCGACGAAATGCGCTAACCTCCGGCCACATCCGTGCCCATGAAGAAGAAAGCCAAGCGTATCCTTTGGGGAAGCATCCTCCTGCTGCTGCTCTTCGGTGCCGCCGGTGCCGGTACGGTTTATTACTACCTCTTCTATCCGCAGCTGTATCCGACGGGGAAGGTCTCGCTCTATATTGACGGCGACGACACGCTCGATTCGGTCTGCCACAAGCTCAGCCGCATCCCCTCGGGCAATCTTTCCGTCTTCCGCTGGATGGCACGCTACCGTGGTTACGACCGGCATATCCGCACCGGGCACTACGTGGTTTCGCCGCGCGAGAATGTCTACCAGCTCTTCAGCCGTCTCTACCGCGGCTACCAGCAGCCGGTCAATCTGGTGATAGGCAGCGTGCGCACGATAGATAAGCTGGCGCACAATCTCGATACCCAACTGATGCTCGACTCCGCCCAACTGGCTGCGGCACTTGCCCCGGAACCGCTGAGTCTGATTATCCCCAACACCTATCAAGTCTACTGGAATCTCTCGGCCGCTGCGCTGGTGGAGCGCCTCCGGCAAGAACACGACCGCTTCTGGAATGCCGACCGGCGCGCCAAAGCCGCCGCTATCCATCTCACCCCCGAAGAGGTAACCACGCTGGCCTCCATTGTGGAAGAAGAGACCAACGACGCAGCCGAGAAACCCACGGTGGCCGGTCTCTATCTCAACCGGTTGCGCATCGGGATGCCGCTGCAAGCCGACCCCACGGTGAAATATGCCGTCGGCAATTTCGAGCTGCGGCGCATCACGGGCGACATGCTCCAAACCGATTCGCCCTACAACACCTACCTGCACACCGGTCTTCCGCCCTCGCCCATCCGCATCCCCACGCCGGCAAGCATCGATGCCGTGCTCAACCCTGCCGTTCACCGCTACCTCTACATGTGCGCCAAAGAAGACTTCTCGGGCACGCACAATTTTGCCACCAATCTGGCCGATCACAACCGCAATGCGCGCAAGTATCGCCAGGCGCTGAACCGACGGGGCATCTTCCGATAGAATATTTTATGCCGGATAAGCATCTTTTTTTGCACTTTAGGCAGATATTGATGCATCTTATTCACCTTTTACGTTTTTGGGGTTTTACGGAAAGCACTATTGTTTCTATCTTTGCCGGAAATTTCAACCACCCAGTCTAATTAAACAACATTATCCTTATGAATGACACCCTCCATTCCATCCACTGCGAAGCGAAACGTCGCTTCCCGCACCTCATGCCACTACTCTTTATCTTGGGCGGACTGACTATAACCCTTCCTGCACAGGCGCAGGACAAACTGATCACCAAAGACGGCGAAGTGATTCAAGCCTATCGGATAGATATTGGCGGAAACGCTATCTACTATCGGTTGGAAGATTCCGACCAGGCAGCAATCCAGACCATCGAGAAAGCGAGCGTATTGCTGATCAAGAAACAAGATGGCACCTCGGTCAATCTGTATGAAACAGCAGCCAATGGAGCGGCAACGCCGACACCGGCAGCAGCACCCACCCAAACCACCCCCGCTTCTGCACCGGCTGTGCTGAGTGAAGAGGCAAAGCAGGCAAATGCGGCAATTATTCAGAGTTATAAGGAAGGGGAAGTGACTTATGTGAATGAGGAGAAAAGAGGGAAAAATGCAGGATTTGTGTTTTGTTGTCTATTACCAAACAATAGCTCTATCTTTGTCACAGATGATATTGAAGTGATTTGTAAAAGCGGATATTATTCTTCTGAGTCTCTTAAAAAAGAACCTATATTTTATGAATATGGATTTTATGAAAATAGAGAGGCTTCAGGATATACTATTATGGAATATTTTAATCCGGCATATAGTGTGAGCATAAAGAATAAGACTAATAAAATCATCTATCTCGATTTAGGAAATACCTTTTTTACACGCAATGGTCAATCTACAGCTTATTATACACCAACATCTACTACCACATCATCATCATCTAGCAGTGGAGCCAGTGTTAATCTTGGGGCAGTAGCCAATACGATAGGCATTGGGGGAGTTGCAGGTACATTGGCAAATGGTGTCAATGTTGGAGGAGGAAAAACGAGTGCTACATCAACTATAACATACTCTCAACGGGTAGTTGCTATACCTCCAATGTCCACCATAAATTTGGAACCTCAAATGTGGTTTACAAAGGAGTCCTCTACTGCTATTAATGGAGTCGGGTATTATGGACCATCTCCGGACGGAAAAGATTTTCTGTACTTTGGATTTAATCCGGCATTAAGAAGAGGAGACCATCTCGTATACACAGAATCTACTGCTCCACTTCAATTTAGCTCATTTATTACCTACTCTTATTCTGAAGATTGCGCAGTATCAAAGACCCTCTCCCAATCATTTTTCCTTAGTAGTATAATAGCAGGTAACTATGAATATAATGGTTTTAAGTCAGTAAAAGATGTGATGTTTAGTAAAGATAGTAAAGGTATGATGATGTTTGTAGGAAAAATTAGTATTAGAAATGTAAATGGTTCATTCCCGCAAAAGTAAATAGTAAATTCTTCTCCCGCGGGAGGAGAACACTTTTATTTTGAAAACCACTCCTCTCCCACGGGAGGGGAACCCTTTCGTTTTGAAAAACACTCCTCTCCCGCGGGAGGAGCACACTTTCATTTTGAAAACACTCCGCTCCCGCGGGAGGGGAACACTTTCGTTTTGAAAAACACTCCTCTCCCCCGGGAGGAGCACCCTTTTATTTTGAGATGAACACATCTCCCCCGGGAGGAGGATGTTTTATTTCTGCACGGACACATTTCCCCCGGGAGGAGGATACTTTTCGTTCCAGACCAACACATTTCCCCCGGGAGGAGCGTGTTTTCTTCTGGAACCAACACATCTCCTGCGGGAGAGGAGTGTTTTTTTCCTGCGGCAACACATTTCCCACGGGCAATCTTTTCTTATCTTTGCACAAACCAATCCATCTTTCTACCATGAATAAAACCATCTTTGTTGTCCTGTTGCTTTTGGTGGTTCCCAGCGCATTGCCGGCCACCGAACTTCTCCCCAATCTGAAATTTGGCAAACCCACCATGGAAGAACTTTCCATGAAGAGTTATCTGCCCGACACGTCGGCAACGGCCGTGGTGCTGTGTCACCTCACCGAGGTATCCTACGATTGGGGCGTGAACGATTTCGTGGTGATATACAGTCACAAAATGCGCCTTAAAATACTCAAACCCGAAGGAACGGATTATGCCAACATCAACATCCCCTACTACTACAAAGAAACCAACCCCTCGCGCGAAAAGATAACCCTGGTGGATGTGAGTGCCTACAACCTCGAAGAAGGTAAAATAGTACGCACCAAGATGAAAAACAGCCAAGCCAATGAAGAACGCATCGATGAGACCTATATGCAACTAAAATTTGCCGTGCCGCAAGCGAAAGCAGGTACGGTCATTGAGTATCAATACAAGTGTCGCTCCGATTTCTTCGGAACCTTGGATGTCTGGAAAGCACAGCGGGACATCCCCACCCTCTACACCGAATACAATGCCGTGATTCCCGAGTACTTCAAATTCAATATCGATAAGCGTGGCTGGGAACGGTTGGAACCCACCAGCGAACAGATCGATATGACCATTTTCAGCCACGGTAGCACCCTGGATTGCAGGGCGGAGCATCTCAACTTCAAAGGACACCGGCTGCCGGCAGTCAAGAGCGATGCCCACGTGTGGTGTGCCGACGATTATTGCACGCAGGTGAAGCTGGAACTATACGGCGTAAATATTCCCGGGCGCATCTATCGATCGTTCTCCCGCAAATGGGAAGATGTAGACCGGCTGTTGATGAAAGACACCGACTTTGGTACACGCATGCGCATGAGTAACCCGCTCAAAAACGAGGTGGCGGCGTTGCAGTTGCAACAGTTCTCCAATCCGGTCGATAAAATTGCAGCCATCTACTGCTTGCTCAAGAGCAAGGTGAAATGGGACGACCACCTGATGGACGCCAAGTT
>JAISHB010000078.1 GCA_031262785.1 Prevotellaceae bacterium
TCAGCCCATGCTTTTTGATTAAGGGGGCTTGGAAAGCAAAAAGGACAGTGCAAAAGCTGAATAGGAATAGTCTGGCAATGATTCTTTGATGCTAATCAGGTTTTATCGGACAGCAATAAAAAAAAATTTGGAGCAAGAAGTCCGACTTCTCGGGCTAAAAAAAATGAAGTGTTAAAGGAAGACGGGCTTCTCTTAACACTTAAAAAATTTTGGAGCAAGAAGTCCGACTTCTCGGGCTAACGAAAATGAAGTGTTAAAGGATGACGGACTTCTCTTAACACTTAAAATTTTTTGGAGTAAGAAGTCCGACTTCTCGGGCTAACGAAAATGAACTGTTAAAGGAAGGAGGACTTCTCTTAACAATTAGAATTGGTTGGTACGAAAACAATCAACTTTGCGCCGCCCGATTAGCAAATAGTTTCTATCTTTGTGCATCCTATTAGTAATCATTTAAACAAGATGCTATGCGTATGAAAAGACAGCTTATCAACTGCGGTTTGCTCGGTCTGCTCCTGCTGACCGCGTGCCAGGCAACGGAACAGCTCTCCATCGACTATATGATTCCCGCCCAGGTGAGCTTCCCCGCCGGTCTCAGGCGCGTGGGAGTGGTCAATAACGCAGTGGAAACGCCCAACTTCGAAGCCTTTCGCAAAGAAGAGAATCAAGAAAAGATGTGGAAGGAGTGGAAGCGCAACGGGCTGGCTCATCAAGAACGCTACGTCTATGGCGATGCCGTGGTAGCCACCGAGGCGCTGGCCGAGGCGCTGGCCGCCGAAAACTATTTCGACGAGGTGGTGATTTGCGACTCCGCCCTGCGCGCCCACGACATCCAGCGGCGTGAACCCACACTCTCGCGCAGCGAGGTGGCGCAACTCACCACCGAGCTGGATGTGGATTTTCTCATCGCCCTCGAAAACCTGCCCATCCGCACCAGCCGCCGCGTCGAATATTTGAGTGAATCGAGTGCGCTGGCCGCCATCGACGTCAAAGTGTTCCCCGTTATTCAAATCTACCAACCCAATTCCGGCCGCCGCAACATCGTGCTGCACGCCACCGACAGCATCTACTGGGAAAGAGGGGGCAGCAATCCGGCACGAGCCAATGTGCTATTGCCCGACGATCGCCAATTGGTACGGGAGGCTTCGCAATTTGCAGGCAGCGTGCCCGTCAAACGCATTCTCCCTTCGTGGAAAACGGCCGAGCGCACCCTCTATCTGAGTGGGGGCGCCAACATGCGCGATGCCGCGGTCTACACCCGCGAAAAGAATTGGGATGCCGCCATCGGGCTGTGGCAGCAGGTCTACAACAAGAAGAACACCCGCAAAAAGGTGCGTATGTATGCCGCCTGCAACCTGGCGTTGGGCTACGAGATGAAAGATGAGTTCGATCAGGCACGGGCGTGGATACTCAAAGCCTGCGATTTGGCCGCAGCGGTTTATCACATCGACGTCAACGCCTCGCCGGTGGTGCTCAGCAAGCTCAGTCTCTACCAGGCCGTTGCCTGCATGAACATTCTGCAATATGCCGCCGAACTCAAAGGGCGGGAACAGAACGCAGCCCTCTTGAAGGAACAAACGGAACAATTCAACAACCCCATAGCCCCCCTTTGAAAGAAAGATGAAACTGAGTCAAGCCTCCCTGATGGCCATTGAAACAGCTGTCAAACAAGCTGTCGATGCCTACCGCACCCCCACCCCGGCACTTCCGGTAACCGATTTGCATCTGCAAGTGATTCCCGCCGCCGGAGAGCTGCGCCTGTTCGACGACGACGAACGCCTCCTGGCCACCGCCGTGGTGGAAGAATGGATGAGCGGCGAAGAAGACAACTTCTACGAACGCGTCGAACGCACGCTAACCACGCTGCTGCAGCAGATGAAAAAGCGCGGAGTCTTCGACCGGGTGTCGATTCTCACCCCCTACTCCTTTGTGTTGGTCGATGAAGAGAAAGAGACCCTGGCCGAACTGCTGCTCATAGACGACGACACCCTTCTGCTCAACGACGAGCTGCTCAAGGGGTTGGACAGCGACCTGGACGCCTTCCTGGCCGAACTACTCGAGAAATAGTTTCAACTGCGCCTTCCACCGCTCCCACGTGCCCTTGCCGAGCACCGGAACAAACGGTTCGCCGTCGGCCGAAGCGCACAAGGCGATAATCTTGCGCGAACGCTTTTGAGAATCGGGATGCGTGCTAATCCATTCCGAGAGTTCGGGCGTATTTTCATACTCTCCCAAGCGGTGAAGAAACCCGGCAAGCCCTTCGGGATTGATTTGGGCGGCCAGCAGATAGCGCACGGCCGTTTCGTCGGCCTCGCTCTCGAGCGAGCGGTCGTAGGCCAGTGAAGAGAAGTTGCCCAGGGTGCGCCCGATGAGTTCGCCGCCCTTTCCGCCCATGCCGATAAAGATGCCCAGCCCCAACTCTTTCATTACTTTTTGCATCACATGTCCGTGCTCGATGTGTGCCACCTCGTGCGCCATCACGCCACACAATTCCGATTCGCTGCGACAATCTTCCAAGAGCGCCGTATGGATCACTAAGTGATTGTCGGGAAAAGCATAGGCATTGATCTCCCGGCTGCAAACCAGATGCAACTTGATGCGTTCGCCCTCGAGATGATTGGCCGTACACAACCTCGTTAGCAGCGTGTCCAACGGACGGGTGAGCGAATCTTCCTGCACAAAGAGAAGTTGCTGCGAGAGCAGCTGCCAATAGAGACCTCCCAGTTTCTGCTCGAGTATGCGGCTGTCTAAATGAAACGCCGCCATCCAATCCACCCGTGCAAAACCCAGCAGCACCGCACCGAATAGCAACAGCGAGAGGGCGGTTTGCACCGCTAATTTCTTGATCAGGGTTTGCATAACAAATCGGTTAAGGGAGCATAGACATACCACTCCACCTGTTTACCCTTGCGCGTTTGCACGGCGCTGTAGACTGTTGCCGCCAACTCAACCACGTTGAACAACACCACGGTAAACAGATAGGCAAAATAGAACGAGCTTAGCAGCACACTGCCGAAAAACAGTCGCACCGTCCACCAGAACAACACCGTGTTGGCCAGAAACAGCGGGAGTTGCGAAAGGAGTGCCTGCGTGCAGTGCCACCGCACGTAGTAGGTCGACTTCCGGTTGGCAAAGAAGAAGATAAACGTGGCAAGTAAGTTGACAATGGGGATGGGAAGCCCGAACATCACGACGAAAAACGACATCAGATAGCTGTTCGATGCAGCTTCCTGTTCGTGTGTATGAGGTTGATAATAGTTCATAATCCTTTCACAATATTCCAAATCCAATTCGTCGCAATCACTCCCGCGAATGGGAGCAGCAGTTGAGGCTTGCGCATCACTTCGTCAAACCGCACAAAGAAACGGTAGAAACTCTGCGTGCGCCTTACAGCATCTATCAGCAACCACATGGGAAGAAGAATAAGCGCCGCCGCAAGCAGCAAACCCAGCGGATTGAGCGCAAGCGCTCCCCAGAAGTCGCCATGTAACAATAGAAGAATAGAACGGGTGCTTCCGCAGGCCGGACAGGGGATGCTGTAGATCTGTTTAAACAGACATCCTTTCCAGATCACGGGTCCGTGCCAAAATTCCGACACAAAAACCCATGCATAACCTGCTACGCAACCCGAAGCGGTGAGTGCGTAGAGTGATTTGGGAGACATTAAATGTAACAGAGTCGCCGTATTGCTTGCCTACAGCAGGCGTTGCAGGGTGGCCAGGTTACTGTCGCGCGTGGCATCCATGATGAGGAACCAGTCTACAATAGCCCAGATACCCAAGCCGCCACAAGTCAGCAGCTTTCCGATACCCAAACCGATGTGCCCTAAAAAGAAGCGATCGATACCTACTTGCCCGGCCAGCAACGAGATGATAAACGTCAGGGTGGGATCCTTAAACTGCGCGGTTTGAATCATCAGCCATTTGCTTTCGTCGGTATTAAGCAGGGCATCGCGCACCGAAGAGAGTTGATAATCGCGGAAATACTTGGCATTGGCCAACATAAAAGCATCTACATGTTTTGCATCCATAAAAAGGGTGTTTTTAAAGTTGGTAATTGAAGATGAATAAATAAGGGTTGTTGATTGAAGATGAATGAATAAATAAGGGTGGTTGATTGCACAAATGTACATACTATAGTTGATATTTCTGCATCATCTGCTTCAAAATCTTACCGTTTGGTTACAATCAACACTTCGGTGAGTCCGGAGGGAGTCAGTTGTACCTCTTTCATCGAAAGCGGAGGATAGGAGTAGGTAATCCGCTCGTTTGGGGGTAAACCGGCATCGTACAGCATCCGGTTCATCAACGTATTGGTGAGCCTGATCTCTATTTCATTCTCTCCGGCATGCACATAATCGGTAATCTCTACCCGATCGGGCTTTGTCCACAGAATGCCGGCATCTTTCCCGTTCACAAAGAGGTGTGCCGTGCAACCGGAATAGCCGGCCTGCAAGAAAATGCGTCCCTTGGGTTTGTCCGACTTGAAGCGGGACTGGTAAACGACGGTTCCCGAATAGTACCGGATGCGCGGATCCTCGTAGTGAGTCCACGCACGCAGCGTATCCATCTTCAGCGCTCCCACTCCACCCTTTGCCGGATCGAAATAGGCCGTCCAGCCAAGCAATTGTTTCGGCCGGAGGCTATCCTGTGACCACGAAAGCGGCGGAGCCAGCGCCTCGGCGCGATTGGTCAGCACCACAAAGCAGGCTTCGCGCTCCATCAAACGAAGGTCGACCGTCGTGCCTCCGCCCGGGGCAGGATGTACCGGCAGCGCAAACCGTTTCCCGCTCACCGGAAACCAAAGCTGGGCATACGAAGCAGCAACGGGGAAGGTAAACCGGTTCGCCTCCGGTTGATCTTTCCGATTGGCCAGGAAATAGAGTTCGGCATCGGCCAGCGTGCGGTGCGCAAAGTAGATCATGCGCTCTTTCGTGCTGCCCTCCTGCAAAGCCACGTCGGGAGCGATGCCGGCCTGTTGCAACGCTTCGCCCAGCGGCATACCCCAATAGATGCGTCCCTTCCCGTAGCTATTCGACCCCGCAGCGGCAGGTGTTTCGCCCCACACACTGTCGGTCAGGCGGCGGTATGCCTCTTGTCCGCTAACATCACGCGCCGACGGCGAACCGGTCGGTTTGATGCCGTAGACGCGGGCGCCCTGTTCAATCAGCGAGGCTATCCGGCGTAGCGCATCCAGCGTAAGTGCTCCGTCGCGGGGCAATATCATCATGCGATAGCTCACCCCGTCGGGCAGCACAATGCGGCCGGCTTGCGCCTGCATGCGGGTGAAGAGCGCATCGCTCGTGAAGGCGTCGAAGTCGTATCCCCCGGGAATGTCGGGCAGACGGTAGGTAAGTATCTTCACCGGTGCGTTCTCTCCCAAGTAGACGCACAGGTCGGCGCTCGATTTTCCCTGTCGCATCAGGTAGGCACACCGCGCCTGGTAATCCCAAAACGGCCGGCTCTCTTCCCACCATGTATTGTTTCGATTCAAACAATACTGCCTGCCGCCTCCGGTACTGCCCGGTTGTTTGTCCAACCAGGGTTGATAGGCCGAGGCGCATATCACAAACTCGTTGATACCAAACGCATAGGCATAATCGGCCAATGTTTTCAAGTCGGCCGGCGAATGGGTGTATTTGGCATCGGTAAAAGCTTCGGCCGAGGCGATGGGTTTGCCGTAGAGATGCGCCGCCGAAGAAGATTCCTTGATGTCGTAGTTGCCGTCGGGATGTATCGGCCAAAACTCCCCCTGCGGCTTGTCCACGCGGCTCTTTGCCTGCAGGTTGTCGGCGTCGATGCACAAGGCGTTGCCCATGGCTTGTGCCGTGAAAGTCAGACCGTGCTCGGTGCAGAGGCGCTGAAAGGGTCCGAAATAGTTATCGCTAATCAAGTCGGCAATCGTGCGGCGCACATCGTAGAGGAAGCCGGAGGTGGTCGGCACATCCTTCACCACATAGCCCATCATGGCCGGCAAGTAGGGCGTCGGGTCGTAGCCGCGCCGCCGGAGAAACTCTTCGGGAAACCGTTTCGTCCAGTTTTGGGCGCCGGCCTCGTGGCTGTCCATGGCAATGCCGCTGATGTGCCCGCTACCGGTCGTCCGGAGCGAGTCGAGGATACGTCCGACGTAGCGATTCCATTGCAATTCGGCTGCTTCCACGGATAGTTTGTCACATTCCGGCCCCATCAGGTTCTTCCGTCCGTGTTTGGTTTTGCCGCCCGTGGGAACGGCGGCAAAACGCATCACCATCCACTCTCCGGCGGGAAGCTCGGCTTGCAACACACCATCCTTGCCCAGATGGTCGGTCAGGTTGATAATCTGCGAGGGATCGATTACTTCATCGGCAGCGTAGAGCGGTGTCGTCTCCTTTCCGATATACTCCGAAAACAGACCGGCTTTCTCCTCCCATTCGTTGATGCAGGCCGCTCCCTGCAGCACCACGTTTCCCATGTTTAGCGATGCCGGGGCGGGCGTGTTCCACCAATGATGCAAACGAAGCCGGAAGTAACGGGCGGTTACCGCTGCAAACGACACACTCTTCTGCCGCCAGTTTTCGTGGGCGCGGTAGATGGGCTTGAGGTTGCACACGGCGCGATAGTGAATGCCGTCGTCCGAAGCCTCCAGCTGTCCGATGTCGGGCAACTGTTTATAGCCCGTCCCCACAAAGGTTTCTTGCGGCGCACCGGGCACGTTGGTGGCACTGGTGGTGGCTTTGCCGCGCGGCTGCACTTCGTAGCTGAGCGAGCGGGCGGTAAAGGGCTGTTCAAAAGCCCACACCACGTCTACCGACTGATCCGGCTGCTGCACCGAGAGTGTAGCGAGCCGCGGATAGCCACTGTGGAGCAGCGGACCAAGGTTGAGCTGCGGGACATTACTCTGCACGTGCACCGCCTGGGTACGCGAAGTCTTTCCATATCCCCTGGGCAGCGGAAAGGCCAAGACGGCCACATCTTCGTAGTAGCCGTTTCTTCCCGGGGGCGGAGTCGTTTCAAGGATCAGATTCTTTCCGCCGGACACCACCAACTGGCTGGCTTGTAACCGTTTCATCGACAGAGAGTCGGGAATGTAGTTTCCACCGGCCACAAAGCCGTTGCCGATGTGAAGCTCGAAGGTTAGCCCCACTCTCTGCGCCTCTTCGGCCGCAAAACGGAGCATCTCCCACCATTGCGGAGCAAATGCCGGCAAGGCGTTTTCCGCCGGACCGTGCGACTGGTCGTAGTAGACCACTCCGCCGATGCCCACACGCTTAAACGCCTCCAGATCGGCTGTGATGCCCTCGCGAGTGGTTTCGGTTTCGCCGTGAAACCACCATGTTTTGGTTCGCGCCGCATCTTGCGGGGTTTCAAAGCCGACAATGGCCTTGCAAAGGCTGTCGGTGGGCAGGTTTGTAGCCGTCGTCGGGTAGCAGAGGCAGCCTGCCAACGCAATAGAGAGAAGATGTTTCATATATAAATAGGAGATAGCGGATGATTTGTGGGTAAAGATAAGAAGTTCTTTTTGTGCACTAAAAAAATAGGGATGTGAATTGCTTCACATCCCCTGTTCCGATTGATGTACGAGCCGTCGATGGGCGACAGGCGTGCTACAGTTTCACCTCTAAGTTCAACTCCTTCAATTGCGCCTCTTCCAAAACGGAAGGGGCATCGAGCATGACGTCGCGTCCGCTGTTGTTCTTGGGAAACGCAATGCAATCGCGAATGCTGTCTAATCCGGCAAAGAGCGACACCCACCGGTCTAATCCGTAGGCCAGTCCACCGTGCGGCGGAGCGCCGTACTTGAAGGCATTCATCAAGAAACCGAACTGCTGCTCGGCGCGCTCGGGGGTGAAGCCCAGGATGTGGAACATCTTGGCCTGCAGCTGCGGGTCGTGAATACGGATGGAACCGCCGCCTACCTCCACGCCGTTGATCACCATGTCGTAGGCGTCGGCGCGAACCGCCGCCGGATCGGTGTCGAGCAGTTCGATGTCTTCGTCTTTGGGATGGGTAAAGGGATGGTGCATGGCCATCAGTCGTCCCTCTTGTTCGCTCCATTCAAACATGGGGAAATCAATCACCCAGAGGCACACGAAGCGGTTTTTGTCGCGCAAGCCCAGGCGGTTGCCCATCTCGAGGCGCAGTTCGCTCAGTTGCTTGCGGGTTTTCATGGCATCTTCGCCGCTGAGTATTAAAAGAAGGTCGCCAGGCTGTGCATCAAATGCTTTTCCCACCTGTTGCAACACCTCGGGCGTGTAGAACTTATCCACGCTCGACCGGACGGTACCGTCCGCCTCGACGCGGGCATATACCAGCCCCTTGGCGCCTATCTGCGGGCGCTTCACGTAGTCGGTGAGCGCGTCCAACTGTTTGCGGGTGTAGTGGGCGGCTCCCCTGGCGCAGATGCCGCCGATGTAGGCCGCCTGGTCAAATACCGAAAAGCCATAGCCCTTGAGAAGGTGCATCAGCTCGACAAACCGCATGTCGAAACGAAGATCGGGCTTGTCGCTGCCGTAGTATTTCATTGCATCAGCCCAAGCCATGCGTACGAAGGGTTCGGTCAGCTCCACGCCGCGCACCCGCCGGAAAAGATATTTGGTCATCCCCTCGAACAGGTCGATGATGTCGTCTTGTTCAACGAACGACATCTCGCAATCTATCTGTGTAAACTCGGGTTGACGGTCGGCACGCAAATCTTCGTCGCGGAAACACTTGGCGATTTGAAAGTAGCGGTCGAAACCCGAGACCATCAGCAACTGCTTGAGTGTTTGCGGACTCTGGGGCAGGGCGTAGAACTGTCCGGGATTCATGCGCGAAGGAACCACGAAGTCGCGTGCCCCTTCGGGCGTGGATCCCACCAACACGGGCGTCTCCACTTCGATAAATCCCTGTTCGTCCAAGTAGCGGCGCACCTCGATGGTGAGTTTGTGGCGCAGTTCGAGGTTTTTACGCACGGCCGGACGGCGCAGATCAAGGTAGCGATACTTCATGCGAATGTCGTCGCCCCCGTCGGTGGCATCTTCGATGGTGAAAGGAGGCGTGAGGGCGCCGTTGAGCACCCTGAGCGAGCGGGCAATCAGTTCGACCTCGCCCGTGGGCAGGTTGGCATTCTTGCTGAAGCGTTCGCCGACCGTTCCGCTTACCTGTATGACAAATTCGCGCCCCAAGCGGTTGGCCTGTTCGCACAGGGCGGCGTCGGATGCTTCGTTGAAGACCAGCTGGGTGATGCCGTAGCGGTCGCGCAGATCGACGAACGTCATCCCTCCCATCTTACGGCTGCGCTGCACCCATCCGGAGAGCGTAACCACTTGGTTCACGTCGGAGAGGCGAAGCTCTCCGCAAGTGTGGGTTCTAAACATGGTTGTTATCTATAGCTATTAGTGAATAATCTTCTTGGGCGGAATCAGCACATTTATGCCGTGATGAATCAGCTCGATGTGGATGATTCGTCCCAGCTTCACCGGGTCGCCGTCGAAGTGCGCCATGCCCTCTTGGGTGCGTTTGATGCACAGCTTACGGCAGCGAAACGAGTGAATGTGCCGGTTTTGGTTGATGGTCCTGTTAAACAGCTGAAAAGCAAGCGCCGGCACGTCCAGGATATTGAAAGGGAGTATCATGGTCACATCCAGCAGTCCGTCCGACAAGTCGGCCAAGGGTGTAATGTAGGCATTGTTGCCATATTGCGAGGCATTCCCGCACGCAATTAGAAAAGCACGGTCGGCAATCATCCCCTCTTCGGTTTCCAGTTCGTACATCTCGGATTGATAGTTGAGACTTTCACGCAAGGTCTTTTCGAAATAGGTCAACAAGCCTCTGCGTCCTGCTTCGCCGAACTTTTTACTCACCGAAGCGTCGAAACCCACGCCGCAGGTGCAAAAGAAAGGATGCTCATTGATCAACCCGTAGTCGATAGGCGTCACGATGCCGGCATTGAGCAGGTCTACCGCCCGCCGGGCATCCATGGGGATTTGCAAGTGGCGCGCCAGGCCGTTACCCGACCCGCATGGAATGATTCCCATGGCTGTTTTGCTGCCGATAAGCGAACGTCCCACTTCATTCATCGTTCCGTCACCACCCACCGCCACCACGGCAAAAACTTGCTCCTTGGCGGCTTGTGCAGCAATCTCCACGGCGTGTCCGGCATACTGCGTAAGCCGTATTTCAACACTATATCTCGTGCTATCTATCCGGTCGTTTATCAAATGGAGAATCTGTTCCTTGTCATGCGTTCCCGATTGCGGGTTCACCACAAACAGCATTTTTTTCTGCTTCTTATCTTCTTTCATTACGATATGTTGTGTCGTTATTTGAGCGCAAAAGTACGATAAAAGTTCTATTCCCGCTCCCGTGGCGTGACCAAATCTGCACATACACAGTTTTTTAGCGCGAAAAAGCGACGTGTGCTACTTATTTTGCTACCTTTGCCCCCTGTTTGAACTGAGTTGTAACTAAGAATTTATTTATAGTAGATTTAAGATAAAACAATATCCATGGGATTATTACAAGAAAAGATGGCCAAGTACGATCAACCCCAACAGTACATGGCTATGGGCATCTACCCTTATTTCCGCACCATCAACAGCCATCAGGATACCGAAGTTTTAATGGATGGCAAGAAGGTGTTAATGTTCGGATCGAATGCCTATATGGGACTTACCTACGATCAGCGGATCATTGATGCCGCCAAAGCTGCCACAGACAAATACGGCACCGGATGTGCCGGCTCCCGCCTACTTAACGGCACCCTCGACATTCACGTTGAACTGGAAAAAGAACTGGCTGAATTTGTGGGTAAAGACGAAGCGCTCTGCTTTTCCACCGGATTCACCGTGAACGAAGGCGTCATTCCGCAACTCACCGGACGTAACGACTACATCATTTGCGACGATCGCGTACACGCCTCCATCGTGGACGGACGCCGCCTCTCCTTCTCCACGCAACTGAAGTATAAGCACAACGACATGGAAGAGTTGGAGCGCGAACTCCAAAAGTGCAACCCCGATGCCATCAAGCTCATCGTGGTGGACAGCGTTTTTTCCATGGAGGGTGACCTGGCCAATCTGCCCGAAATTGTCCGGCT
>JAISHB010000083.1 GCA_031262785.1 Prevotellaceae bacterium
GCCGGACTGGGCATCTACGATACCATGCAGTTTATCTCGAGCAAAGTCTCGACCATCTGCACCGGTATGGCCGCCAGTATGGCCGCCGTGTTGCTTGTTGCCGGCACGGGCAAGCGTTCGGCCTTGACCCATTCCCGCGTGATGATCCATCAACCTATGGGCGGCGCCCAGGGACAAGCCTCGGATATCGAGATTACCGCCCGCGAAATTCAGAAACTCAAAAAAGAACTCTACACCATCATTGCCACCCATTCACACACTCCCTTCGAGAAGGTGGAGGCCGATTCCGACCGCGACTACTGGATGACCGCCCAAGAAGCCAAGGAGTATGGCATGGTAGATGAGGTGTTGATTAAGAAATAAACATGGCCACCAACAGCAAGAAAGCACCCCGTGTCTGTAGCTTTTGCGACAGATCCGAGCACGATACCGACTATATGGTTTCCGGCCTGAACGGAAACATCTGCGACCTATGCATCGAGCAAGCCTACCAGATCACACAGGAAATGCGCCGCGGAGAGGCAAAGGAGTTGGCGCTGTCGATCGACGATTTGCCCAAGCCCGTCGACATTAAGAAGTTCCTGGACGACTACGTCATCGGACAAGACGATGCCAAACGGTTCCTCTCGGTATCGGTCTACAACCACTACAAACGCCTGTTGCAGAAAGACCGGAAAGATGATGTGGAGATTGAGAAGTCGAATATCATTATGGTTGGCAGTACCGGCACGGGGAAAACCTTGCTGGCACGTACCATCGCCAGACTGCTTCGGGTGCCCTTTACCATTGTCGATGCCACGGTATTAACCGAGGCAGGTTACGTGGGGGAGGATATTGAAAGCATCCTTTCGCGCTTGTTGCAGGTGGCCAACTACAATGTGGCCGAGGCCGAACGGGGCATTGTCTTTATTGATGAGATCGACAAGATAGCCCGAAAGGGCGATAATCCCTCCATCACGCGTGACGTAAGCGGCGAAGGAGTGCAGCAGGGATTGCTCAAATTGCTGGAGGGTTCCGTCGTGAATGTTCCGCCTCAAGGCGGACGCAAGCATCCCGACCAGAAGATGATTGCCGTCAATACCAAAGACATCCTCTTTATTTGCGGCGGAGCCTTCGACGGCATCGAGAAGCGAATTGCCCAACGTCTCAACACCCATGTGGTGGGTTACAGCGCCGTTCGCAATGCCGCCACCATAGATCGGAACAACTTGATGCAATACATCGCCCCGCAAGATTTGCGCTCCTATGGACTCATACCCGAGATTATCGGCCGCATGCCCGTGCTTACCTATCTGAATCCGTTAGACCGAACCGCCCTCAGAGCCATTCTTACCGAACCCAAAAACTCTATCATCAAGCAATATATCAAGCTCTTCGAGATGGATCATGTGAAGCTGAGTTTTCAAGATGACGTGCTCGAATACATTGTTGATAAAGCCATTGAATTCAAATTAGGCGCTCGCGGACTGCGCTCCATCGTGGAAACCATCATGATGGATGCCATGTTTGATGCGCCTACCGAGCATCCCGATTCGCTCGTGGTGACGCTGGAATATGCCCGTGCCCAGCTTGAGAAAGCCAATCTTGCCCGACTGCAAACGGCTTAAAATCAACGAATAAACCGTTTGAATCCCTCCTCTTTTCTTTTTTATCGAAAATAAAAGCAAAAAAAGTATTCTATTTAAGAAGTTGTTTATAACTTTGTTTAGTTATTCTAAGTGCAAAGAATCATGGTAATCGTAACCAATCACTTAATAAACAACTTGAAAACTCATGGCAGAGAAGACCATTAATCTAACAGCTCAACTTAAAAAGTACTTCGGATTCGACACCTTCAAAGGTAATCAAGAAGCCATCATCAGGAATCTTTTGGCGGGCAACGACACCTTTGTGTTGATGCCTACCGGGGGAGGAAAGTCGCTATGCTATCAATTACCTGCCCTGTTGCTCCAAGGAACAGGGATTGTAATCTCTCCTCTGATTGCATTAATGAAGAATCAAGTGGATGCGATGCGTACGTTTAGTGAAGAAGACGGCATCGCCCATTTCATCAACTCATCCTTGAATAAAGGCGCCATCGAGCAGGTACGCGCCGACATTCTCAGCGGAAAAACCAAATTACTCTATGTAGCCCCCGAATCACTTACCAAGGAAGAGAACATCGAGTTCTTGCGTACCGTAAAGATCTCCTTCTATGCAGTGGACGAAGCACACTGCATCTCCGAATGGGGACACGATTTCCGTCCCGAATACAGACGTATCCGTCCCATCATTAACGAAATAGGGAAAGCACCGGTAATCGCCCTGACCGCCACGGCCACTCCCAAGGTACAGCATGATATCCAAAAAAACCTGGGAATGAGCGATGCCCAAGTGTTTAAGTCCTCCTTCAACCGTCCCAACCTCTATTACGAGGTACGCTCCAAAACCTCCAATATTGATAAAGAGATTATCAAATATATCAAGAACCGGAACGACAAATCGGGCATCATTTATTGCCTGAGTCGTAAGAAGGTGGAAGAGTTGGCCGAAATACTTCAGGCCAATGGTATCAATGCACGTCCTTATCATGCCGGCATCGATTCGAAAGACAGAACCAAGAATCAGGATGATTTCCTGATGGAACGCATCGATGTGATTGTAGCTACCATCGCCTTTGGGATGGGTATAGACAAGCCCGATGTCCGCTTTGTGATTCATTACGACATCCCCAAAAGTCTGGAAGGCTATTACCAGGAAACCGGACGTGCCGGACGCGACGGCGGCGAAGGCCAATGCATTACGTTTTACACCAACAAAGACCTGCAGAAATTAGAAAAGTTTATGCAAGGCAAACCGATAGCCGAACAAGAGATTGGAAAACAACTGCTCGTAGAAACAGCTGCGTATGCCGAGTCGTCGGTATGTCGGCGAAAGACCTTATTGCACTATTTTGGCGAAGAATATGCCGAAGAAAACTGTGGAAATTGTGATAACTGTTTAAACCCTAAAAAACAAGTGGAAGCCCAAGAACTATTATCTACCGTGATAGAAGCCATCCTCGCGGTCAATGAAAACTTCAAAGCAGATTATATTATCGACATTATACAAGGACGGGAAACCTCGGCCGTACAAGCGCACCTGCACGACGATCTGGAAGTTTTCGGCTCGGGGATGGGTGAAGATGACAAAACATGGAATGCCGTGATTCGCCAAGCCCTGATTGCAGGCTATCTGGAGAAAGAGGTGGAAAACTACGGTCTACTCAAAGTAACTCCCGCCGGACATGAGTTCCTTCAACATCCCGCTTCGTTTAAAATCACGGAAGACAACGATTTCGAAGAGTCCGAAGACGATACGCCGATGCGCGGAGGTGCCTCCTGTGCGGTAGATCCGGCGCTCTTCTCGATGCTAAAGGATTTGCGCAAGAAAGTCTCGAAGAAGCTGTCGGTACCTCCGTATGTGGTGTTTCAAGACCCCTCGCTCGAAGCCATGGCTACGGTATATCCCATCACCCTGGAAGAGCTGCAGAACATCCCCGGCGTAGGCAAAGGAAAGGCCACACGCTACGGGCGGGAGTTTTGCGAACTGATCAAGCGTCACTGCGAAGAAAACGAAATTGAACGCCCCGAAGACTTGCGGGTGCGCACGGTGGCCAACAAGTCGAAAATGAAAGTCTCTATCATTCAAGCCATCGACCGAAAGGTGGCGCTCGACGACATTGCCCTTTCCAAAGGAATTGAGTTCGGCGAACTGCTCGACGAAATCGAAGCCATCGTCTATTCCGGCACCAAACTGAACATCGACTATTTCATCGATGAGATTATGGACGAAGATCATCTGCAGGATATCTACGACTACTTCAAAGAATCCACTACCGATAAGATAGAAGATGCGCTCGACGAACTGGGTGACGATTTCACCGAAGAAGAGGTACGCATGGTACGCATCAAATTCATTTCGGAAATGGCCAATTGAGCCGGAAGAGAGCGTGAAACAACTTTGCCTCATCGTAGCACCGGGCGCGTGCTACGATGATTTTTTTTGTCCAAAAGAGGTCACCCCGTCGCAAGGGTGAAACCATTTTGTTTGAGCGTGGTTCACCCCGTTGCTACGATGAAACAGTTTTGTTTGTTAAAGGCGACGGCGTCGCTCTTAACAAACGGTTTTGATTAGCCCTGGCGACGGCGTCGCTACGATGAAACAATTTTGATTAGCTCTGGCGACGCCGTCGCTACGACGAAACATTTTTGTTCGAGGGCAGTTCACCCCGTCGCTACGATGAAACAAATTTGTTTGTTAATAGCGACGGCGTCGCCTTTAACAAACAGATTTGTACGATTGCACTTTTCAGGCGTAAAATCCTTGCGCAGTTTTGTGGTGTATCCCCCTGTTTTTATGTACTTTTGCGCAAAATTAAAAGAAACCACTATTTCTTAAAAACATGGTGAATGTAATTAAATTGCGTAAAGGTCTCGATATCAACCTCAAAGGAAAGGCTGCAGAAGAGTGGGTGAGGGTGAAAACACCTTCAACCTATGCTGTGGTGCCCGATGACTTTACCGGCATCGTCCCCAAGGTAGTTGTCAAGGAGCAAGACCGGGTGAGTACAGGCGACGCCTTGTTTATCGATAAGAATCGTCCCGAACTAAAGGTTGTTTCACCCGTTAGCGGGGTGGTCACTTCCGTAGAACGTGGTGCACGACGCAAGGTGATGAAGATTGTCGTAGAAGCCTCCCAGGAACAAACCCATCGGGTGTTTGATACGAAAAATGCCGACCGGATGAGTGCCGACGAAGTGAAAAACCTCCTGCTCGAGAGCGGGCTGTTTGCCTTCATTCGTCAACGTCCCTACGACATCATTGCCGATCCTTCCTCCACTCCGAAAGCCATCTTTATCTCTGCGTTCGACAGTAATCCGTTGGCGCCCTCGTTCGAGTTTGTCTTAAAAGGCGAAGAGCATCACTTCCAAACCGGTTTGGACGCTCTGGCCAAATTAGGCAAGACTTATTTGAACATCAGCACCCGGCAACAAGCCAAGGCATTGCTTGAGGCGCGGCAAGTGACCCTAACCGCTTTTGACGGACCACATCCGGCCGGCAACGTGGGCGTACAAATCAGTCACATCGCTCCCATTGCCAAAGGCGAAGTCGTCTGGACGCTGGGAGCCGAAGCCGTCCTGTTTATCGGCCGCCTGCTAAACGGCGGACAGATCGATTTCACCCGCACGGTTGCCCTGACCGGTTCGGAACTGCTCCAGCCCGGTTATTGCAAGCTGAAAATCGGTGCGTCACTGGAAGAAATCTTTCAAGCAAACACCACGCACGATAAAGACCTGCGCTACATCAGCGGCAATCCGCTCACCGGCAAACAGGTTGGTTTGCAGGGTTATCTGGGTGCGTTCCACACGCAGCTCACCGTCATACCCGAGGGCGACGAATGCAACGAAATGCTGGGTTGGATGATGCCGCGTCTAAAACAGTTCAGTGTGAGCCGATCCTATTTCAGCTGGTTGCGGGGTAAGAAGAAAGAGTATGTCATCGACGCCCGCATCAAAGGAGGTGAACGACACCTTATTATGTCGGGCGAATACGATCGCGTATTGCCCATGGATATTCTGCCCGAATATTTGGTCAAAGCGGTGATAGCCGGCGATATCGACCGCATGGAAGCGCTCGGCATCTATGAAGTGGCTCCCGAAGACTTTGCTTTGTGCGAGTTTGTCTGTTCCTCCAAAGTGGAGGTACAACGCATCATCCGGGAAGGATTGGATCTGCTTCGTGCCGAAATGGCCTAACTCCAAATTAAATTCGACAACTCATAATTGATAGCGATGAAGGCATTAAGAAATTACCTCAATAAGATAAAGCCGAACTTCGAGGAGGGAGGCAAGCTGCACGCATTCCGGTCGGTGTTTGAAGGAATGGAAACGTTCTTGTTCGTTCCCAACGCCACCTCCAAGAGGGGAGTGCACATTCACGACGCCATCGACAGCAAGCGCATCATGTCGTTGGTGGTGCTGGCGTTGATGCCGGCGTTGCTGCTGGGCATGTATAACGTGGGTTATCAACACTTCAAGGCAGCCGGCGCATTGGACAGCACCGGTTTCATTGAACTATTCGCATACGGCCTGCTGGCGGTACTGCCCAAAATTGTGGTATCGTATGTGGTCGGGCTGGGCATCGAATTCGTCGTGGCTCAGTGGCGGGGCGAGGAGATACACGAAGGATTTTTGGTGACGGGTATACTGATCCCGATGATTGTACCGGTGGGATGTCCGCTATGGATGCTGGCCGTGGCTACAGCCTTCGCCGTTATATTTGCCAAAGAAGTGTTCGGCGGAACGGGTATGAATATTTTCAATGTAGCCGTCGTCACGCGCGCGTTCCTCTTCTTTGCCTATCCAACCAAGATGTCGGGTGATGCCGTCTGGGTCGCTTCCGACAGCATGTTTGGCCTGGGCACCGACCTTGTAAACGGCGTAACGGCTGCCACTCCGCTGGGAATTGCTTCCACGACGGGTGCGGCACCTGCTTTTTCCTGGGATATGATTACGGGGCTTATGCCCGGGTCTATCGGAGAGACCAGCGTGATTGCCATCGCTTTGGGCGGCATCTTGTTGCTGGCCACCGGCATTGCCAGTTGGCGTACCATGCTTTCGGTCTTCGTGGGAGGTTCGCTCATTGCCTGGTTGTTCAATTCGGTGGGTCCCGACACTCCCATGGCTCAGATGCCTTGGTATGAACACTTGGTATTGGGTGGATTTTGTTTCGGGGCTGTGTTTATGGCCACCGATCCGGTCACCTCGGCACGTACTCAAACGGGTCAGTATATCTACGGCTTCCTCATTGGTGCGATGGCCATTACCATCCGCGTGCTCAATCCGGGCTATCCCGAGGGAATGATGCTTGCCATCTTGCTGATGAATGCATTTGCTCCGTTCATCGATCACTATGTGGTGCAAAGCAATATCAATCGCCGGATGAAACGTTCCATGAAGTTAAACAGCTAAATCGGATGAGACAATGAATACCAACAGTAATACCTACACGTTCGTCTATGCTTCGGTGATGGTTATCATCGTGGCCTTCCTGTTGGCTTTTGTCAGCTCGTCGCTGCGAAGCAAACAACAAAAGAACGTCGAACTCGACACCAAAAAACAGATTCTGGCCGCCCTGGGCGTTCGCAACATCCAGGAAGACCCCGAAAAGGTCTATAACCAGTATGTAAAAGCCGACATGCTCCTGCAGCAAGACGGTACACTCAAAGAAAACGACGGCGCCTTTGCCACCGGTTATGAAAAAGAGGTGAAAGAGTATCACCGGCTGCATGTGTTTGTCTGCCAGGTTGACGGTGCCACCAAGTATCTCTTTCCCGTCTACGGCGTAGGCCTTTGGGGAGCGATTTGGGGATATGTGGCGCTGGACGAAGACAAAGACACGGTCTTCGGGACCTACTTCTCCCATGCGGGTGAAACTCCCGGATTGGGCGCCGAAATCGCTACCGAACATTTTCAGGATGAGTTTCCCGGCCGAAAGGCGATGCTAAACGGAACCGTGGCGCTCAGTGTAGTCAAACACGGCAAGGTGGAAGATGCCGCGCATCAGGTCGACGGCATCTCGGGCGGTACCATCACTTCCGAGGGAGTGAATCAGATGCTGCACGATTGCCTGTCAAATTACACCAAATTTCTAACTACTAAATAAGGAGGAGAACAGTTATATGGCACAATTATTTTCTAAAAAGAACCGCGAAGTATTCTCCACTCCGCTGGGTATGAACAATCCCGTTACCGTGCAAGTGCTCGGCATCTGTTCGGCGCTGGCTGTCACGGCCAAATTAGAACCGGCCATTGTGATGGGGCTTTCGGTCACGGTGATTACCGCCTTCTCAAACGTGGTCATCTCGTTGCTGCGCCGAACCATTCCCAATCGCATCCGCATCATTGTTCAATTGGTGGTGGTGGCTGCGTTGGTAACCATTGTAAGCGAAGTATTGAAAGCTTTTGCTTATGACGTAAGCGTACAACTCTCGGTCTACGTCGGATTGATTATCACCAACTGCATTTTAATGGGACGCCTCGAAGCTTTTGCAATGCAAAATGCTCCTTGGGAGTCGTTCCTCGACGGCGTGGGCAACGGCTTGGGATATGCCAAGATTTTGGTCATCGTTGCCTTCTTCCGCGAACTGTTTGGCTCGGGACAACTGCTGGGGATAGATATTTTGAACTATAAGTTCCTGCAAGAGGCAGGCTATGTGAACAACGGACTGATGTTGATGCCTCCGATGGCACTGATCATTGTGGCCTGCATCATCTGGTATCAGCGCGCCAGACATAAAGAGTTAATTGAAGATTAAACTAAGGAATCATGGAACATTTTATGAGTTTATTCGTCCGCTCCATCTTTGTGGACAATATGATATTTGCCTTCTTCCTGGGCATGTGCTCCTACCTGGCTGTGTCCAAAACGGTGAAGACCGCGCTGGGGTTGGGTGTGGCCGTTACGTTCGTGTTGCTGGTGACTCTTCCGGTAAACTACCTGTTGCAAACCAAGGTGTTGGCGGCCGACGGGTTGTTGGGCATCGATCTGACCTTCCTGAGTTTCATTCTTTTCATTGCGGTAATTGCCGGCATTGTGCAATTGGTGGAGATGGTGGTGGAACGTTTCAGTCCGTCGCTCTACAATTCGCTGGGCATCTTTCTGCCGTTGATTGCGGTGAATTGCGCCATCATGGGGGCTTCGCTCTTTATGCAGCAACGCATCACATTGGGCGAAAGTGATCCCAAGTATATCGGCGATGTGTGGGATTCCGTTTCGTATGCACTCGGTTCTGGAATCGGTTGGTTGCTGGCCATTGTGGGCTTGGCGGCCATCCGCGAGAAAATGGCCTACTCCAATGTACCCAAACCATTGCGTGGATTGGGAATTACATTCATCACCGTAGGCTTGATGGCCATTGCATTTATGTGTTTTTCCGGTTTGAAAATATAGCGAAAGAGGAAGAGTAACAATATGGATATGAATTTGGATATGAATTTGATAGTAGCGAGTGTTGGCGTATTCCTCGTAGTGATATTGCTGCTGGTGTTGATTCTGCTGGTGGCCAAGAACTTCCTGATCCCTTCGGGTAAGGTAAAACTAACCCTGAATGCCGAGCGCGTGCTCGAGGTGGAATCCGGTTCCACGCTGTTGAACACTCTTTCGGTTAGCGGCGTCTTTCTCTCTTCGGCTTGCGGCGGAAAAGGTTCGTGCGGACAATGCAAATGCCAGGTGATGGAAGGCGGCGGTGAAATATCGCCCACCGAAACACCCCACTTCAGCCGCAAACAGCGCCAAGACCATTGGCGCCTGGGCTGTCAGGTGAAGGTGAAGGGTGATATGGAAATCAAGATTGACGAAGCGATTCTCGGCGTCAAAGAGTGGGAGTGTGAGGTTATCTCGAACAAGAACGTTTCCACCTTCATCAAAGAGTTCATTGTAGCATTGCCCCAAGGAGAGCACATGGATTTTGTCCCCGGCTCGTATGCGCAGATTAAAATCCCCAAATACTCGATGGATTACAGTAAAGACATCGACCGACAGATGATCGGCGAAGCTTACCTGCCCTCGTGGGAGAATTTTGACCTGTTCAGTCTGAAGTGTCGCAACGACGAGGAGACTATTCGTGCCTACTCCATGGCTAACTATCCGGCCGAAGGTGATCGCATTATGCTCACCGTGCGCATTGCCACACCACCCTTCAAACCCAAAAACAAAGGAAAGGGATTTATGGATGTAATGCCGGGTATTGCCTCGTCGTATATCTTCACCCTCAAACCGGGCGACAAAGTAATGATGAGTGGCCCCTATGGAGACTTCCATCCCATTTTCGACTCCAAACGTGAAATGATGTGGATTGGCGGCGGCGCCGGCATGGCTCCGCTACGGGCGCAAATCATGCACATGACCCGAACGCTGCACACCACCGACCGCAAGATGTCGTACTTCTACGGCGCCCGTGCCCTAAACGAGGTGTTCTATCTCAACGACTTCTTGGAGATAGAAAAGGAGTTTCCCAACTTCTCGTTCCACCTGGCACTCGACCGTCCCGATCCTGCTGCCGATGCAGCCGGCGTGAAATATACCCCCGGGTATGTGGGACAGGTCATCTACGACACCTACCTCAAAGATCACGAAGCACCCGAAGACATTGAATACTACATGTGCGGCCCCGGCGCCATGTCGCAGGCCGTAGAGAAGATGCTCGACAGCCTGGGCGTTCCCTTCTCAAACTTGATGTTCGACAACTTCGGCTAATAAACCATCCCTAACACCCCAAAGAGCGATACCGTAAACGCCTCCTGTTCACGCACACCGTGGCAGGGGGCATTTGCCGCTCAAAATCAACTACTGTGGCCAGAAAAAGAAAAGAACTTCCTCTACTCGAACAGATTACCATTACGGACATTGCCGCCGAAGGCAAAGCCATTGCGCGGGTCAACGAACTGGTGATATTTGTGCCGGGAGTGGTTCCCGGTGATGTCGTAGACTTGCAAATCAAGCGAAAAAAACACAGCTATGCCGAAGCAATCGCCGTGAAATTCCACGCTTATTCGCCGGTGCGTACCGCTCCCTTCTGTGTGCATTTCGGTGTGTGTGGCGGATGCAAATGGCAAATGCTTCCCTACAGTGAACAGCTCAAGTATAAACAGCGACAGGTAACCGATCATCTAACCCGTATCGGGAAGGTGGAATTGCCGGAAATCTCGCCCATCATCGGTTCGGATAAAATCCAATTCTACCGCAACAAGTTGGAATTTACCTTCTCGAACAAACGCTGGCTAACCGACGAAGAAATCAAACAGAACGTAGTCTATGAACAGATGAATGCCGTGGGATTTCACATCCCGGATGCCTTCGACAAGGTGCTGGCTATTGAGAAATGCTGGTTGCAGGAAGATGTCTCCAACCGAATCCGAAATGCCATCCGAGACTATGCCTATGCACATAACTACTCTTTCATTAATTTGCGAACGCAAGAGGGTATGCTTCGCAACCTAATTATTCGCACTTCCTCCACCGGTGAGCTGATGGTCATCCTTATCGCCAAGATAGCACACGAGGAAGAGCAGCAACAATTCCAACAAATATTAGCCTATACGGCCGATGCCTTCCCCGAAATCACCTCTTTATTATATGTCGTCAACAACAAACGAAACGACACCATCACCGATTTGGACGTGCACACATTCCGCGGCACCGACCACATCTACGAACAGATGGAAGAGCTTCGTTTCAAGATAGGGCCCAAGTCGTTCTATCAAACCAACTCCGACCAAGCCCACCGCCTCTACGACGTGGTTCGCCGCTTCGCCGCCCTCACCGGCACGGAACTGGTCTACGACCTCTACACCGGCACGGGCACCATTGCCAACTTCATTGCCCGCAAGGCGCGCCAGGTCATCGGGATAGAGTATGTTCCCGAAGCTATCGAAGATGCCAAAGCAAATGCCTCGCTAAACCACATCGGCAACACGCTCTTCTTTGCCGGTGACATGAAAGACCTGCTCACACCCGCTTTCGTGCAGCAATACGGTCGTCCCGAGGTCATCATCACCGATCCTCCCCGCGCCGGCATGCACGCCGATGTAGTGGAAGTGATGCTGCAAGCCGCTCCCCAACGTATTGTTTACGTTAGCTGCAATCCTGCCACACAGGCACGTGACCTACAGCTACTCGATGCCGCCTACCGCGTAAGCGCCGTGCAACCCGTGGATATGTTTCCCCACACCCACCACGTAGAGAACGTAGTGCTACTCGAACACCGTCTCCTTTAGCATTGCCGATACGCCATTCTTCATTCATAATTCTTCATTTGCCCATGCCCCCGACAGATAAAAAAGTAGCTCGCGCCCGCACACAATACACCGACTACACGGTGAACGAACCCATGGAGCTGATGGCCTTCCTGGCCGCCAAGATGCCGCAAGCCAGCCGCACCAAGCTCAAAATGCTGCTGACCAAACGTGTCGTCTTTGTCGACAATGTGATTGTCACCCAGTATAACTTCCCGTTGAAGGCAGGCATGAAAGTACAAATCAGTCGCGACAAGGGAGGCAAAGAGTTCCGCAACAAGCTGCTGAAAATCGTCTACGAAGATGCCTATATCATCGTAGTGGAGAAGATGCAGGGATTGCTTTCCATCGGCACCGACCGACAGAAAGAACGTACCGCCTACCATATCCTGAGCGAATACCTTCACCGTTCGGGGCATCGGGAACAAAACCTCTTTGTGGTGCATCGACTCGATCGCGACACCTCGGGCCTGATGATGTTTGCTAAAGACGAAAAAACCAAGCAGACCCTGCGCGAGCATTGGCATCAAATCGTTACCGACCGCCGCTACGTAGCCGTGGTGACGGGCGAGATGGAGAAAGATGCCGGCACCGTGCAATCGTATCTGACCGATCACAAACTCTACGTCTCCTCGAGTCCCACCGACGACGGCGGCCTCTTTTCCATCACCCACTACCGCACCATCAAACGAACGGGCGGCTACTCGCTGGTAGAACTCAAGCTCGAGACCGGCCGGCGCAACCAAATCCGTGTGCACATGCAAGATCTCGGTCATCCGCTCATCGGCGACGGAC
>JAISHB010000104.1 GCA_031262785.1 Prevotellaceae bacterium
TCGCTTGTGCCAAAGTCGGCAGTGGCAGCCGGAGCCGGAGGAGGAACAGGAGTGGAAGCAGGAGCAGGAGCCACGCCCTCGGTAGCGGGTACAACACGCCAAGCACGAATGCTGTTAAACCAACGACCCTGATATTCATGCGCATCGATATCAAACGAAACAGTCAGCGTTTGTCCCATTTGAATATTGAACTGCTGGAGCTTGTCTTCGCCCCACACATCAAAACACAACTTGCGGGGATATTGACCACTCACGGCATCTTCTACGACAAAACTTTGCGATTTCCATTCTCCGCGTGCCGAAGTCCCGCTTCTAAGAGGAAGCACGGCAATAACTTTTCCTGTAAATTCCATATTCTATTATTATTCTCTGGTTTTTAATGATGGTGCGAAGATACAATAAATAGGTCGAAACCTTGCATGCGGCCATGAATTTCTTTGCTTTCTTGCGGATGGAAAAATCTTTTTTGTAACTTTGTCCGATATTCAAGCCGGAAGCACTCTTTTCCGGCTTACAGAAGGCAATAAACGTTACGCCATCAAAACTTTAAAAATAGATAGAATATGAAATTTGTCGTTTCGAGTACGGCGCTGTCGAGCCACTTGCAGGCCATCAGCCGTGTGATTAATTCGAAGAATGCGTTACCTATTTTAGACTGTTTCCTCTTTGAAATGAAAGGTGGAATGCTGTCGGTTACCGCATCGGACAGTGAAACAACCATGACCACGTCGGTTGACGTGAATGAATCGGATGCCGACGGGAAATTTGCCATCACGGCAAAGACCATTCTGGATGCACTCAAAGAGATTCCCGAACAACCGCTGACGTTTAGCATCAACTTCAACTCCATGGAGATAAAAGTTGAATACCTGAATGGAAAATATAACCTGATGGGGCAAAGTGCCGACGAGTTTCCCCAACCCGTTGCGCTAAGCAGCCAAGCCGTGCGGGTAGACATCGACGCAGCCATACTCTCGACGGGAATCAACCGAACCATGTTTGCCACGGCCGACGACGAGCTCCGACCGGTGATGAACGGCATCTATTTCGACATCACCACCGACGACATCACCATGGTGGCCTCCGACGGACACAAATTGGTGCGTTGCAAAACCTTCGCGGCCAAAGGCAGCGAACGTGCCACCTTTATCTTACCCAAGAAACCGGCCACGCTGATTAAAAACCTGCTACCGCGTGAACAAGGCGTTATCTCCATTGAGTTTGACGACCGCAACGCCGTATTTACCCTCGAAAACTACCGCATGGTGTGCCGCCTGATTGAAGGACGTTACCCCAACTACAACTCCGTTATTCCGCAAAACAACCCGCACAGGGTTATCGTGGACAGACTGATGCTGATGGGAGCGTTGCGTCGGGTCTCCATCTTCTCGTCGCAATCGAGCAGCCTCATCAAGTTGCATCTGGAAGAGAACAGCATCGACATCTCCGCACAAGACATCGACTTTTCCACCTCCGCCGAAGAAGGGCTGACCTGTCAGTACGAAGGCACTCCCATGAGCATCGGATTTAAATCGACTTTCCTAATTGACATCCTCAATAACATAACCACGCAAGAAGTTGTCATCCAACTGGCCGATCCTTCCCGCGCCGGTGTGATTGTGCCGATGGAACAAGAGGCGGACGAAGACCTGCTGATGCTGCTGATGCCGATGATGCTGAACGATTAATCCATCCTCATGAAACTGAACCTCAAGAATCCCCTCGTCTTCTTCGATTTAGAAACCACCGGAACTAATATCAATTCCGACCGCATCGTAGAGATATGCTACCTGAAGGTATATCCCAACGGAAACGAAGAGTCGAAAACCCTGCGCATCAACCCCGAGATGCACATTCCCGAAGGCGCATCGGCCGTCCATCATATCTACGACGAGGATGTGGCCGGTTGCCCCACCTTCAGGGAGGTGGCAAAGAACATCGCGCACGACATTGAGGGGTGCGACTTGGCGGGATTCAATTCCAACCGCTTCGACGTGCCGCTATTGGCCGAAGAGTTTCTGCGTGCCAATGTGGACATTGACCTGTCGCGTCGCAAATTCATCGACGTGCAGGTTATCTTCCATAAGAAAGAGGAGCGCACCCTTTCGGCCGCCGTTAAATTCTACTGCCATCGCGAGTTGGACGGTGCCCACGGTGCCGAAGCCGATACACGCGGAACCTACGAGGTGTTGATGGCACAATTGGATCGTTATCCCGATTTGCAGAATGATATGGCTTTTCTCTCCGACTACTCGCGTCAAAACCGCAACGTAGACTTTGCCGGTCGCATGATATACGACGACAAAGGGGTTGAAATCTTCAACTTCGGCAAATACAAAGGATTGGCTGTGACCGAAGTGCTCAAGCGCGACCCGAGCTACTACAGCTGGATCATGGGCAGCGACTTCACCCTCAACACCAAAGCCATGCTGACCAAAATACGCCTGCGCGGAGTATGAATACATTAAAAGGAAAGAAAATAGTATTGGGCATCACCGGAAGCATTGCCGCCTACAAAGCATGTTATCTGGTGCGCGGACTGATTAAATGCCAAGCAGAGGTGCAGGTGGTGATGACCCCGTCGGCTAAGGAATTTATCACGCCGCTGACCCTCTCCACCCTCACCGGCAAACCCGTTGTGAGTGATTTCTTCGACCGCCGCGACGGCTCGTGGCACAGTCACGTCGACTTGGGCTTGTGGGCCGACCTGATGATAGTGGCTCCCGCATCGGCTTCCACCATCGCTAAAATGGCACAGGGAGTGGCCGACAACATGCTCCTCACCACCTACTTGTCCATGAAAGCCCCCGTGTTTATCGCTCCGGCCATGGACGTAGACATGTATCTTCATCCGGCCACCCAACAAAACATCGAACAACTTCGCAGCTACGGCAACCACATCATCGAACCCGCCGTCGGCGAACTGGCCAGTCACCTCACCGGCAAAGGACGCATGGAAGAACCCGATGTCCTTCTGCAGCAAATCGCCAACTTCTTCACCCACGAAGGAGATTTGGAAGGAAAAAGTATCCTGATTACCGCCGGCCCCACCTACGAACGCATCGATCCGGTGCGCTTCATCGGTAATTACTCCTCGGGCAAGATGGGATTTGCCATTGCCGACGAATGTGCCTCCCGTGGAGCCGACGTCACCCTTGTTGCCGGGCCGGGCGAATGCAAGATGGCGTTTGCTGCCGCCCAAACCATTCGGGTGGAGACGGCCGGAGAGATGTTCGAGGCCGCATGCAACCTCTTCGGGAAGATGGATGCCGCCATTCTGTCGGCTGCCGTGGCCGACTTCACTCCGCAGCAAGTGGCGCCCTCCAAAATCAAGCGCAAGAAAGAGGAAGATTTCTTCCTCCAGCTCAAACCCACCCAAGACATTGCCGCTTACTTGGGCAGCATGAAGAAGAACCGCCAAGTGTTGGCCGGATTTGCCCTCGAAACCAACGATGAGGTTCACCATGCCGAAGAGAAGCTCAAATGGAAGAACCTCGACTTCATCGTACTCAACTCGCTCAACGATGAAGGGGCCGGTTTCCAGTGCGACACCAACAAAATAACCCTCATCGACCGCGAAGGAAAGAAGGCCTTCCCGCTCAAGTCGAAGAAAGAAGTGGCAACTGACATTGTAGACCATCTGGTAGCAACCCTCCAAAAGAAAGAGCTTTAATCGTGACCCCGAAGCGCCCGCTGTTTTTCCTATTGATATGCATCGAAGCACTCCTGTCGGCCGTTTCGGCACAAGAGCTGAACTGTACGGTGAAGGTGAACTACTCGCAAATACAGGGCACGAACGCACAAGTCTTCACCACCTTGGAGAATGCCCTGAATGAATTTGTGAACAACCGCCGCTGGACGCAGGCGCAATACGAACCCTCCGAGCGCATACGTTGCTCGATGAATCTCACCGTCAAAGAGTATAACGAAGCCGAAGCCCGCTGGACGTGCGAACTGATGGTGCAATCGACCCGTCCCGTCTGGCAGTCGGGCTACCAAAGCGTGGTCTTCGGATTCAAAGACAACAACGTCACCTTCAACTACCGCGAATACGACCCGCTGGAGCTTCGCGACGACCTCATCGACAACAACCTCACGGCCGTTATCGGCTACTACGCCTACCTGATGATCGGCTTAGACATGGACACCATGGCGCCGCAGGGAGGCACCGAACCGTTGCGTGCCGCGGAGAACATCGTTACCGCTGCCCAAACATCGGGCGAACCCGGATGGAAAGCCTTCGAGGATCGGCGCAACCGCCACGCCCTCGTGACCGACTACCTCGACCTCAACTTGGCTCCCTTGCGCCAATTGATGTACACCTACCACCGCAAAGGATTGGACGAACTCTCCACCAACGCCCCGCGCGCCCGCGCCGTCATCACCACGGCGCTCGCCGGCCTGAAACAGGCATACGAGGCCAAGCCCATGTCGGCCTGGCCCGGCTTATTCACCGAAATAAAGAAAGAGGAGCTGGGCAATATCTATTCACAAGCTTCCGCCAAAGAGAAAGAGGAGGCCGGCGCCCTGCTCTCCCTCGTCAATCCCTCCTTTAAACTAAATTGAATTGAGAATCTATGCTACGCACGCTATCCATACGTAACTATGCCCTCATCGAATCGCTCAACATCACCTTCGAGGGCGGCTTCTCCGTCATCACGGGCGAAACGGGTGCGGGCAAGTCTATCATGCTGGGAGCCGTGGGATTGTTGCTGGGGCAACGTGCCGACGTAAAGGCCATCCGCCAAGGCGCCTCCAAGTGCATCATCGAAGCCTGCTTCGACATCGCCGCCTACCGGATGCAACCGTTCTTCGAAGAGAACGAGCTGGAGTATGAACCCGACTGCATCCTCCGACGCGAACTCTACGCCACCGGCAAAAGCCGCGCCTTCATCAACGACACCCCCGCCTCGCTCACGCAAATGAAAGAGCTGGGCGAACAGCTCATCGACGTACACTCGCAACATCAAAACTTACTACTCCATAAAGAGGGCTTTCAGCTGAACGTGCTCGACCTCTTGGCGCACAACGATTCGCTGCTGGCCGCCTACCAAACCCTCTACCGCAACTGGCAGCAGCACAGCCGCCAACTGCAGGAACTCAAAGAGCAGGCCGCCCGCGACAAAGCCGAAGAAGCCTATATCCGCTTCCAATGGGAGCAGCTTGACGAGGCAAACCTCCGCGCAGGCGAGCAGGAAGCACTGGAAGAAGAGTCCGACCTGCTGGCGCACGCCGAAGAGATCAAAGCCGGCCTCTATCGCGCCCGGCAGCTGATGAGTGCCGACGAAGGAGGATTGCTCGCCGCCCTGAAAGAAACAGCTGGCACCGTGCGCTCCCTGCTGAAAGTCTATCCGGCGGCCACCGAAACCTCGGAGCGGTTGGAGAGCGCCTACATCGAGCTGAAAGACCTGGCCCGCGAACTCTCCGCACAAGAAGAGACCGTGGCCTTCAACCCCGAGCGCCTCGAAGCGGTGAACGACCGCCTCCACCTCCTCTACTCGCTGGAGCAGAAGCATCAGCAAGATAGCATCGACGGGTTGCTGCAACTCATGACGCGCTACGCCGACAAACTCTCCACCATCGATTCATCCGACGAAGCCATCGCCGCACTCACCCTCAAGACCGATACCCTATATAATAAGGTGCAAGCAGAAGCCGCCCGCCTGACCCAAACCCGCCGGCAGGCCGCCGGCCAGGTGGAGCAACAGCTGATTGCCCGCCTGATTCCGCTGGGCATGCCCCACGTGCGCTTCCAAGTGGAGGTAAGCGAACGGCGCCAGCCCGACCTGCATGGCGCCGACAGCGTCAGCTTCCTCTTCTCGGCCAACAAAAGCGGCGCCTTGCAAAACATAGCCTCGGTGGCCTCCGGCGGCGAGATTGCCCGCGTCATGCTGGCCATCAAGGCGATGATTGCCGGAGCGGTGAAGCTGCCCACCATCATCTTTGACGAGATAGACACCGGCGTGTCGGGCGAGATGGCCGACCGCATGGCCGACATCATGCAAGAGATGGGACGGCACGACCGGCAAGTCATCAGCATTACCCACCTGCCGCAGATCGCCGCCCGCGGCGCCGTCCACTACAAGGTCTACAAGCAAGAGAACGAAACCACCACCAACAGCCACATCCGCCGCCTGGCCGACGACGAACGCATCGAAGAGATTGCCCGCATGCTCAGCGGCGCCACCCTCACCGAGGCCGCCATCGGCAATGCCAAGGAGCTGTTGAAACGATAATCCCCCACCTCCCTACCCACCCCCCGCCATTATGAACGAAAAGAGCGAAATGATATTCGGCCTGCGCGCCGTCATCGAAGCCCTCGAGGCCGATAAAGAGATTGATAAGATACTCATCAAGCGCGACCTGCAGAGCGACTTGTCCAAAGAGCTGTTTGCCGCCCTCAAGGGGCGGCTCATCCCGGTACAGCGCGTACCCGTGGAGCGCATCAACCGCATCACCCGCAAGAACCATCAAGGCGTGCTGGCCTTTGTCTCGTCGGTCACTTACCAAAAGACCGAAGACCTCGTCCCCTTCCTCTTCGAGCAGGGCAAGACGCCGCTCTTTGTGATGCTCGACGGCGTGACCGACGTGCGCAACTTCGGCGCCATTGCCCGCACCTGCGAGTGCGCCGGTGCCGATGCCCTCATCATTCCCGCCAAGGGAAGCGTCAGCGTCAATGCCGATGCGGTGAAGACCTCGGCCGGCGCCCTGCACACCCTGCCCGTTTGCCGCGAACAGAGCCTGTTCAAAACCCTGCAGTTTCTCCAAGCCTCGGGCTTCCATCTGGTGGCAGCCACCGAGAAAGGCGACAAGGACTATACCCAGACCGACTTCACCCTGCCCACCTGCTTGGTGATGGGCGCCGAAGACACCGGCGTGGCCACCGAACACCTCAAGCTGTGCGATGAGTGGGTCAAGATTCCCCTGCTGGGCACCATCGCCTCGCTCAACGTATCGGTGGCTGCCGGCATCCTATTATACGAGGCGGTGCGCCAACGAAGCCACGCCTAATTCATCCCAAGAAACATCATACCCATGAAGAAGAATAGACTCTCCCTGCTACTGCTGCTTGCCCTATTGGCGCAAAGCAGCTTTGCCCAAGCCCCCAAGTGGGTGGAAAAAGCCAAACGTGCCGTGTTCTCGGTCATCACCTACGACCGCGACGACAAGATGCTGGCCACCGGCAACGGATTCTTTATCGACGAAACGGGCACTGCCTTGTCCGACTACACGCTCTTTAAAGGCGCGCAGCGCGCCGTGGTCATCACCGCCGAAGGCACACAAATGCCCGTCAGCCTCATCTTGGGAGCGGGCGAGCTGTACGACGTGGTAAAGTTCAAGGTGGCCATCACCGAAAAGAAGGTGCCCGCGCTGGTGGTTGCCCGCACGCCGCAAGCGGCCGGTGCCACCGTCTACCTGCTCCCCTACTCCACGCAGAAAGATCGCACCTGCACCTCCGGCACCATCCGGCAAGCCGACAAGATGGAAGCCTCCTACACCTACTACACCCTCGGCATGACACTCAAAGAGAAGATGGTGAGCTGCCCGGTGATGAATGCCGAGGGCGAAGTGCTCGGCCTGTCCCAGCGGGCCTCGGGCAAAGACACCACTACCATCTGCTACGCCGTGGCCGCCGACTACGCCGCCGACCGGCAGATCACCGCCCTGTCGTTCAACGACGCCTCGCTGCGCAACATCGGCATCGAAAAGGCGCTGCCCGATGCCCAAGACCAAGCCTTGGTCTACCTCTACATGGCCTCCAGTGCCTACCGTCCGCAGCGCTATGCCGCGCTGCTCGAGCGTTTCATTGCCAAGTTTCCCCGCAGTGCCGACGGCTACTTGCGTCGCGCCGCCTTTGCCTTCGACCGGTCGCACACAAGCAGCTCGCTGCAACAGGTGGCCGCCGATCTCGACCAAGCCCTGGCCGTAGCCGACAAGAAAGACGAGGTGTACTACCAGCGTGCCAAGCTCATCTACAACTACCAGCTGTCGCGTCCCGACACGCTCTTCGCCGACTGGACGTATGACCGCGCCCTCGCCGAGGCGCGTCAGGCTACGGCCGCAGCCGACCTGCCCGTCTACCGTCAGCTCGAGGGCGACATCTTGTTTGCCCAGCAAGACTACGCCGCCGCCTACGCCTGCTACGAACAATTGATGCACACCAACCTGGCCTCACCCGCCCTGCTCTTCAGCATGGCCAAGACCAAAGAGCTGATGCAGGCGCCCCACGAAGAGGTGCTGGCACTGATGGACAGCTGCATCGCCAAGTGTAACAAACCCATCTTGCCCGCCGACGCCCCCTACCTGCTGGAGCGGGCGCAGATGCGCATGAACGCTGGCCAGCCCCGCCCCGCACTGCTCGACTACGACGCCTACTATCAAGCCGTGGGCGGCAAGGTCAACGACGTCTTCTATTACTACCGCGAGCAGGCCGCCCTGGCCGCCAAGCATTTCCAGCGTGCACTCGACGACCTGTCCGAGGCCATCCGCCTCAACCCGCAAGAGACGGCCTACCGCTCGGAGCTGGCGGTGGTGAACATCCGCGTGGGGCGCAACGGGGAGGCCATCCACATCCTGCAAGAAGCCTTGGCCATCGATCCCCAATTTGCCGAAGCCTACCGCCTGATGGGCATCGCCCAGCTGCAACTCAAACAAAAGCAGCAGGCCTGCGACAGCTTTGCCAAAGCCAAGCAATTGGGTGACGCCCACGTAGACGAACTCATCGAGAAAAACTGCCGATAGGCAGCCCTCCTAATGTCTCACTTAAAAACAACCCCTTATGAAGCATGTAATTAGCAGCGGCGCCGCTCCCGGCGCCATCGGCCCCTACAGCCAAGCCATCGAAGCCGGCGGCCTGGTCTTCGTATCCGGTCAACTCCCCATCGACGCAACCACCGGCCTCATGGCCGAAGGTGCCGAGGCGCAAGCCCGTCAGTCGTTGGAGAATATCAAGCACATCCTGGCCTCGGTTGGCTTAGACATGGAACACATTGTCAAGACCACGGTGTTCCTGGCCGACATGTCCTACTTTGCCCCGATGAATGCGGTCTACGCCACCTTCTTCAACAACGAATGCCCCGCCCGCTCGGCCG
>JAISHB010000110.1 GCA_031262785.1 Prevotellaceae bacterium
GAATGGACACCGGAACCTACTGTTGTTACATTTGATGTATGTAACTATCCGGAAGTGCGCAACCGCATCGATACCAAACCTGATATGGAAGGGCAGAAGTATCAAACGTCGCATAGCAATGATGAGTATCGTACATCGGTGGTAGATTTACTTCCTCCCTATACGGTACAAAAGTCGCCGTCGGGTAATGGAGCACCGCTGAGTACGTATGGATGGTTAGACTACTTCACCGCTAAAGCGTCCAGCGCATGGAATGACGCCAAATTTCACGACCTGCTTATTTTGAATGTTGGATATATGGGTTCGGTAGAGATGAAGACGCCTACTGTTATTCAAGGTAAATACAAAGTTACGCTCGGTTTTGGCTATGCTACGTCACAGAAATTTATGGTTGATATGACAGGTGGCAGTAACGGAGGACAAATGAAGTTCAGTTTCGACGACCAATCGGTGACGGCAACTCCTTATACCACGGTCCCGTCGAATACATTGGGTAACTATACGTATGTTCTTTTCGATGAATTGGAATTTTCCTCCACCTCTACCCATTCCTTTAAAATAGTAGTGATGGATCCTGCCGCCAGCACGAACTCCAATTTCCGTATCTATATTGACTACCTGTTATTTGAACCGATAAATGACTAAACCGATGAAAGTAATTAAACTCGTATTTGCAGCCGCATTGACTATGGGAATGGTTGGCTGCCAGAATATTTGGGACGAACACTACGGTGAGCAGGATGATAATTTGAACAACTCATCTGTAGAAGTAGTCCCTCTAAAAGTGGAGGATTTCCTCAAACAAAGCGAAGAGTTGAAGGATATGGTTGATTTGTTTGAGGCTACCGGCGTAATGGAAGATATGACCCAAAAAGGACAACAACTCTTCACGGTGCTTGCCGTAGAAAATGGTGTTGATGAACCCACCGTGACCGATCTATCCTATTTCGCCCGATCGCATGTGTCCGATGTAGCCCTCTCCCCCTCTAATTTAAAGAATGGACAACGGGTATTAATGTGGAACGGCAAATATGTTGAGGTATCCAAAATGCAGTTGGAAAACGGCACAGAAGATATCTTCTTTGCCGGTAACCGAGTGAAGAAGGTAATACGCGCCACCAACGGGTACGTATATATCTTGGATAACTACATCTCGGCTCCTCAATCAATGTTTGAAATCATCTCCGGATTGGATGAAAACTACTCTCTCTTCCGGGATATGGTGATGTCGCGCAATGTGAAGGCTTTCGACAAAAATGCCAGTACGCCGATTGGTGTTGATAACACCGGTGCCACTGTGTATGACTCGGTTTTTGTAGTTACCAATCCCTATTTTACCGCTGCCGGATTAGATCTTTTATCGGAGTCGAACAATGCCACGATGCTAATTCCTTCCAATAAGGTAATAGAAGCTGCATGGGAGCAAGCCGAAACTAATCTGAAGGCATGGAATATGACACGAGTAGACTCAATCTATAAAAATTGGGTATTCCAAGCCTCTTTCTTTAAAGAGAATTACGGGAAAGAAGACTTCGCTACCAATGAAGATTTAACTTCTATCTTTAGTAAACAGTGGAGAACCACCGTTCAAAAGGTTGATTTGGAACATCCTATTCAGATGAGTAACGGCGTGGCATACTATGTCACTGAGTTGAAGATACCAACCAATGTGCTTATTTATCGATTGAAAGATTTCTTCTATCCTTATGAGTCACTCTCGGCGGAAGAAAAAGCCACATTCTATAAAGAAGATGGTATCTATTTCAATAAGTGTAACACCGATGTAGCGGCTTGGTCGGGATGGCCCGGCTACTTCCCTAACATCATCAATCGCGTCTTGATGTATGAGTTTGATGATCAGGAAAGTGCCAATGCTACGGGTAGCCTGGAATTCATTCCCTATCACTACGATACACATGCAGTTGCTTATCGCATTCCTGCCGGTGAATACACGCTCTCTATCGGATTTAAACAGAAGATGGCCGTAGCGGTAGATTTTTATGTTGATGATGAATTCTTGGCCAAGATTCCTTATACCACAGGAACCACCTATCATTATGACCGTGGTGCCGGTGGTTATCCCGAAGGATTTGACCTTGACAAAGCTACTGACAAGAAGAAGAGCAACTACGACCGCGATGGCGGTGCCGTAGGTCTAATTACCCTCACCGGTGAACCGGCTTCGCTGACTTTCCGCATGGAATTTACGGGTACTGCCAAAGGAGGCGACATCGTGTTACACCATTGGTGCCTGAAACCGACGAAGAACTGTTACTAATTTATAGATGAAGATTACTGATATGAAAAGAATAAAAACCATAGTTACTACGATACTGCTATCGCTGCTCGTCACCAATGCCTACGGGCAGGAAAGTCGTAAGGTTAGCGGCAAAATACTTTCGTCGTTAAATACGCCCATTCAGGATGCTATTGTTTCAGCTAAAGGCGCGGAAAACGTGACAAGTGATAGCGATGGAAGTTTCCAAATAGAACTGAAAGCCGGAGTGGACCATCTTTCTGTATGGGCATCGGGCTATTATACTGTGAATGAAGATGTGGATGGTCGTTCGAATGTGATTATTTTGATGATACCCGAAAATCAGTATAAGTATAATCAGACACTGGTATTGCCTTTTCGCACTGAAGAATCGATTGATGGATCAGGCACTGCAACCAATATCGCCAAAAAGGATTTTGTGTTGGGACGACAAAAGATTGGACAGGCGCTTAATGCACAGGTGGCTGGTTTGCGGGTAACACCCATCAGCGGTATGCCGGGTGAAGGTTCATACATGAATTTGCGTGGTATTCGTTCGTTGACTTCGACGAATGCACCGTTGATTGTGCTCAATGGCGTTCCTTATATGCCCGACAGCCACGAATCACAACTTTTGATGGGATTGTCGCGTGATCAGCTTCAGGCCTATAACATCAATGACATCCAAAACATCACCGTATTGAAAGGTGCCGATGCCTCTATCTACGGTTCAATGGGCGCAAATGGTGTGATAATGATTGAAACAGACGGAACCGCTTCTGACGATTTAGAAACCAAGATCAGCTATTACGGGGTATATGGCACCAGCTGGAACAGTAAACGCATGCCTCTGCTCGAAGGGATGGGCTATAAATCTTATCTTTCCGACATCGGCATGAGTTACTTTGGAAACATGGAATCTTTCTTTGTTGACTTTCCTTTCTTGCAGAACCCCAACGGCAAGTATGGTTATCTCTACAACAATACCACCGATTGGCAAGATGAGATTTATAAGAATGGCTTCATGACCGAGAATCTCTTCAGAGTGGAGGGCGGTGATAACATTGCTAAATACGACCTTTCGGTAGGCTATGCACTCGACAAAGGGGTCCTGAACAATACCCAGATGCAACGCTATCACACCTTGTTAAATACCAATGTGCTTATCAGCAAACAATTCGAGATGTTTGCCACCGTAGGTTTGGCTTACATGAACGGTCATTTCCAAGAGCAAGGCATGTCTTACGAAACCAATCCCATCTTGGCGTCCTATATGCGTTCGCCTTTGCTTAGCCCCTATAAGAAGGATTCTGATGGTAAGTTATTGCAGGAATATTCGAGCTATTATTACGGTAACAGCACCAACATGGATTTTGCCGTTAGCAATCCGTTGGCTATTGTCAATACGTTGGATGCGCACAACAAACAATACGACGTGAACCTGCGTGCCGGTTTGACCTATCGTCCGATGCAGAATCTCTCCTTTACCGGAACCGTCGGACTGTTCTACAACTACAACGGGGAAACCCTCTTTATCCCGGGTGTGGACGGAAGTGGAATCCTACCTATTATCGACCGCTACGGGCGTGCTAACAACTCGGTAAAGAACGGAGTAGCTGAGACTATGAATCTCTATCTGAACTTGAACGGTAGCTATCAAAAGCAATTCGGTACCAAACACTTGATGAATGTGCTGGCCGGATGGCAGCTGATGACCACTCGTAATGAATATGACGGCGGAATGGGCCGCAATACCCCGAATGACTTCTATCAAACTTTGGGCAATACGGAATCTATTGGGCGTCGATTCTTCGGATACTTAGAGAAATGGAACTGGATGAACTTCTACGCACACGGCGATTATACCTATAATGATGTAGTGAAAGCGTCGGTAAATTTGGCTGTCGACGGAGCCTCTTCCACCGGAGTGGATGCTGCCCGCTTTTATGCCTATCCTTCGGTAGGGGTAACCGGCATGTTGAAGAACTGGTTGCTTCCTAACTCTACGTGGGTGAATCGTTTGGATGTACGTGGTGAGTATTCCCTTACCGGTAATAGCCGTTTCTCGTCGAATCTGGCCAAGTATTACTACACGAGTGCTCCTTATCAGGAGGTGTCGGGCATTGTACGTGCCGGCATTCCGAACACTAAGCTGAAACCCGAACAAAGTTCGCAAATCAACCTTGGTCTCGATCTTTCCGCCTTGCGTAACCGCATTAGTTTGTCACTGGACTATTACAATACCACCACGAGGGATGTTATTTTCGCCATGAATACTCCGGCTGTGTTCGGCAGCTCACTCTACTTCGACAACAGCGGAAAGACCGTCAATCAGGGCATTGAGTTGGCTCTGCAGGCGTCCCTGCTTCGTTTTCGCAATTTCGAGTGGATTGTAGGCGGTAATATTGCCAAGAATAACAGTAAAATCAGCGCTATCGAAGGTGTCGATGAAGTGATTACCTCTTTCTCGGACGGTTCGAAGCTGATCTCGAAGGTGGGCAACACCATGTCGGAGTTTTACGGTTATCAAGCCGCAGGTGTCTTCTCTACCCAGGCCGAAGCAAATGCGGCTAATCTGAAAACCCGTGGCGGGCTGAAATATGCTGCCGGTGATGTGCATTTTGTAGACCAAAACAAGGATAACATCATTGACGAGAACGATCGCGTAGCCTTAGGTAAGACCAGTCCCGACTTCTTTGGCGGTTTCTACACCAACTTCCGCTACAAAGGATTCTCGCTTGCCGCCGAGTTTGCCTATTCCAAAGGTAACAAGGCTTACAATGCCGTGCGTCGTGCCTTGGAATCGGTATCGACCTTCGGCAATCAATCCATTGCCGTAGTCAATCGTTGGAGTTTGGAAGGACAACATACTGATATGCCCCGTGCACAATGGGGCGACCCGTTGGATAACAACGCCTTCTCGTCACGTTGGATTGAGGATGCCTCATTTGTGCGGATGCGTAACGTCACGTTGAGCTACAACTTCGACAAGAAGTTCCTCAACTTCTTCCGTTCGGGCACCGTCTACGTAACCGGTGAGAACTTGTTGACGTGGACAAAGTATCTGGGCATGGATCCTGAGTTGGCTTACTCCTACAGCGACACCATGCAGGGTTTTGACTATGCCAAGCTGGTGCAGCCGAAAGCGGTAAAATTGGGTATTAACTTGAAATTCTAATTGCAATCGAAAATGAAGAATATAGCAAAAACAGCAATGCTGGCTCTCGTCGTGAGCTTCTGCTCATGTGAAGACTTTTTCCGTGTGCAAACAGACAACGTACTGGACGGCGATGACTACATTGCAGTAGAAAATGAAATGTATGCCGGCTACATCGGCATTACCACCAAAGTACAAGCCATTGGCGACAAAGCCATCTATCTGACCGAGACACGCGGTGAATTGCTGGAACCGACTGTCAACACCGGAGCCGATTTACGCAGCTTGTATAACTATGCCGTGAACTTGAAGGGGAATAGCTACGCCGATCCGGCTCCCTACTACGATGTCATCATTGCCTGCAACGACTACATCGCAAAGATGCGTGAATTCAAATCCCGCAATGCCGCCGGCATCGACGAAGCCCGCTATAAAGCGCTCATCAGCAGCACACTGCGTATGAAGGCATGGACCTATCTAACCATTGCTAAAATATATGGAGAAGTGGTCTGGTTCGACGACCCGCTAATTGAGTTGAAAGACATCTCGCAATTTGAAGAGAAAGACCTCGACCAAACGGTTGCCGCCTGCAAAGAGCTACTGACCACCGGCGTCGACGGCATCAACGGTACGTATAAGTTTTCGTGGGTGGAATGGGTCGATCCCGATGCCGTAGGTACCGATGGAACCTATCGTTATTGGGATTATATGACGCCAGAGTATGAAGCACTCTATGCTGAACTCTGCCTCTGGAGTGGTGACTATCAAACCGCCTATCACATCTTACTCGAGCGGTTGCAACGCGAATTCAAAGGAAGGTCCTCAGACTCTACTCCCTTCATTCGCAACCTGATGACCGGTAGCGGCAGCCGTTATAAAAGCTACTGGGCATCTATTACGCCCTATGCCTACGAAACCGTCTCAGCCATCATTTACAACTACGCCAAGAATCAAACGAACAGTTTGCTCAGACATTTCAAATACGATGCTCCGGCCGAATACCTGCTGGCACCCTCGGAAGCAGGACGTAGTCGTTGGGCTGATCCGACGTTTAATCCACTGGGTTCCACCAGCAACGATCCGCGTGCCAATGTTACCTTCACGCAGAACAGTGCCGGACAGTGGTATCTGGCCAAATTCGGTTCTTCCATCAGCGAAACCTATCAAGACAATGTGCCCATCTACATATACCGCGGTTCGGAACTTCACTTTATGCTGGCCGAAGCGCTCAACCAGTTGGGACGCTACGAAGAGGCTGCCTGCATCATCAACCAAGGAGTAGGCAGTGCCTGGCCGAGCGGAGGAGTAACATGGCCTGACTTCACCAGCGACTGGACCAGTGCCATGGACGACGGTACCACCCGCAAGTATCCCAACGTAGGTATCCGTGGCTCGTTGAGCATCACCGGAAACCGTACATTCTATTGCACCGAAGGCTACCAGAAGACAGCCCCGCAAGCCCCCACACTCACTCCGCTGGCCGACGAAGTCGCTGTGAAGCGTGCCAACGACGAAGCGCTGCTCGACGAGATGATGTTGGAATTTGCCGGCGAGGGTAAGAACTACTTTGCCATGTTGCGTGCAGCCCGTCGTTACAACGACTATAGTATCATTGCCGATCGGGTTTGTTCCAAATATACCGATCCCGAAGAGATTCGCTCCAAGATATTGGCCGGTGGCTACTTCCTGCAATGGGATATGAAGTAGCCCTAAGATACTTTTGTTTCACTTTAGAAGGTGTTAGTAATGTGAAAAAGGTGGCTCTCCTGCATGGGAGGCCACCTTTTCTCGTTACAAGTCCGACACCTGTGACGCATTCGAGACGGCACCTGTGGTGTGGCATCCTTAACGTTGGCGTTAAGTCACCCTTAACACTAGCGTTAAGCCTTCCTTAACACCCAAGGGCGTAGCACAAAGTAGCCGATGAGCGAGGCAATGCATACCCCCAGAGAGTTTGCAGCGAAGTCCAACCAGTCGCCACTACGATAGGTGGTGAGGGTGGACTGCAAGATCTCCACCATTCCGCTAAAGAGAATAGGGCATATCATGGCGCCGATGAAAACATGCCATATTGGGGCTGCATTGCGCCGATGTGCCAGCAAAAACTCCAGCCACAACATGCCCGACATGCCCAGATACATGCCGATGTGTACTAACTTATCAAAGTTTCGGATGGTATCCAACTCAGTTCTGGGCGGATGAAAAAAAGAGAGGTAGATTACCGTTAGAATAATCAATAATGAAATAGGGTATCGTTTCAAATAGTGAAGCATACGCATAAATGGTTGATAAATTGCTGCAAAAGTACGTAACTTTCTGTACTTTTGCGCGGAAATTAACGAACGATATGATCATTCATGGCGAATAACATCTTAAATAAACTCGACGGGCTGGTAGCTCGTTTTGAAGAGATCTCCACCCTCATTACCGATCCGGCGGTCATCGCCGACCAACCGCGCTATGTACGCCTGACCAAGGAGTATAAGGAGTTGAACGATTTGATGCACGCCCGCAGCGAATACATGCAACTGTTGAACAACATCGAGGAAGCGCGAAACATCCTTTCCACCGAGGCCGACAGTGACCTTCGCGAGATGGCACGCGAAGAGATCGACCTGAGCGAACGGCGACTGCCCCGACTGGAGGAGGAGATCAAGCTGATGCTTGTGCCGGCCGACCCGCAGGATGCCAAGAACGTCCTCCTTGAGATACGCGGCGGCACCGGCGGCGACGAAGCAGCCATCTTTGCAGGCGACCTCTTCCGCATGTACTCCAAGTATTGCGAAGCCAAGGGGTGGCGACTGGAGGTATCGAGCGCCAATGAAGGGGCTGCCGGCGGATTCAAGGAGATTATCTGCTCGGTAACGGGCGAGGGAGTCTACGGCACCCTCAAGTATGAATCGGGCGTACACCGCGTGCAACGGGTTCCCGCCACCGAAACACAAGGACGTGTCCACACTTCGGCCGATTCGGTGGCCGTTTTGCCCGAAGCCGAAGCATTCGACGTGGTCATCAACGAAGGCGAAATCAAGTGGGACACTTTCCGCAGCGGCGGCGCCGGCGGGCAGAACGTCAACAAGGTGGAGTCGGGTGTCCGCCTGCGCTACAACTGGAAGAACCCCAATACGGGCGTCGTAGAGGAGATTCTCATTGAATGTACCGAGACGCGCGACCAACCCAAGAACAAGGAGCGCGCTCTCTCCCGCCTGCGCACCTTCATCTACGACAAGGAGCATCAAAAGTACCTCGACGACATCGCCTCCAAGCGCAAAACCATGGTTAGTACCGGCGATCGTTCGGCCAAAATACGCACCTACAACTATCCGCAAGGACGCATCACCGACCATCGCATCAACTACACCATCTATAACCTTGCCGCCTTCATGGACGGCGACATTCAGGACTGCATCGACCACCTCATTGTGGCCGAGAATGCGGAACGATTGAAAGAAAGTGAATTGTAAATCTATGACCCCCCACCAACTCTACGAAAACATCCTGCGCAAGCGTTCCTTCCTCTGCGTAGGCTTGGATGCCGACCTCTCGAAGATACCGGCACATCTGCTCGGCCAGGAAGATCCCCTCTTTGCCTTCAACAAAGCCATCATCGAGGCCACGGCCGACCTCTGTATTGCCTATAAACCCAACCTCGCCTTCTACGAAAGCAGGGGGGTAAAGGGCTGGACATCCCTCGAGCGCACCGTACACTACCTCAGGGAGCACCACCCCGACCAATTTATCATTGCCGACGCCAAGCGGGGCGATATCGGCAACACTGCGACCATGTATGCCCGCACGTTCTTCGAAGAACTCGACGTCGACGCTGTCACCGTAGCCCCGTATATGGGTGAAGACAGCGTCACCCCCTTTCTAACCTATGCAGGTAAGTGGGTCATCCTGCTGGCGCTCACCAGTAACACAGGATCAAACGACTTCCAGCTCACGGCCGACGCTTCCGGCGAGCGTCTATTCGAAAAAGTGCTCCGCCGCTCGCAACAATGGGGCGACAGCAACCGCCTCATGTATGTGGTGGGCGCCACTCAAGGCAAAGCTTTCGAGGATGTTCGCCGCATCGTCCCCGATCACTTCTTGCTGGTGCCCGGCGTGGGCGCGCAGGGCGGTTCTCTTGAAGCGGTATGCCGCTATGGCATGACCGGCCGCTGCGGACTCATTGTGAACTCCAGCCGCGCCATCCTCTACGCCGACGGTAGCGAGCAGTTTGCCGATGCCGCGCGCCGCGAAGCCCGAAAAGTACAGCAAGAGATGGATGCCCTGCTGGGATAGCCCGTCCGTCAACCCTTAGGATTCATCACCCTTAATAATAGTAACCATGAAACAGTTTACCCTTTGGGTGGTGGCGCTGCTGCTGGCGCTTCCCACCTTTGCCCAATCGCCCACGGCCGACCAAAAGAAAGAAGCCATGCAACAAGTGCACGACTTTTTGAAGAGGTGCGGCACTTACTACCTCGCTACCGTCGATGGCGACAGCCCCCGCGTCCGTCCTTTCGGCACGATACACCTCTACGAGGGCAAGCTCTACATTCAAACAGGGCGTAGTAAGCGAGTCGCCAAGCAATTGGCCAAAAACCCCAAGGCAGAAATCTGTGCCTTCAACGGCACCCAGTGGATACGCGTGCAAACCACGCTGCACGAAGACACCCGCAAGGCAGCCAAAGCCAGTATGCTCGATGCCTACCCCAATCTCAAGTCGATCTATTCGGTAGAAGACCCTAACACCTTGGTGCTCTACCTGCAAGAGAGCACGGCCACCCTCAGTTCGTTCAGCGGCAAGGAAGTGACCCTCCGGTTCTGAGCCGGATTAGAGGCCGGTAATCCCCATCTGCTGCATTAAAAAGCTGGCGTTCATGTTTTGTGCAACGCCAGCTTTTAGTTTATAGGAGAAGCTGAGGCGGTCGCCGGTGATCTCGGCTTCAAAGCAGTAGTTGCGGATGTGGTCGGGGAAACTCTCGGCAAGCGTGCCCAGCAGCACATCGTGGGTGGCGATGACCCCGTTGGTGTTGAGCGCCACGAGCTGACGGACAAGGGCCAACGAGCCTTTTTGTTTGTCCCTCGAGTTGGTGCCTTTGAGTATCTCGTCGAGCAGGATGAAGAGCGTCTTGCCGGCTTGCAATTGTTCGATGATACCTTTCAAGCGCTTCAACTCGGCAAAGAAATAAGACTCGCCACGAGCCAAGGAATCGTCGGTGCGCAGGCTGGTCACCAGGTGAGCGGGATGGAGCGTGAGGCTGGCGGCGCATACCGGCAAGCCCATGCAGGCCAACAGGTGGTTGGCACCGATACTCCGCAGGTAGGTGCTCTTGCCGGCCATGTTGGCGCCGGTTATCACTAAGAAAAAGGGGCGCACGGGGATGTCGACGTCGTTGGTTACGCATTGTTCCACGGGCATGAGCGGGTGGCCAAGGCCGGTTGCCTCGAACGTAAAGGGCTTGTCGGTGAGGGTGGGGAAGTGATAGTGTGGATGATTGAAGACGAAGGTGCCCAGCGAGCAAAGCGCGTCGGTTAGACCGATGAGTTGGAGCCAGAGGGCGAATTTTACGCCGTATGCTTGCTTCCATCGCTCGATGCGAAGCATTTGACGCACTTCCCAAAAGAACAATCCGTTCAGGAGCACGCACACCAAGACGTTGTTGCGCTGGTCGAGCGCCTTCATAAGCCTTCCCAACGCTTCCACAGCCTTGCTTCCCTGCGCGCAATACTCCCGCTTGTGTGAATCTCCGCCGGCTCCCTTTTCCGCTTCGTTATTGGCAATGAGTGTGAGCAGGAGACCGTAGGAGTGAAGAATCCTCCAGAAAGAGTCGTAGTCGTTTTGCAGGCGGCTAATTTTCTTCGTGAAAAGAAACCCTGCCACCACCGCCAGCGCCCACACCAGCGCCGCCAGTGTCCAAGGAATCACCCCCAAGGCCGCCAATGAGATACTAAGAAGATTCGCCGCCGCCACCGCGGGCGATGCCCAACGCAGTAGTTTGTGCGGCAGCAGCACGGTGGGCGTTGCTGCCCATCGGTAAAAGTGCTTTTCGTCGACGGCGGCGCCTTTATAGCGTTGTGCGCAGGAGCGGAACAGGCGGCAGAAGGCATCATCGGCTGCCATTTCGCGCACCAGCAGCTGGTGCCCTTCAATATCCTCTTTGGTATCGAGCGGCTGCTGCATCCAGTGGGCTAACAAGCGTTTACCCATGGGGGTGACGGTGCGGTTGAGCGATTGAAAGAGGGAGTGAGGGCCAAAAACGTCGAGGTCGGTGGTGAACGGGTGTGAAGCATCGATGTATTCGTCCCCGCCGTCGAAACCCTCGTAGTGACCTTCCAAGCCCTGCAGCTCTTGCTCGCAGATACGGCCGGTGGCTTCGGCCCCTTCGGCGTTGTAGGCGAATCGGTCGTGTTGTTTGCCCAAGTGGAGGAACAGGGCGACGGCCAGCAAGCCCCACAGGGCCAGCAACTCGGGGTTGCTGTGCCAAAACAAGACGATACTGCCGATGCCGCCCAGCACGACCACCAATCGGAAGGTGCCTATAAAGTGCATCATGTAGCGTTTCTCCTTACTTACAGCTTGTGTCTCTTTTAAAATCTTGCGGTAGTGTTGTTTTACCTCTTCAATTGTTTGCATCATACTGATTTTGTTAAAGTTGAAGGCGCAAAGATAGCCCGATTTTGCCTAACTTGCGCCCCCTTACGCGCTAAATAGCCTCTCCATGTACGAACAAAAGATTATCAACGATCCGGTTTTCGGATTCATCGTCGTTCCCAAGGGACTACTCTATGAAGTGGTGCAGCATCCGCTGATGCAACGCCTTACCCGCATTAAACAAGTCGGCCTTTCGTCGGTGGTGTACCCGGGTGCACAGCATACGCGCTTCCAACACTCGTTGGGAGCCTTCTTCCTGATGACAGAAGCGTTGAAACAGCTGCGGTCGAAGGGACACTTCCTGTTTGAAGCGGAGGCCGAGGCCGCGCAGGCGGCTATCTTGCTGCATGATGTGGGGCACGGGCCGTTTTCACACGTTCTCGAGGATACATTGGTGCCGGGCATCCGGCACGAGACCATTTCCAAGCTGATGATGGAGCAGATGAACACCCAGTTGGAGGGACGCTTGACGTTGGCTATCCAGATTTTCTGCAATCGCTATCCCAAACACTATCTGCATCAGTTGGTTTCGGGGCAGTTGGACATGGATAGGATGGATTATTTGCGGCGCGACGCCTATTACACCGGGGTCAGCGAGGCAACCATCGGCTCGGCGCGGATTATACGGATGCTCAACGTGCAAGACGACCAGCTGGTGGTCGAGGCCAAGGGTCTCTACTCGATAGAGAACTTCCTGACGGCGCGGCGGCTGATGTATGCGCAGGTCTATTTGCACAAAACCTCCGTGGCCTACGAATGTATGCTGGTCAGTGCCCTGCGCCGCGCCAAAGCGCTGGCCGCCGGCGGGGTGCAACTCTTCGCCTCGCCCGCGTTGCGCTTTTTTCTCTATGAAGAAATCACCCCCGCGCGCTTCGTCGGCGACGATGACACCTGTTTGCAGCAATTCGCCCGCTTAGACGACAACGATATATGGACAGCCCTCAAAGTCTGGAGCGAGGGCGACGATACCATCCTCTCGACCCTCGCCCACGGATTGGTCAACCGCCGCATTTTCAAGGTGCAAAGCTTTGAGGCGCCGGTGGGCGACGAGGTAATAGACGCGCACCTCGTGCGCATTGCCCGCACCTTGGGCATCACACGCGAGGAGGCGCGCCATTTCATCGCCACCCCCGTCATTGAAACCCATCTGTACGACCCCGCCGACGAGGGCATCAGCATACAATACCCCGACGGCACCGTCCGCTCCATTGCCGAGGCTTCCGAGATGTTGAATCTGGCCGTCCTCGAACAAAAGGGGCAAAAATACTACTTGTGTTACTTTGCCGGCGAGGATTTTAACCTTTCACACAGGGTAGGATGAGGCCGCTACGTGCGCGGCGGCATCGAATAAGGCTTGCGACGAAGCTGCTACGTGGTTGGCGGCATCGTGCAAGGCTTAGGATGAAACCCCTACGTGGTTGGCGGCATCGCACAAGGCTTGAGAACCGTTGTTTTTGAAATCCATAAAGCGTAATAAGATATGAAATATACCCTCACCGTCTCATCCGAGCTTCGCACAGCCTGTCCCGACTATGTCGGCCTGGCCGTCTGCGCCACAGTGGTCAATAGTCCCTTCGACGCGGCGCTGTGGGACGAAATCCACGCCTTCACCGACGAACTCCTCGCCACCTCCACGCTCGATGAAGTCAAGAACCAGCCCGCCATCGCCGCCACGCGTGCCGCCTACAAGCGGTGCGGCAAAGACCCCGGGCGTTACCGCCCCTCTGCCGAGGCGTTGCGCCGCCGATTGCTGCGCGGCATCCCGCTCTACCGGATAGATACCCTTGTCGACGTCATCAACCTCGTTTCACTACGCACGGGATTCTCCATCGGGGGCTTCGACGCCGATAAAATAGAGGGAAATGCGCTGGAATTAGGCATCGGCCGCGCCGGTGAAGCCTTTGAGGCCATCGGCCGCGGCGTGCTCAACATCGATGGACTGCCGGTATACCGCGACGCGGCCGGCGGCATCGGCACCCCCACCAGTGATCACGAGCGCACCAAGATAGATTTGCAAACCCAACACCTGCTCATCATCCTCAACAGCTACGGCGGCGATGCTCACCTGAGGGAAGCGGCGGCTATGACCGAGGCGCTGCTGCAACAGTGTGCAGCAGCCCGGCAGGTGGAAACGGCGTGGATTCGTTAGTCTGAACTTGGCTCGCACACCTTGACGGCAAGGCCTTTCGGGGCGTTGACTTCGAGGACAACACGCCCGTCGGCGTCTCTGTGCCAGTATACTTCGAGGGTTCCCTGCGGGGTGACGTGCGATGCACGTACCCAATCGATGCCCTTGCACGGGCGGGGCGCCACCAAGTAGCATCCCGGGCGGTCGGGGTCGGGGCGGATGCCGGCCAAGTCGCATACCAACCACTCATCAAGCTGTCCCATCATGAAATGGTTCCAAGAAGCGCCCTCACGCGGGTCCCACTGCTCGGTCAACGTGGTGGCGCCGCGGTCGAGCTGAAAACCATAGCCGGGCACGTCGTGATGATTCATCATTTCATAGAGGAGATCGTTTAGTCCGTTACGAGCAAGCACCTGAAAGAGGTAGCGGTTGCCTACATCGCCGGTGGTCAGGCGCGTGCCGTGGGCGCGGATGTCCCGCACCAAGTGGGCAAGCACGCCCTCGCGGTCGGCTTCGGGCACCAAGCCCAGAAACAGGGGCAAGGCGTTGCTGCACTGGCTTCCTGTGCCGTAAGAGAGGCTGTCGGCGTGGAAAAAGGCGCGATTGAAGGCTTGTCCAACCTCGGCCTGCAGCGCGGCGTAGCAATGCGCGTCGTACTGATTGCCCACCAAGCGGGCGGCACGCACCAGATAGTCGAGGGCTAAGTAGTAATGCGCCGTGGCCACGAGGGGCACGGGGGTGTTTTTGGAGAAACCGGCGCGCTCGCCCGCTACATAGTCGTACCAATCGCCCAATCCGAACGAGACGATGTGACCGGTGGCGCGAGAGGTGAGGTAATCGACGTAGCGGCGCATGTTTGGGTAGTAGGTGCGAATCAAACCGTCGTCGCCATAGTGCTCATAGTAGAGAAAAGGGAGGGCGAGCAGCGAAACACCCCACTCAGGCGATTCCCGGAAGTTGTCCATGCCCTTGCCTTCGAATACCACATATTGAGGAGCGATGCTGGGCACGCTGCCGTCGACTTTCGATTGTGCATCGGCCATGTCCTGCACAATTTTGGGTGCCAACGTGCGTAGGTCGTAGTTGAAAAAGAGCGAGGGGCCGTTTAGATGCAGTTCTTCGAGCCAGCCGAGCTTCTCGCGGTGCGGACAATCGGTGAAAACGGCCTGCATGTTGCTGCGTACGGCGCGATCGATCAAGCGATGAATGCGGTTGAAGAGCGGGTTGGAGCATTCAAAGCTGCCAACGGTCTCGGCGGCGTTGGAAACAAAGCATGACTGGATGCGGCGAACCACGGGAAGCCGGTGGGGGTTCTTCTCACCCTGTATGACCGCTCCCTCGAGCCGAATGTAACGAAACCCATAGTATGAGAAGCGCGGCCGCCACGTTTCCCAACCCTCCCCCTTGAGGGTGTAGGTGAAATAGTAGGGACTGCCGCTCTGTTTCTGGTTGAGGGTGCCGTCGTCGTTGAGCCGTTCGGCCACCCACAAGCGTAGTTGTTGGCCGCGACGCCCCTTGACGGTGATTTCCGGGAAGCCGGCAAGGTTCTGCCCCATGTCGAGGAGGTTTCCTATGCGTTGTGTAACGTCGTAACGCTCGAGGATGGCCACGGGCGAGGCGGTTTGTCGCCGCAACACCCCGCCGGGAGGCTCCTGCACCACTACGGGACGCCAGTCGTCGTCCGCGTCCTCGAGCCGCGCGTCGTAGTCTTCGCCGCCGTAGATGCTGTTGAAGGTGATGGGGCTGAGACGATACTTCCACGTCTCGTCGGTGCGGATGGTATCGGCGCTGCCGTCGGCAAACTCCAGACAAACGGCCATCAACAAGGTGGGAGGGCCGAAGGCAATCTGCAATTTGCGGTAACGTCCGCCGCCTTGTACGTTGTAGAAGCCGTTGCCCAGCAACACCTCGATGTGGTTTTCGCCGCCGGCGCGCAGGGCTTCGGTTATATCATACTGATTGTAGTAGACCGTGCGGTCGTAGTCGCTCCACAAGGGGGCAAATTCGCTGTTGCCCACCTTGGCACCGTTCAACTTGAACTCATAATGTCCCAATCCGCAGATGTTGGCCGTAGCCTTGACCGGTGTTTTGTCCGCGGGCAGGTCGAAGGCGTATCTTAAGTCGATACTTCGTGCGGATAGCGTGTCGACGGCGGCCCATGCGGCACGGTTTTCGGGGGTGCGCAGCTTGCCGCCCTCATACATGCGTCCTTCGGGCAAGCGGGCGTCGGCGCGGGTGATGGCACCAATCCATCGGGCCTTGCCAAAGGGCGAGTTGTTCGAATCGGCATTCGTATAAGCCGATGCCACGGCTGCCAGCGGCAGCATCCACGTCAGTAGGAAGGTTCTCATAAGCTTTTTCTTTGATTACCAAGAAGACGAATCAGTTGCCGTGCTGTAATCTGAGGAGACCTCAGCGGTGTATTTGGTTAAAACAGCGTAATTCGCCCAAATTTAACACGTTATCTGCTTTATTCAAAACTAAAGTTGTACATTTGCACCACCTTATAACCCTAAGTTAGAAGCCCACTCATGATGCAAAGAAGTAGCTATCTCCGATTGATGCTCGTACTATGCACGTTCGCATTCGGACCATCCTCCTTGCACAGCGCAGGCGAGGAAAAACATCCTGTGCTGATCATCAGCTCCTACAATCCCGACTCAAAGAACACTGCGGAAACCATCTCCGCCTTCGTCGAGGAGTTTGGTCACCTCGGAGGAGACGCTCCCATGGCGCTGGAGAACATGAATTGCAAGAGTTTCACCGAAGCCCACGAATGGAAGGGACGGATGAAAGGCTTGTTGGAACGTTATCAAGGTGATCGTACCCCTTCCCTCATCGTCTTAATCGGTCAAGAAGCCTGGGCGGCTTACCTCTCGCAGAATGTACACCGGCGGGTGCCCACCATGGTATCGATGGCCAGCCGTAATGCCATCATCCTGCCCGATGATACGATCGACCTCAAGAAGTGGATGCCTCAGTCGATCGACTATTTCAACGATTTTCCCCAAGCATTGCTCAAAGCCGGCTTCGTCAACGAGTATGATGTAGAGGCGAACGTCCGTCTGATTCGCACGCTCTATCCCCAAACCAAGCATATTGCCTTCATCTCGGACAACAGCTACGGCGGTGTAGCGCTGCAGGCGCATGTCATCAAAGAGATGGAGCGTTTCCCCGACCTGGATCTCATCCTTTTGGACGGGCGCAACAACACCATCTACACGATTACCGACCGCCTGCACCGATTGCCCCCCAACACCGCCCTGCTTATCGGCACCTGGCGCGTGGACATGAACAACACCTACTTTATGCAGAACGCCACCTACATGATGATGGGCGCCTCCATGGGGATTCCCACCTTTTCGCTCACATCCGTCGGCATTGGCTACTGGGCTATCGGCGGCATCATCCCCACCTACCAACCCTTGGGCAAGGAGATGGCGCGACAGGCCGTCAACTTGCTCAACAACCCCGAGGACCGGTTGGTCAGCATCGAGTTGGTGCCCAATCACCTGGTGATGGACAGCAGACAGATCGAGGCCAACAACATCAACACGGCGGTGATTAACCGCCCGATCGATTTCATCAACCTCAGCCCCTCGTTTTACGAGCAATACCGCTATCAGATCTGGTTTTTGGGCACGGTTATCTTCCTTTTGGCCATCGGCTTGTTCATCTCGCTCTATTTCTTCTATCACACGAAGCATTTGAAGGACAACCTCGAAATATCGGAGCACAACCTGCGCGCCGCCAAGGAACGCGCCGAAGAGAGTAACCGGCTCAAGAGCAATTTCCTGGCCAACATGAGCCATGAAATCCGCACGCCGCTCAACGCCATCGTCGGATTCTCGGATGTGTTGGCCTTCGGCGGCATTTCGCAGGAAGAACAGCAGACGTATGCCGAGATCATCAAGGCCAACTCCGACTTATTGCTGCGGTTGATCAACGACATCCTCGACATCTCGCGTCTCGAAGCCAATAAGATCAATCTGATCTTCGAAAACCACGACGTCGTCTCGGTGTGTATCCGCACCCTGGCCTCGGTGGAGCAAGCCAGCAAGAAGCACAACAAGTTCTTCTTCGACTGCGCCCATTCCAGCTACTCGTTCCTGACCGACAGCCAGCGGTTGCAGCAAGTTATCATGAATTTGTTGTCGAACGCCGACAAATTCACCTCCCAAGGCATCGTGACCCTCAAGCTCGAGATTGACGAACGGCGTCACCAGGCCATATTCTCGGTCTCGGACACCGGATGCGGCATTCCCCCCGAGAAGCAAGAGGCTGTCTTCGGCCGTTTCGAGAAGCTCAACGAGTTTGCGCAGGGCACCGGCCTGGGATTGGCCATCTGTAAACTCACCGTCGAGAAGTGGGGCGGCAAGATTTGGATCGACTCCGACTACAAGAACGGCGCCCGTTTTGTCTTCACCCATCCGCTCAATCTACAAAACACATTATACCCCGCTGATTCTCCCCTCCTCTAAAAACCAAAATGAAGAACCTCCGCTTTGCCGCTCTTGTCCTACTGGCAGGAGCTATGCTGCTGGCCGGATGCCAGCAGGAACACGTCGTTGAATTGCGACTGATTGAAACCGCCGACATCCACGGCAATTACTATCCCGACCCCAACGTGCAGAACGACAAGTTACCCGGCAGCATGGCAGCCGTGTACACCTACGTCAAGCAGCTACGCCAGCAGTATGACGACCGCCTGTTGCTCGTCGACAACGGCGACATCCTGCAAGGACAACCCATTGCCTACTACTACAACTACATCGACACGATTTCGCCCCATCTGACGGCCGAGATGATGAACTACATGGGCTATAATGCCGCCCAAGTGGGCAACCACGACATCGAAACCGGCTGGAGTGTGTTTGAACGCTGGCGTCGCGACAGCGACTTTCCCATATTGGGCGCCAACGTAGTGGACGAACGCACCGGCCAGCCTCATTTCACCCCCTACGTGGTACTGGAACGCGAAGGCATCCGCATAGCCTTCCTCGGATTAGTCACCTCGGCCATCCCCATCTGGGTGCCCTCCTCGCAATGGACCCACCTGCGCTTCGAGGACATGGAAGAGAGTGTCCGTCGCTGGCTTCCGATTATCCGTGCCCAGGAGCGTCCCGACCTCATCGTGGGCTTGTTCCACTCGGGTGCCAACGCTTACACCATCGACCGCAAGTATCGCGAGAACGCCTCGGTGGAGGCGGCCACCAAAGTGCCCGGTTTCGACCTCATCCTCTACGGGCACGACCACCTGCCCGCCTGCCGGCGGATTGCCAACCTCGAGGGAGACTCCGTGCTGATGGTCAACCCCGGCTCCGGGGGCGAAAATGTGGCCGACGTCACCGTCAAACTACATATTAAAAAAGGAGAAGTGGTCGGCAAAGAGCTGGATGCCCGGCTGGTTTCGATGAAAAACTTTCCGCCCGACGCCGAACTGCTCAAACACTTCGCACGGGAGCGCCGCGCCGTGGACGAATTCGTGACCGATCGGGTGGGAATCCTCACCGAGTCTATCAGCACGCGCGATGTCTACTTCGGCCCCTCACCGTTTATCAGTCTGATGCACCTCATTCAGCTCGAAGTGACCGGCGCCGACGTCTCGCTGGCCTCCCCCCTGGCCTACAACATCGAGCTGAAAGAGGGCGACGTCACCGTCGCCGACCTTTTTCGCTTCTACACCTTCGAAAACCTCATTTACACCATTGAGATGACCGGCGCCGAGTTGAAGGACGAACTCGAGATGTCGTACAACCAGTGGACCAACCGTATGCTCGGACCCGGCGAGCGCTTACTGCTCTTGCGCGACAGCCCGTTACGCGGCAATACGGAACGTGCCTACTTCGTGTATTACACCTCCAACTTCGACTCGGCCGCAGGCATCGAATATGTCGTGGATGTAACCAAGCCCATGGGCAACAAGGTGCGCATCCTGCGCATGGCCGACGGCCGTCCCTTCCGCCCGGACGGGCACTACCGCGTGGCCGTCAACTCCTACCGCGGCAATGGAGGCGGCGAACTGCTGACCAAAGGAGCCGGCATTCCCTTCGAACAGCTCAAGGGACGCACCCGTTACATCTCCCCCTACGATTTCCGCTTCTACCTCATACACTATCTCAACCGTCACCGCCCCTATACGCCCACCGTGCTGGGTCACTGGAAGTTTATTCCCGAAGCGTGGACCGTGCCGGCGGGTAAGCGCGACTATGAATACCTCTTCGGCGCGCGGTCTGAGGAGCAGTAGAGCCGTTCCCGCGCCGCCGAAGGGGTGGCTGAGACCAAAAACAAGGGGGTGTGCCGCGTAGGCACACCCCCTTGTGAGTGATTTGCTGCAAGGATGAGCCGTGAGAGGCTCATCCCTGCGGGGGTTCCTCCTCACCGCCCCCGCCGGAGTTGTTGTCGGAGTCTCCTCCGCCATTCACCTCCACGCCGTGTTTGTGCAGCACCTGCTGCTTGATACGGTTAATCTCGGTGTTCATCAAGTTGACGAAGGGAATTAAGACGTCATTGCCCAATGAAAGCAAGCCGTTGATGGCCTTGCGCAACTTATGGAACGCGTCGTCCACGGCGGCGCGCGCTTTGGGCATCGCACCGGTGGTGAGCTGGCTCTTTCCTTTGGAGCGCTCGATAAGTAGTTGGATCACTTGGTTGTTGTGGGTGCGGAGCGCCTTGAGTGCGTCGGTTAATCCCAAGAGGGCGAACTCGGCGGCATACTTACGCTCGGCGTCATTGAGGAAATTCTCCATCAAACCGTTTTCACGGTCGTATTGGTCGGAGAGTTTAATTCCGTAGTTCTTGATTAACAAGTAGATGGTCTCGGCGCCCTGCTGCATGTGCTCGTCTCTATTCTTGAGTTGAGCCTTGACCATGTCACGGATGAACGCATAATCGGCGTCGCGGTCGGCGTCGGCCTGCTTAATCTGGTCGGTAAGCGGATCTTTTTGCGGGGTTTTCAACACGCGCTCCTCCTCTTGGACGGCAGCCTCCAAGTCGGCCACCAGAGAAGAAGCTAATTTCATCACATTCTTGTCACTCTTGGCGTTATCAACCGTATTCTTCATCAGTTGATAGTGCGTCGGGTTGTCTAAGGCACGGGTCCCAATGCCTTGCAAGTCATTGTTTTCAGTCATATCATTTAAATTAATAGTAAGGTAAAGTAAAAGAGAGACGCTCGCGGGGTCTATCTTTACAATAACGGCGGCAAAAGTAACTAAAACAATGGAATCGGAGCGGGGGAGCAGCTGTTTTTATACATTAATAACCTTTCCATCGGGAGGAATTCTTTGGCGGAGTGCTGAAAATGGGTCTTCATCGCGATTGATTCGTTGTCGGAGTGCTCAAAATAGGTCTTAATCGTGAATGATTCGTTGGCGGAGTGCTAAAAGAGTCTCTTATTCTTGATTGATTTGTTGTCGGAGCACGAAAACAACCTATCATTTACAAATAATTGGACGGGCGTATGTGGGTACGCCCCTACAAATAGGGAATGATTCATTGTTGGAGCACGAAAACAACCTCTCATTTGCGAATGGGAGCTTGTCGGAGCACTCAGACAGACTTTCCCTCGTGTGAGCGAGCTTGTTCTGCCACCCCCACACCCCCTGAAGGGGGCTTGAATGGTATATCTGGCGCAGTGCTGATAAGCCCCCTTTAGGGGGGTTGGGGGTGGCAGCCGTTCGCATGGTTGCCGTATCGTGAAGTGACTAAATTCCCCTCCTGCCGGCAGGAGGGGTGCCCGCAGGGCGGGGTGGTGGGTATTACATTCTATGGATTAATAGGTATTTGTCCGACCACCCCGTCACTACGCGCCACCCCTCCTGCCGGCAGGAGGGGAAACAGTTACTTTTGATGCACCCTCTTTTCATAGAGAGCGCTGCGCCAGATATACCATTCAAGCCCCCTTTAGGGGGTTTGGGGGTGGCAGCACTAAAAGGGTCTCTCATTCCCGATTGATTCCTTGTCGGAGCACTCAGACAGACTTTCCCTCGTGTGAGTGAGGATGTCCGCGCCCCAATCCACCCCCTCTACCGCAGTTTGCTCCCTGTCTAACAGCCATTTCTTGCGCTCTAAGCCGCCGGCATAGCCTGTGAGCGTGCCGTCGCTCCCGACGACGCGGTGACAAGGGATGAGGATGCTGATGGGATTGTGTCCCACCGCCCCGCCAATGGCTTGCGCCGACATGTTTTGCACGCCCTGCGCACGAGCCACCGCCGTGGCCAGCTGCCCATAGGTGATGGTTTCACCGTGGGGGATGGTCTGCAACAGCCGCCAGACCAACAGACGGAAGGGAGTGCCTGCCGGCTGCAGCGGCGGGAGGAAGTCGGGCTGTTTTCCCGCAAAATAGGCATCGAGCCAGGCCGTAGCTTGTGCCAGGACCGGGCATCGCACCGCTTGCTCGGGTGTCCACCCGACGGGAAGAGCGGGCGCATAGCGCTGTCCCTGAAACCACAGGGCGGTGAGGGCGCTGCCGTTGGAGGCCAGGCCGATTTCTCCCAGTGGAGAGGCGTAGAAATGAACCGTTGGAACCATCTGTTGCTTGAGGGGTGCGGCAAAGATAATGCACGCCGCACCAATTATTCCCACAAAAGCGTCAATTATTCCACCTGATTGAGGAAAATAAACCGTAAACTTGCACGGAATTCAAATCTCACCATTAATTTTTTGCGCATGATGAACATTACTCGACGCCTGGCTATGTGCTGGGCGATGCTTGTTCCATTCCTTCTCTGGGGACAAGATCTAAACAGACCTTTTGGTTGGGCTTCTTGCAACGGAGGCACCACCGGAAGCGGCATTCTCTCGCTGTCGGAACTGACCGACGCCACTCCCAATGTGTATCGTCCCACCACCGAAGAGGCTTTTGCCGAAGCCCTCAAGGCGGCACGTAAAAACACTGCTACCACCATCGTCATTCCTGCGAATACGATCATCACGTTCACCACCGGCACCAAGGTGGAGACGGGTGCCAAGAACATCTCCATCCTCGGAGAGCCGGGCGCGCGGTTTGATTCGCCCTCGGGCAGCGCCGGCATCCTGAACGTGCGGGGTACGAACGTGGTGATTCGCAACATCCTGTTCACCGGCCCGGGTGCCATCGATGTCAACGGCAACGATCCGCTCGGCATCGAGGGAGGCGTCAACGTGTGGGTAGACCACTGCACCTTTGTCGACGGCATCGACGGTAACCTCGACATCAAGGGAGGCGCCAACTACATCACCGTGTCGTGGTGTAAGTTCTCCTACACCGAAAAGTCGAAGAATCATACCTATTGCAACCTCGTGGGACACAGCGACAGCAACGGAGGCGAAGACCGCGAAGCACTCAAGGTAACCTTCGCCCTGAACTGGTGGGCCGACAAAGTGCAGGAACGCATGCCCCGCGTGCGTTTCGGCTCGGTACACTGCGTGAACAACCTCTACCGCTCGGCGGGCAACAACTACTGCATCCGCGCCGGACTGGAGGCCAACATGTATGTAGACCAAAATGCCTTCATGGGCGTGAAGACTCCCATCACCAAGAACAAGGATGCGGACGCCATCTTCGTGACCATGAACGAGGCGGACAATCTCTACAAGGGATGCAGCGGAACCCTCTCGGCCGACAAGCTCTCCAGCAACAGCGGCGCCAAGTTTAACCCATACGACGCGTATGCCTACACGCCCGTTCCCAAAGAATATGTCGAGGCCATCGTGAGCAACAGCGCGCCCGTGGAAGGCTACACCCAAACTACCGGCGCGGGCAACACGCTCTGGAGCGACATCCACGCGGGCGACGGCGACGACCTGCCCGAGGTGCCCGAGGACGGAGGAGGCAACGGCTCGCTCACGGCCGGCAACTCCTTCTTCGGAGAGACGGCTCCGGCCGAGGGCTATTTCTGGTTCACCGCCGAGCAGGCCGAACTGATTCAGGCGATGATAGCCGACGGTTCCATCAGTGGCACGGCCTCGCACAACGCCACCAAGGCCGACGTGGACTATACCGATCATATCGGCGCCATAGTACTGCCCAAAATAGACGGTGAAGTGCCCGGCGAGCTGATCTTCAAGCTCCCCTCGTGTGCGGTCTTTAAGCTCTACTTGGTGCGCACGGGCAGTTTCGCCGGTGCTCTCTACCGCAGCACCGACGGACAAACCTGGGGCGAACCGTTCTTCACCCTGAGCGGCTCGAAAGGGGTGAAAGAGGTGGATTGCTCCACCGACGCAGCCTCGGGAGAGGCTGTCTACATCCGCTTGACTAATACTTCTTCGGGTGGATTGAACCTCTATGGAGCCGATATCCGCCTGGCCGGGAAGGCGCCCGAACCCGAACCCGAACCGGAACCGGCCGCGCTGCCCCAGGTATGGGACTTCGGCGCGGCGCAACTCAACGCCGAGCAGTATGAGAACCTCCTCACCGCCGAGGTGATCAACAGCTGGTATCCGGCCGAGACCGTGCCCGGCACGTCGGGACTCACCTTCCCCTCGTCGTTCACCGCCGGCCGTCTGGCCTGGACGGGCGGGAGCAACGACCGCCTGCGCACCGGCAATGAAGCCCTCACCCGCTACGACAACTGGTCGAACGGCGAGTATACCGGACGGCTCTACATCAACGGCGCCGCCCAAGTTGCCCGTCGCTTCACCTTCACGCTCGAGGAGGACGACGAAGTCACCTTCCACGCCTTCTCGCAAGACGGCAACGGCGTACTCAACTTCGAGAGTGCCGACGGCTCGCAGCACGACACCCAGCTACTCAGCAGCAATTCGGCGCCGCTGCAGCTCACCTTCGTGGCCAAAGCGGCGGGTAACTTCTACCTCTACGACACGGTCGACAAACCTTCGTATGCCCGCATCGTACGCAAAGCCGCCACCTACACCACGGTGAGCGGAATCGTCTCGCCGGCCGAAGGGGTCACCCTTCCCGCCGGTTACGGCCTGACGCTGACCAACGCCGCCGGCAAAACCTGGACGGCCACCCTCGAGGCGGTCAGCAACAGCTACTCGGTGAAGGTGCCTGCGGGCTACGACTACGTGTTGGCGCTGACCAACGCCGGAGGGTATATCATCTCGACGGGCGACAAGGTCACCGCCACCGAAGGCGGGGTGACGCACCCCATCGTGGTCTCGCAAGTGGCGCTGGTAACCATCAGCGGGGCTATCACCGGACTAAACTCCGTGTGGCTCTCCGAGCTGAAGCTTCACTTCACCCCCGCCGACGGCACACTCTACCAGCCCCAGCCGGTGGTGGACGTCACAGCTGCCACGTATAGCGTGCAGTTAGAGCCGAACGTGGAGTACACGCTCACGGCCGAGGGTGTCAACGACTATTTTATCCCTGTAAATAAGGTGACCTATGCCCAGTCGGGCACGCATTCGCTCGACTTCCAGGCCAAACCGACCTATCCGGTCACTCTCGCGCTCGAAGGCATGAGCGAGGCACAGCAGGCCGCCGCCGCGTTCACCTTCGCCAACCTGGAGGAAGGGGGATATGCCTACACGTTTGCCCCCGGCACCCAGGTGATGCTGCGCGACGGTGTCTACAGCATCGCCTGCGCCGGATTGGACGAGTGGCCGGTGCAGCTGGCGCTCACCTCCAACCTCAAGGTTGCGGGGGCTGCCGCCTCCAAGTCGCTCTCCTTCGAGCCGATTCGGGTGTGGGAGTTTGCCGACCGCGCCTTCGCCGGGGGTGAGACGCGCTACAACGGCTTGCAGATTGTCAACATCTACAATGAGGTGGCCAAGGGACATGCCGTGGGCAGCAACGGCTCGAGTATGAAGGTGCCCGCACAACCGGGCGACCAACTCACCGCCACGTTCTACTACGCCGCCTCGTTCAGCATCGAAGGAGGGGAGACCATTACGGCCAACACCTCCTCGGGCAGCACTAATCGCACCGAAAGTGTCACCTACACCTACACCGGCACCGAAGCGGGCTTTATCAACATCGCCTTTAGCGGCACCACCTACCTCACCCGCCTGGCGCTGAACAAGCCGGTGCCCTATGCGGCCACCATCCGCGTGGGTAAGAACGAGACCTACACCACCATCAACGACGCCCTCGAGGCTATTCGCAGTATGCCGCGTCCGGCCGACGAACGCGTCACGGTGTTGATTGAGCCGGGCAACTACGAGGAGATGCTCGTCATCGATCGTCCCAATATCACGCTGTCGAATGCCTCGGAAACGCCGAGCATCGCCCTGAAAAACAGCGGCGTGGAGATCGACGCGCAAGCGGTGCGCATCACCTCCTACTACGGCACCGGCTATAACTACTATAGTCAGGGCACCGACAACAAGTGGCACGCCGATGTGCTGCGGGTCAACAAGGAGAACGGCTCGCAACCCTACGAAAATGTGTCGGGAACCACCAACGCATCCTACTGGTGCGCCACCGTGGTGATTGCCGCCACCGGTTTCGAGGCCAACTATATCATCTTCGAGAACTCGTTCAACCAATACATCTCCCAAAAGGAGTCGGAAGATGTGGTGGTGCCGTGGGCCGTGGGTGGAAAAGGGATCCGTCCGACCGATGCGGGCAACACCTCGGTGCAAAACCGCTCGTTCGTGGAGCGGGCAGCTGCCATTGCACTGGCGGGCGACAAAGCCATCCTCAATCAATGCCGTGTGGTGGGACGCCAAGACAGCTTCTTCGGCGCCGAGGGCAACCGTATTGCCATCTATAAGGGGTCGGCCATGGGTAGTACCGACTATATCTTCGGCGGCATGACGGCCGTATTCTACCAGACCGAGCTGGCCATGAACACCGACGAAGACAAAAACTCTACGGCCTATATCACCGCCGCCCAGCAACGAAGCAGCCGCGGCTACTTGATGTATGAATGTACCGTCACTTCGGCCGTTCCCGGGGTGGAAACCGCTGCTACGATGCGCTCCAAACCGGGCTACTTCGGTAGACCGTGGCAAGCCAACACCGGCGAGGCGGTCTTCTTCAACACGACCATCGAGACGAGTGACTTCACCGGCTACACCGGCCAGTCGCTCATCCTGCCCGTGGGATGGAACAGCTCCTTGGGCGGAGAGTCGGCGGCCAGCTACGAGTACGGCACCAAAGAACTCTCGGGTGAGGACAACAGCAACGCCCGCGCCTCGTGGGCAACCCGTCCGGCCACGCCTGTGCTGAACGACGGCACCGAAATCACCCTGCTCAACTTCACCAAGGGGAGCGACGGATGGGATCCGTTTGCCGCACTCATCGCCAACGACCCCGTCACCGGACTCTCCACCCCGAGTGCCGGGGAGGCGGCCATCCGCATCAGCGCCTCCCGCGGAGAGGTGCTCGTGGAGGGCATCACTTCACCGGCTCACATTCAGATTTTCGGCGCGGGCGGCATGCAGGTACGCAGCCTCTACGCCGATGCTACGGCACGCATTGCACTGCCCGGGGGCGTCTGGATTGTGAAGGTGACAACCGCCGAAGGCACCCGCACGGCCAAGGTGGTGTTATAAACAAAACGCTGCCACTACTTGCGGCTTGTCTCTGCAAGTAGTGGCAGCTTATTTCCACATCACAACACACACTTACTGCTTCTCTTTAATGTTTCTGGCAAAAAAACGCTCCCGTAAGCAAATGGTGCGAAAAACATTGCGGAATACAACGAAAGACACATCTCTTGAATCATTCTAAATTAGGTCGTTACGCCTTTGCTTCTGCCCGGTTTCTTTTATCGGGAACAAACCTTTACGTACCTTTGCCGGAGTTACAACACTCTAATATCATAATGAAAGTAATATCTATTGAAAACCTGAGTACTATCCGTGAAAATGCAAAAAAGGCTCTTCTGCTTCGACTCCAAAGCGACGAAAAGACAACGGCCGAAACATGCGGTCTCGCCGTGGGTACTCCGCACCTCCAAATCTTGATCTGTGGCGGCACCGGTTGCAAGGCTTCCGAGAGTCACCTCATTGCCGAACAGCTTCGTCTGTCGCTCGAGAAACATCACATCACCGACCGTGTAGAGGTCATCACCACCGGATGCTTCGGTTTCTGCGAGAAGGGACCGATTGTGAAAATTATCCCCGACAACACCTTCTACACGCAGGTAACCCCGGCCGATGCCGACGAAATTGTCAGTGAGCACATCGTGGCCGGCCGCAAATTGGAACGATTGCTCTATCTCGACCCCAAGACAGGCCAACATGTGAGCGATTCCAAACACATGGACTTCTACCGCAAACAGTTGCGCATCGCTTTGCGCAATTGCGGACTCATTGACCCCGAGAACATCGAAGAATACATCGCGCTCGACGGCTACACTGCCCTGGCCGACAGCCTGCTGCACAAGCAGCCCGCCGAGGTGATCGATGTTATCAAACGCTCGGGACTGCGCGGACGCGGCGGCGGCGGCTTCCCCACCGGACTGAAGTGGGAGCTGGCCGGCAAGAACCAAGCCGATCAGAAATATGTAGTCTGCAACGCCGACGAGGGCGATCCGGGCGCCTTTATGGACCGTTCCATCATGGAGGGTGATCCGCACTCCATCATCGAGGCCATGACCCTGTGCGGATTCTCCACCGGCGCTTCTAAAGGACTGGTCTACATCCGCGCCGAGTATCCGTTGGCCATTCACCGGCTCAAGGTGGCCATCGGTCAAGCCCGCGACTATGGTTTGTTGGGCGACGACATCTTTGGCAGTGGTTTCCACTTCGACATTGAGATACGTTACGGCGCCGGCGCCTTCGTATGCGGCGAAGAGACCGCCCTCATCCACTCCATGGAGGGGAAACGCGGCGAGCCAACGCTGAAACCTCCCTTTCCGGCCGAAGCCGGCTATCTGGGCAAGCCCACCAACGTAAACAACGTGGAGACGTTTGCTAACATACCTGTGATCATGCAGCGCGGTGCCGAGTGGTTTGCCGCCATCGGGACGGCCAAATCCAAAGGCACCAAGGTGTTTGCCCTGGCCGGTAAGATAAATAATGTAGGACTCATCGAGGTTCCCATGGGCACCACGCTGCGCGAGGTGATCTACGAAATTGGCGGGGGCATCAAGGGAGGCAAGCGGTTTAAAGCCGTGCAAACCGGAGGCCCTTCGGGCGGTTGCCTCACCGAGAAACATTTAGATACGCCCATCGACTTCGACAACCTGCTGGCCGAAGGCTCCATGATGGGGTCGGGCGGCATGATTGTGATGGACGAAGACGATTGCATGGTTTCGGTGGCGCGCTTCTATCTCGACTTCACCGTGGAAGAGTCATGCGGCAAATGCAACCCCTGCCGCATCGGCAACAAACGTTTGCTGGAGCTACTGGATAAAATCACTGCCGGACGCGGCACCGACGACGATCTGGAGGCACTGGCCACACTGGGTAAGGTGATTAAAGACACCGCTCTGTGCGGACTGGGACAAACCTCGCCCAATCCCGTGCTCTCTACGCTGAACAATTTCCGCGAAGAGTATTACGAACATGTCCACGACAAACATTGCCGGGCACATCAGTGCAAGTCGATGCTCTCTTACGTCATCAACCCTGAGTTGTGTATCGGCTGCCGGCTCTGTGCCAAGAATTGTCCGGCCGGTGCCATAGCGGGTGAACTCAAGCAGGCACATGTCATCGATACCTCGGCTTGCATCAAGTGCGGCGTTTGTGTGGCGCGATGCAAGTTTAACGCCATCAGTGTGGCCTGAAGAAAATGAAGAATTAAGAACTAAGAATGAAGCATGGATAGTCAACAGATTACACTCCAGATAGATCATCATTACATCACTGTGCCGCAGGGAACCACCATCCTCGAGGCTGCACAGAAGATTGGTATTGATATTCCCACGCTGTGCCACATCGATTTGAAAGGCACGTGCGTGAAAAATCGTCCTGCCTCCTGCCGCGTTTGTGTGGTGGAGGTAGAGGGACGCAAGAACCTGGCTCCGGCCTGTGCCACCCAATGCACCGAGGGGATGAAGGTGCGCACCAGTACCCTGCGCGTGATGAACTCCCGCAAAGTGTTGGTAGAACTGATTCTTTCCGATCACCCCAACGACTGCCTCACCTGCCCCAAGTGCAACAACTGCGAGCTGCAGACGTTGGCACGTCGGGTCAACGTAGACAAGACCCCCTTTAACGAAGGCGAACATGCCCCCCGCAAAAAGGAGGTCTCGCCCTCCATTGTCCGCAGCATGGACAAGTGCATCTACTGCCGACGTTGCGAAACCGTCTGCAATGAAGTGCAAACGGTGGGTGCACTGGGCGCCGTATCGCGCGGCTTTCACACCACCATCGCACCCGCCTTCGAGAGCCTGCTCACCCAAAGTGAATGCACCTACTGCGGACAGTGCGTGGCTGTATGTCCGGTGGGCGCCCTCACCGAACGCGACTACACCAATCGACTCATTAACGACTTGGAAGATCCCGAGAAGGTGGTGATTGTGCAAACTGCTCCCGCCGTACGTGCGGCCTTGGGCGAAGAGTTCGGCTTGCAGCCCGGCACGCTGGTCACCGGCAAGATGGTGTATGCGTTGCGCGAGTTGGGCTTCGACTATGTATTCGATACCGACTTTGCCGCCGACCTCACCATCATGGAGGAGGGAGCCGAGATACTCAACCGCCTGAGGCGCTACCTTGACGGTGATAAGTCGGTGAGGTTGCCCATCCTCACCTCTTGCTGTCCGGCGTGGGTCAACTTCTTCGAACACCACTTCCCCGATATGCTCGACATTCCCTCCACCGCCCGTTCGCCCCAACAGATGTTCGGCAGCATTGCCAAGACCTTTTGGGCCGAGAAGATGGGCATTCCGCGCGAAAAGCTGGTGGTGGTTTCCATCATGCCTTGTCTGGCCAAGAAATACGAGTGCTCGCGCGACGAATTTAAGACGGACGGCAATCCCGACGTAGACTATTCGCTCTCGACCCGTGAGCTGGCACGGCTGATTAAGCGTGCCAACATCGGCTTTACGCTACTCACCGACAAGGAGTTCGACATGCCGATGGGAGCTTCCACCGGCGCCGGTGTGATCTTCGGGGCTACCGGCGGAGTGATGGAAGCAGCGTTGCGCTCGGTCTATGAAATCTACACCGGAGAGCAGCTGCGCAACGTCAACTTCGAACAGGTTCGCGGTTTGGCCGGCGTGCGCCGCGCCACCATCGACCTGAACGGCTTCGAACTGAAAGTGGGTATCGCCCACGGATTGGGCAACGCCCGCCACCTGCTCGAAGACATCCGTGCCGGACGCAACCAATACCATGTCATTGAAATCATGGCTTGCCCGGGCGGTTGTATCGGCGGCGGCGGTCAGCCGTTGCATCACGGCAACTCCGAGGTGCTCTATGCCCGCGCCAATGCGCTCTATCGCGAAGATACGATGAAACCCAAACGGAAGTCGCACGAGAACGCCTACATCCAAAGCCTCTACGCCGACTATCTGGGCCAGCCGCTAAGCGAAACCGCCCATCATCTGCTGCATACGCACTACTTTAACAAATCAATAGACTGAAGACCCCATGGCAGAAACCATTCAATTAGCTTGCACCGTTGCCCGGCAAGTGCGCGACATCTGCGCACAGCACGGCAACCAACCCGGCGAACTCATCAATATATTGCACGAAGCGCAACACCTCCAAGGCTACCTGCCCGAAGAGATGCAGCGCATCATCGCCACGCAGCTGGGCATTCCCGTCTCGCGCGTCTATGGCGTGGTGACGTTCTACACGTTCTTCACCATGACGCCCAAGGGGAAGCATCCCATCTCGGTGTGCATGGGCACCGCCTGCTACGTGCGCGGTTCGGAACAACTACTCGACGAGTTTAAACGCGAACTGGGCATCGGCGTGGGACAAACCACGCCAGACGGCAAGTTCTCGCTCGACTCGCTGCGTTGTGTGGGTGCCTGTGGATTGGCGCCCGTGGTGATGATTGGCCAGAAGGTCTACGGCCGCCTGCAGGCCGTCGACGTCAAGAAGATACTCAAAGAGTTGGACTAATTGCTCCGATAGGAAGATACAAGAAGAGACCGCCTGATTTGCTCAGACGGCCTCTTTCTTATTTTTAAGAAGGTAATGAATCTACCAAAATAGCTAATCTTTAAACTTAGCCACGATAAAGTCGCGGTTCAAACGGGCGATGTTGCTAATCGACACGCTCTTGGGACATTCGGCTTCGCAGGCACGGGTGTTGGTGCAGTTGCCGAATCCCAGTTCGTCCATCTTGGCAAGCATGGCTTTGGCGCGGCGATGTGCCTCGGGCTTGCCTTGGGGCAACAGGTTGAGCTGACTCACCTTGGCCGACACGAAGAGCATGGCCGATCCGTTCTTGCAAGCAGCCACGCAGGCGCCGCATCCGATGCACGAGGCCGCATCCATGGCTTCGTCGGCAATGGGTTTGGGAATGAGGATGGCGTTGGCATCTTGCGGCGAACCGGTGCGTACGCTCACGTAGCCGCCGGCCTGCATAATCTTGTCGAAAGCTGCACGGTCTACCATCAGGTCTTTGATGACGGGGAATCCGGCCGAGCGCCACGGCTCTACCGTGATAACATCACCGTCGTTGAAGCGACGCATGTAGATCTGACAGGTGGTGGCGGCGGTGGCCGGTCCGTGCGGATGTCCGTTGATGTAGAGCGAGCACATGCCGCAGATACCTTCGCGGCAGTCGTGGTCAAAGACGACGGGCTCTTTGCCCTCGCCGATGAGTTGTTCGTTTAAGATATCGAGCATTTCGAGAAACGACGTATCACCCGGAATATCTTTCATAGCGTATGTTTCAAAGGCCCCTTTGGCTTTCGGCCCTTTCTGACGCCATACCTTGAGCGTGAATGATATATTTTTGTCCATTGTCTTTTAAGCTTTATAGTTGCGGGTTTGTACCTTGATAGCCTCATACTCGAGCGGCTCTTTGAGCAGTTCGGGTGCCTTGTTGTCGTCGCCTTGGTAGTTCCAGCAGGCCACGTAGAAGAAATTCTCGTCGTCGCGCTTGGCTTCGCCCTCTTCGGTCTGATACTCTTCGCGGAAATGTCCGCCGCAGCTTTCGTTGCGGTTGAGGGCATCGTAGGCAATGAGTTCGCCCATGGTGATGAAGTCGTACAGGCGGATGGCTTTGTCTAACTCGACGTTCAGTCCCTCTTTATCGCCGGGGATGAAGAGTTCCTTTTCAAACTCGGCGCGAATCTCTTTGAGTTTCTTCAGGCCGGTTTCCAATCCCTCTTTGGTGCGTCCCATGCCGACGTACTCCCACATGACGTGTCCCAGCTCTTTGTGGATGGAATCGACCGACTTTTTGCCTTGGATGCCCATCATCCAATCCATCTTCTTCTCCACGGCTTTCTCGGCCTCCACAAACTCGGGCAAGTCGGTCGAGAAGCGGGGCACGGTGATTTGATCGGAGAGGTAGTTTTGAATAGTATAGGGCAACACGAAGTAGCCGTCGGCCAAACCCTGCATCAGTGCCGATGCACCCAAGCGGTTGGCGCCGTGGTCGGAGAAGTTGCACTCGCCGATGGCAAACAATCCCTTGATGGAGGTCATCAGTTCGTAGTCTACCCAAATGCCACCCATGGTGTAGTGGATGGCGGGATAGATCATCATCGGGTGGTCGTAGGGGCTTTCGTCGGTGATCTCCTCATACATGTCGAAGAGATTGCCGTAGCGTTGTGCCACCACCTCTTTGCCGAGGCGGTCGATGGCTTCTGAGAAGTCGAGGAAAACAGCCAGTCCTGTGTTGTTGACGCCGAAGCCTTTGTCGCAACGTTCCTTGGCGGCACGGCTGGCCACGTCACGCGGCACCAGGTTGCCGAAGGCGGGATAGCGGCGTTCGAGGTAGTAGTCGCGCTCTTCTTCGGGAATGTCGCGTCCTTTCAGGGTGCCCTCTTGCAGCTTCTTGGCATCTTCCAATTTCTTAGGAACCCAGATGCGTCCGTCGTTGCGGAGCGATTCGGACATCAGCGTCAACTTCGATTGCTTGTCGCCGTGTACGGGGATGCAGGTGGGGTGAATCTGTACGTAGGCCGGATTGGCAAACCACGCACCTTTGCGGTAGCAGGCCATGGCCGCCGAACAGTTACACGCCATGGCGTTGGTAGAGAGGAAATAGGTGTTGCCGTAGCCGCCGGTGGCGATGACCACGGCATGTGCGGCGAAACGTTCGAGCTTGCCGGTGACAAGGTTCTTGGCAATGATGCCGCGGGCGCGCCCGTCAATCATCACCACCTCCTCCATTTCGTAACGGGTGTAGAGCTGGACATTGCCGGCGTTCACCTGACGGCTCAGTGCCGAGTAGGCACCCAGCAACAGTTGCTGTCCGGTTTGTCCCTTGGCGTAGAAGGTACGCGACACTTGCGCACCGCCGAACGAACGGTTGTCGAGCAGGCCGCCATATTCGCGGGCAAAGGGAACACCTTGTGCCACGCACTGGTCAATGATGCTGTTGGATACTTCGGCCAAGCGGTAGACGTTGGCTTCACGGGCGCGGTAGTCGCCTCCCTTGACGGTATCGTAAAACAGGCGGTAGACCGAGTCGCCGTCGTTCTGATAATTCTTGGCCGCATTGATGCCTCCCTGCGCGGCAATGGAGTGTGCCCGACGCGGAGAGTCCTGAATGCAGAAGTTAAGTACCTTAAATCCCATTTCGCCCAGCGAGGCGGCAGCCGAAGCGCCGGCCAGTCCGGTTCCCACCACAATCACATCGAGCCGACGTTTGTTGGCGGGGTTTACTAATTTCTGATGAGCCTTGTAGTTGGTCCACTTCTCGGCCACCGGTCCTTCCGGTATTTTCGAATCTATTTTAGTCATAATACGAATCTTTTGGTCAGTTACACATTAATTAGAGCAGCCGCAGAGCAGCGATTGAAGGTAGAAACCGATTACCACTGCCATGAAACCCAACACGATGAGGGTCGAGTAGATATTGGAAATCACTTTCCAACGACCAATCCACACCTTATTATTCCATCCCAGCGTTTGCATGGCGCTCCAGAAACCGTGCGTCAGGTGGAACCAAAGCGCAGCCAGCCAAATGAGATACAGCACCACGAAGACCGGATTGCTAAAAGTTCGACGGATGTGATAGATGCCATTGGTTACATAGGTTGTATCAACGTCATAACCCAACTTATGCATCACCTCGGGAAGCTGCATGTTACACCAAAAATCGAGGAAGTGCAGGCCGATGCCGATGATCACAATCAAACCGAGCACCAGCATGTTTTGCGAGGCCCACTCAACGGTTTTAGGCGTGCTGGTGACGGCGTAGTGTTGGTTGCCGCGTGCCCGACGGTTTTGCATCGTCAGCCAGAAGGCATAGATGATGTGAACCACAAACAAGAAGGCGAGTGCTCCCGTTGCCGCCAATGCATACCAGTTGGCCCCTAAGAATTCACAAATGGCATTGTATCCGTCGGCGGATATCAGTGCCACCAAGTTCATTGCCATGTGAAAGGTGAGGAACAAGATAAGGGCAACGCCGGTAACGCTCATCACCACTTTCCGTCCTACAGAAGAATTACATAACCACATAATGGATTGAATTAAAGTATATTTAATAATGATAGATTGCTCGCCTTAAAGAGTGTATCTTTTTGCATTTCCGTGCAAAATTAGGTCAAATATGCGAAGTCGCAAACGGATTAGGGAAATAATTCCATCCGGATACGGAAGGTGCCTCCGGCCAGTGCACGCACGATACCGTTCATCTCCATTTCGAAGAGCAGGGCACTGATGCGATGGATGGGAATGTTCGTCTCCACGGCCAGTTCGTTGATATGCATCTCGCCCCGTCGCGACAGCAGCGCGGCCACCTGTTGCTCTTCGGGAGTGAGCGATGGAAAGGAGGGGGATTGCACGGGTTTGGGGGGAACGTCCCAGTTCATGGCCTGCACAAACTCTTCGGCCGACTGCAGCAGGATGGCCTTGTTGGAGCGTATCAGGTTGTTGCATCCCCTCGAGGTGGCATCGTCGGTGCGTCCGGGCACGGCAAAACATTCGCGGTGATAGCCGCCCGCCAGGTCGGCCGTGATGAGTGAACCTCCCTTGACATCCGATTCCACCACGATGGTGGCGTCGCTCATGCCGGCCACAATGCGGTTGCGACTGATGAAGTTGTAGCGCTCGGGCACACTCTGGCTCATATATTCGGTGAGCAGGCCGCCCGTTTGCAACATCTCCACGGCGGTGCGCCGGTGGGTGGCGGGATAGATGCGGTCTAAACCGTGCGCCAGGATGGCCACGGTAGCCAACCGGTGCTGGAGTGCGGCGCGGTGCGAGAGAATATCGATGCCGTAGGCCAGTCCGCTCACCACCAGCACATCGGGAAGAAATGCCTGCAAATCGCGCAGGAAATCGTCGCAAAACCGACGGCCGTAGTCGGTAGCCCGACGGGTGCCCACCATGCTGACCACGTGTAGTCGGTTGAGGTTGGCCGCTCCTTTATAAAAGAGGAAGACGGGGGCATCCTCACACATTCGCAGGCGGGAGGGATAGCGCTCGTCGGCAAGGGTGAGGCATTCGATGCCGTTCTTTTCGGCAAACTCCAGCTCGCGCCGGGCACGGGCAAAGGCTTCGTCGTTTTCAAGGGCGGCGACTATCGAAGCCGACAAGTGGGGGATGCGTTCGGGCAGCTCCTTGCGCAGGCGGAATACGTCGGCGGCGCTACCGATTTCGTCAATTAAGCGCTTGGCGCTGATCTTGCCCACTCCTTGGCAGAGGGTAAGGGCCATGCTGCAGATTCGTTCGTCATTGCTGATCATAGGTGAGATAAGTCTGTTTATAAGTCTGTTTATGAGAGATAGGGTGCAAAGAGCGCGTCAAACTCCCGGCCGTCGCTCAGCCGTCCGTCGATGACAAACACGGTCTCGACTACGGCCGTGACGGCCAGTTTTCCATCGCTCTTGCGGTAAATGTCTTGATAGAATACATACTTGATGCGCTCGCGGCGGACGTAGAGTTTGCTGACAAACTCATCGCCGCTCTTGAGCGACTGTTTGAAGCGCATGCTGATGGCCGAGACCACCGAATCGATGCCGCGGGCGTGCCATGCGGCAAAGTTGGCGCCGGTGGAGGCCAGAAACTCGTGGCGCGTGTGCTCGAGGTAGTGTTGGTAGTTGGCGTTGTTGACAATGCCTTGCAGGTCGCACTCGTAGTCGCGCACCTTCAGGGTGAGTTCGTAGCGGTAGGGCTTGTTCATGGGGTGAAAATCGGGGAGTTAGGAAAGACCTTTGAATTGTTTGAGTTCGGCTGTCGAAACCAATTTGTAGAGCTTATCGGAGGGGCGTATCTTGTCGCACTTCATGGAGAAATGCTCGCCTTGATGCACGGTATCGACAGCTGTTAAATCAACCCGCGCCTCCTCCAGCGTGGCATAGAGGGCGCCGGTGGTGGGGCCGGTGATCAGCAGCTTGTCACCCACGTGCAAGGGGGCTGCTTCCACCAAAAACTCGGCCACCCCCAGACGGGAGAAGTATTTGATGCCCTTGCCCACATAGATTTTTCGCTCGGTGGCAGCCGATCCGTAGTGATGCGTCCACTCACCCAAGGGCTGTCCCAAATAGTAGCCGTCCCAAAAGCCACGGTTGAAGACCGACTGCAGACGCACCGTCCACTCGTCGATGCGCCGGCTGTTGTAACTACCGTCGAAACAGGCTGCGAGGGCCTCTTTGTAGCACTCGGTGACGGTGCGCACATAGTCGGCACCACGGGCGCGCCCCTCTATCTTGAAGACACGCACGCCGGCATCTATCAGCTTATTGAGAAAATGAATGGTCTTGAGGTCTTTGGGCGACATAATGTAGGGATTGGTCACCTCCAGCTCCGCACCGGTTTCGGCATCGCGCACCGTGTAGGAGCGTCGGCACACCTGCATGCAGGCGCCGCGGTTGGCCGAGTGGTTCATTTGGTGCAACGAGAGGTAACATTTGCCCGAGACGGCCATGCAGAGCGCCCCGTGGCAGAACATCTCGAGGCGCACCAACTCTCCGCGGGGGCCGCAGATGTGCTCTTCCACAATGTGGCGGTGTATCCGGGCCACCTGCTCGAGATTGAGTTCGCGCGCCAGCACCACCACGTCGGCAAACTGTGCATAGAAGCGGAGTGCCTCGATGTTGGAGATGTTGAGCTGCGTGGAGAGGTGCACCTCCTGCCCCACCTCTCGGGCATAGCACATCACCGCCACGTCGGAGGCAATGATGGCCGAGATACCCGCCGCCTTGGCCGCATCCACCATGGTGCGCATCAGGGGCAGGTCGCTGTCGTAGAGAATGGTGTTGAGGGTGAGGTAGGTTTTCACCCCGTGGGCGCGGCACGTTTGGGCTATCTCGCGCAAATCGTCGAGTGTGAAGGCGCTGGCCGAACGGGCGCGCATGTTGAGGCTCTCAATGCCGAAATAGATGGCATCGGCTCCTGCTTGCAGGGCGGCGGCGAGCGATTCGCGCGAACCTACGGGCGCCATCACTTCAAAATCGGTGGGGATTAGCTTGTTCATGGTGGAAAATTGCTTCAAAACGGAGGCAAATGTACGTAAATCTAAGAGATCATCTATCTATTGATTTCCTGAATGATTCGGCACGCCTTTCCTGTTTTGTCTACGCCTTCCAATACCACCGTCTCCGCCTGTTCACTGTCGGGCGTGTAGTAGGTGAGGGTGGCTTTTCCTTCCGCATCCAATTGAACGGCGGGATTCCAGTAAATGGTGTTCCGTTTGTCGGCCTTGGAGCTATTTTTAGTTTGGGGCGTATCATACTTAGGGGCATAGAACTCAACCTCATCACTATATCCCAACGGCGGCGTGTAGAGCATGAAATTCTTGGGTGTTTCTCTCGGGTATTGCTCTTGCTTCATCACAACAGCCAAGGCAACTCCTCCATTCAAATTGGCCATGAGTGCATCCATTCCGCCTAATAGTTTAATAGATTCCACCTCTTCACCGCGCAACATCTCCAGAATGTAGGTCACATCCGTCCCTGAATAGACCCGATCTTCCAACACTAAGTTTACGGTCGTTCTGTATCTATAGCTGTATATGAATGTGCCACCCTCTCCCGTCATAAGCTCTAAACCTGGAAATCGCATCATAGCTGCTTGAAAAGCGGTTTGTGCTCCCATCCTTTTAATATCGATGTCGGTAATGGTGGGCGTGTTGATACTGCCACTATAAATGGTTCGGTTAGCCATTCTGTTGCGTTGGGCGGTGACTAACACCTCTTTTAGATTATACACCCGTTCACCGCCGTCAACAAAGTATTGCTCACGGGCAGCGGCCAGATAGTCCGGCGTCTTAATCAGAATATTCTCTTTACTAAAGACACCTTTGCGTTGCGGTGTAGGAAAGATAAGGCTGTCCATTTCAATTCCTACTTTATTCGATCCTTTCTGAGTATGCGCCTGCATGATAAACGGACTACCATCTGGATAAATAGTGCTAAACAGGAAGCGTCCATTCAAGTCGGTGGTGTCGGTGAGTACGGCGCGATTTCTTGGATTAATTAACGTAACGGTTCCGGACTTCACATCCCCTCCCCAAAGACCTTCTACGTGACCGCTAATAATCTGTCCTTCTTCCATATAATACTTGATAGGCTGGGGGGCGAGTTTGGTTACGTTGGTAATGTGATGGCGGCGCCAACCGTGGGTCATCATGACCAAATCGAGGTGGCGCAAGGTCTTGCTCTCTTGATTAAGGAAGTAGTAACCCGGGTTCTCAATGTATCCTTTCAGGTCGGAGGTTAATAGCAGATTGGAAAGGATGTTGTCCGCTAAACTGTCCGGCTGTACCGTTGCCCGGTTGGTTACGCTAATGGAGAAGTTTCCTTCTATGGGCAAGCCTTCCAAGTCTTTGGCCGAGAGTTGAAGCGTCACCTTCTCGCGGGCACCGTAACTGGGTTTATCCGTAGTAATTGCCAGCCTATGCGGTACTTGGTCGGGAATGAACAAAAGTCGCTCGCTCAGCACATTACCAAGTCCATCTACTAACATGAAGTGCGC
>JAISHB010000014.1 GCA_031262785.1 Prevotellaceae bacterium
TCCGCTCTATGCACAAGAAAAGGGCGTGCTTCGCCGCGCCGGACACACCGAAGCCACCATTGATATGGCGCGTTTAGCCGGTCTCTATCCGGCCGGTGCACTCATGGAGATTATGAACGAAGACGGAACCATGGCACGACTGCCCCAGTTGCGCCAAATGGCCGATGAGTTCCATCTCAAATTGATTTCCATCCGCGATTTAATTGCCTACCGGCTCCAACAAGAATCGATTGTGGAGAAGGGAGTAGAAGTGGACATGCCTACCCAGTACGGACATTTCCGACTGATTCCGTTCCGTCAAAAACTGAACGGACTGGAACATGTGGTGCTCTTCCGGGGAGCGTGGAGCGAAGAAGAACCTATTTTGGTGCGGGTGCACTCTTCATGTGTTACTGGCGACATCTTCGGCTCTTTGCGCTGCGATTGCGGCGAGCAACTTCACAAAGCAATGGAAATGATTGACCAAGCGGGCAAAGGAGTGGTAGTGTATCTCAATCAAGAAGGACGGGGAATCGGCCTGATGGACAAGATACAAGCCTATCACCTGCAAGAAGCCGGCCTCGATACCGTAGATGCCAATTTACATCTCGGTCACCTGGCCGACGAACGCGACTACGGCGTTGGAGCTCAAATATTGCGTGAGGTGGGCGTGCACAAGATGCGGCTCCTCAGCAACAATCCCGTTAAACGCGTCGGCTTGGAAGCCTACGGATTGGAGATTGTGGAGAACGTACCGATTGAAACCACACCCAATCCCTACAATGAACGATACCTGCGCACCAAAAAAGAGCGCATGGGACATACCCTGCACATCGGAACTAAGTAACATCAACTTCCTAATAAAAACCATCATGAATAATCAAGTATCCAATCGGATTAACAGCCTCTCACCGTCGGCCACACTGGCCATGTCGCAAAAGAGCGCCGAACTGAAAGCAGAAGGTGTTGACGTCATCAACCTCAGCGTTGGTGAACCAGATTTCAATACCCCCGATCACATTAAAGAGGCTGCCAAAAAAGCTATTGATGAAAACTATTCACGCTATTCGCCCGTGCCGGGCTATCCGGCTCTTCGCAATGCCATCGTGACTAAACTGAAAAACGAAAACCATCTCGAATACAGCGTCGCACAAATCTCCTGCGCCAACGGCGCCAAACAGTCGGTATGCAATGCTATATTGGTGCTGGTGAACCCGGGTGACGAAGTAATCGTACCTGCTCCCTATTGGGTGAGCTATCCCGAAATGGTCAAACTGGCCGAGGGCGTTCCGGTTATTGTTGCTGCCGGCATCGAACAAGATTTCAAAATCACACCCGCACAATTGGAAGCGACCATCACACCCAAGACCAAAGCGCTCATTCTTTGCTCGCCATCCAACCCGACCGGTTCGGTTTATACGGCTGCCGAGCTGAAAGCATTGGCTGATGTGCTGGCAAACCATCCGCAAGTGATGGTGGTGGCCGACGAAATTTACGAGCACATCAACTATATCGGACATCACGAAAGCATCGCTCAATTTCCCGGCATGCAGGAGCGAACCATCGTGGTAAACGGCGTATCCAAAGCATACGCCATGACAGGCTGGCGTATCGGTTTCATTGCCGCTCCCGAGTGGATTGTGAAGGCTTGCAACAAATTGCAAGGGCAGTACACTTCCGGTCCCTGCTCGGTATCTCAAAAAGCAGCCGAGGCTGCTTACACCGGCACTCAAACGCCGGTGGCCGAGATGCGCGAAGCGTTCCGCCGTCGCCGCGACCTGATTGTGAAGCTGGCCAAAGAGATTCCGGGATTGGAAGTGAATGTTCCGCAAGGAGCGTTTTATCTCTTCCCCAAATGCAGTACCTTCTTCGGCAAATCGGCCGGCAATCGGCACATTGCCGATTCCGACGACCTTGCTATGTATCTGCTCGAAGTGGCACACGTAGCTTGTGTGGGCGGCACCTCTTTCGGCGCACCCGAGTGCATCCGCATGAGCTATGCCACCAGCGACGAAAACATCGTGGAGGCCATGCACAGAATCAGAAAAGCATTAGGCGCTTTGAAGTGAGACTTAACTTATCTTTGTGACAAAAACACCCCCAAATAGATAATGACATGTGCGGAATAGTAGGTTATATCGGCCCCAAAAAGGCCTACCCTATCTTGCTCAAAGGATTGAAGCGATTGGAATATCGCGGATATGACAGCGCAGGTGTGGCGCTGATTAGTGATAAACAAACCCTCAACGTGTACAAAGCAAAAGGCAAAGTCTCGGAGCTGGAGGCATTCACTACCGAAAAAGACAGTTCGGGCAACATTGGAATAGCCCATACCCGATGGGCTACGCACGGCGAACCCAGTTCGTTGAATGCACATCCGCACTATTCCTCATCCGAACGGTTGGCGCTCATACACAACGGTATCATTGAAAACTATGCCGTATTGAAAGAAAAACTGCAGGCCAAAGGCTACATATTCAAAAGCAACACGGATACGGAAGTGCTGATACAACTCATCGAATACATTCAAGACAAACAGGACATTGATCTGCTGACCGCCACCCAGTTGGCGTTGGGAGAAGTTATCGGAGCGTATGCCATTGCCCTGCTCGACAAAAGCAATCCCCATCAAATCATTGCCGCCCGCAAGAGCAGTCCGCTGGTTGTCGGCATAGGTCAAGATGAATTCTTTTTGGCATCAGACGCTACGCCCATCGTAGAATACACCGACAAAGTGGTCTATCTGGAAGATGAGGAGATTGCTGTGATTCGTCGCGGCAAACCGTTGAAGATTGTAAATCTTCACAACGTGGAGTGTCCGCACGAAGTGCAGACGGTGGCGCTCAATCTCGGCCAGTTGGAGAAAAGTGGTTATCCGCACTTTATGCTCAAAGAAATCTTCGAGCAGCCCAACTGCATTAACGATTGCATGCGGGGGCGCATCAATGTGGAACACACCAACGTAGTGCTTTCTGCTGTAATTGATTACAAAGAACGACTGCTGTCGGCCAAACGTTTCGTGATTGTTGCTTGCGGCACGTCGTGGCACGCTGCACTAATAGGGAAGCAACTTATAGAAAGTTTTTGCCGCATACCGGTCGAGGTGGAATATGCCTCGGAGTTTCGCTACCGCGATCCGGTTATCGACAGCAACGATGTCGTCATAGCCATCTCTCAAAGCGGCGAAACGGCCGACACATTAGCAGCCGTAGAACTGGCAAAAAGCAGAGGAGCATTTATCTACGGAATATGCAACGCTATCGGGTCGAGCATACCGCGTGCCACGCATACCGGATCCTACATTCATGTGGGACCCGAAATCGGCGTAGCCTCCACCAAAGCATTCACCGGACAGGTTACGGTTCTTACCATGCTGGCTCTCACCTTAGCCAGGGCAAAGAACACGATTGATGAGACATCCTATTTCTCCATTGTACACGAACTGAATAATATCCCCGATAAAATGAGAGAGGTGCTCAAGCTCAACGAGAGCATCGCCGAACTCTCCAAGATATTCACCTATGCACACAATTTCATCTACCTGGGGCGTGGGTATGCTTATCCCGTAGCGTTGGAAGGTGCCTTGAAGCTAAAAGAGATTTCCTACATACATGCCGAAGGCTACCCCGCTGCCGAAATGAAACACGGCCCCATTGCCCTGATAGACGCCGAAATGCCGGTGGTGGTGATTGCCACCCGCAACGACTTGTACGAGAAGGTGCTGAGCAACATTCAAGAAATCAAAGCGCGCAAAGGCAAAGTGATTGCCCTTATCACAAAAGGTGATACCATCATTAGCAAGGTGGCCGATACCTGCATTGAACTACCCGAAACACTGGAGTGTCTCGATCCGCTCATCACCACCGTGCCGTTGCAGATGCTGGCTTATCATGTGGCTGTCTGCAAGGGAATGGATGTAGACCAACCCCGCAACTTAGCAAAAAGTGTCACCGTGGAATAAACCTCTTTTTCATAAGATAAATGGAACAACTAAAGCATGAATGCGGCGTGGCGATGATTCGCCTGCTCAAACCGCTGGAATACTACGAAAAGAAATACGGCACGTGGATGTACGGCCTGAACAAACTCTATCTGTTGATGGAAAAGCAGCATAATCGCGGACAGGAAGGTGCCGGATTGGCTTGCGTCAAGCTCGAGTCTAACCCGGGTGAAGAGTATATGTTTCGCGAACGGGCGCTTGGCTCGGGTGCCATTACCGAAATTTTCGGAACAGTACAGAAACAATTTAAAGACCTGAGCAAAGAGCAATTCCACGACGTAGACTTTGTGAAACGCAATCTTCCTTTTGTGGGCGAAGCATACATGGGACATCTCCGCTATTCCACTACCGGAAAGAGTGGTCTTTCTTATGTACATCCCTTCTTGCGGCGTAATAATTGGCGCGCCAAAAACCTGGCGCTGTGCGGCAACTTCAACATGACCAATGTAGATGAAACCTTTGCCCGCATCACGGCCATCGGACAGCATCCCCGCCAATATGCCGACACCTATATTATATTAGAGCAGATGGGACATCGCCTCGACCGCGAAGTGGAACGTCTCTTCACCCTGGCCGAAGCCGACGGACTAACCGGCACGGAAATCACCCGCTACATAGAAGAACACATCGACCTGTCGAACGTGCTGCGGACTTCCAGCAAAGAGTGGGACGGCGGCTATGTAATCTGCGGACTGACCGGAAGCGGTGAGTCGTTTGCCGTGCGAGATCCATGGGGCATCCGTCCGGCATTCTGGTATCAAGATGAGGAGGTTGCCGTACTTGCCAGCGAACGTCCCGTGATACAAACCGCCTTTAATGTGCCTGCCGAGAGCATCAACGAACTGAAGCCCGGACAGGCACTTTTGATTAATAAGGCGGGCTGCGTACATACCTCCCAAATCAACAAGGTGCGCGACGTGAAACAATGTTCCTTTGAACGTATCTACTTCTCCCGAGGCAGCGACATGGACATCTACCACGAGCGCAAGCAATTGGGAAGACAATTGGTTCCCAACATTCTGAAGGCGGTAGACTATGACCTCGATCGCACTGTCTTCTCCTTCATTCCCAATACCGCCGAGGTTGCCTATTACGGCATGTTGCAGGGATTAGACGAATATCTCAACGAAGAAAAGGTCAAACAGATTGCTCAAATGGGACAACATCCCACGCACGAAGAATTGGAAAAGATACTCTCGCGGCGCATCCGCAACGAAAAGGTAGCACTCAAGGACATTAAGCTCCGCACCTTCATTGCCGAGGGAAACAGCCGCAACGACCTGGCCGCGCACGTCTACGATGTGACCTACGGCAGTCTCGTGCCCGGAGAAGACAATCTGGTGATCATCGACGACAGCATTGTGCGCGGCACCACACTCAAGCAAAGCATCATCGGTATCCTCGACCGTCTTGGCCCCAAGAGAATTGTCATAGTCAGCTCTTCGCCCCAAGTGCGCTATCCCGACTACTACGGTATCGACATGCCAAGCATGAGCGAGTTTATCGCCTTCCGCGCAGCCATTGAACTGCTCAAGGAGCGCGATATGCGTGAAGTAATCAATGCCGTATATCGCAAGTCAAAAGCACAAACCGAATTGCCCAAGGCGCAATTGGTGAACTACGTCAAAGAGATATACGCCCCCTACACCGACGAAGAAATCTCGCGCAAAATGGTAGATCTGCTCACTCCCAAAGGCACCCGTGCCAAGATAGAGATTGTCTACCAGCCGCTCGAAGGATTGCACAAAGCCTGTCCCAACCACACAGGCGACTGGTATTTCAGCGGAGACTACCCCACCCCCGGCGGCGTGAAGCTGATTAACGAGGCTTTTATACACTATGTGGAGGTGGAGAAAGCATTTCAATACTAAATTGTCCACAAAACAAGTCCAACAGATCATAACAAGTAACATAGCTACCAACATACAATGAGAAATGTAACCCTACTCCTCGACGACGGGAGCCGCTTCCACGGCAAGTCGTTCGGCTACGAAAAACCGGTAGCCGGCGAAGTGGTCTTTAACACCTCCATGACGGGATATCCCGAAAGCCTCACAGACCCTTCGTATGCCGGACAGTTGATGACACTTACCTATCCGCTGGTGGGCAACTACGGCGTGCCTCCCTTCACCTTTGAGAAGAACGGATTGGCCACCTACATGGAAAGCGAACGCATCCATGCCGAAGCCATCATCGTGAGCGACTACAGCGCGGAATATTGCCACTGGAATGCCGTAGAGAGCCTGGGTGACTGGCTCAAGCGCGAACAGATTCCCGGCATCACCGGCATCGACACCCGCGAGCTAACTAAAGTGCTGCGCGAACACGGCGTGATGATGGGAAAGATACTCTTCGACGACCAGCCCGACCTCATCCCTCAAGCCACGTATGAAGGCGTCAACTACGTAGACCGTGTGAGCTGCAAAGAGGTGATTCGCTACAACGAAGGTGCCGCTAAAAAAGTGGTGCTGGTAGATTGCGGCGTCAAGACCAACATCCTTCGCTGCCTCCTTAAGCGCGACGTGGAGGTGATTCGTGTGCCATGGGACTACGATTATAACCACCTGCCGTTCGACGGTCTGTTTATCAGCAACGGCCCGGGCGACCCCGATACGTGCGATGCCGCCGTGCAAAACATCCGCAAGGCCATGGCCAATGAACAACTGCCTATTTTCGGCATCTGCATGGGCAACCAACTGCTGGGCAAAGCGGGCGGCGCCTCCATCTACAAACTGAAATATGGTCACCGCAGTCACAACCAACCCGTACGCATGGTGGGTACCGAACGCTGCTTCATCACCTCGCAAAACCACGGCTATGCCGTAGACAACAACACGCTGAGTGTCGACTGGGAACCGCTCTTTATCAATCTGAACGACGGATCGAACGAAGGCATTCGCCACCAGCACAACCCGTGGTTCTCGGCACAGTTTCACCCCGAAGCCGACGGAGGCCCCACCGATACGGAGTTCCTCTTCGACGAATTTGTCAAGCTGCTGAAGTGATCCTTCATCAACAGAAATCAACTAACAACATCATCATGAAAGAGACCCCAATAAAGAAAGTGCTGCTGCTTGGATCCGGCGCCCTGAAGATAGGCGAAGCCGGAGAGTTTGACTACTCGGGCAGCCAAGCGCTCAAGGCGCTCAAAGAGGAGGGCATCCACACCGTCCTCATCAATCCCAACATTGCCACTGTGCAAACCTCCGAAGGCGTGGCCGACACCATCTACTTCCTGCCCGTCACCCCCTAGTTTGTGGAGAAGGTGATTGCCAAGGAACGTCCCGAGGGCATTATGCTGGCCTTCGGCGGACAAACCGCCCTGAACTGCGGCGTGGCACTCTACCAAAGCGGCGTACTCGACAAGTACAACTTGCGCGTGCTGGGCACACCGGTACAGGCCATTATCGACACCGAAGACCGCGAACTGTTTGTGCACAAGCTCAACGAAATTGACATCAAAACCATCCAGAGCCAGGCCGTAGAGAATGCTGCCGACGCCCGTCGTGCCGCAGCCGATTTGGGCTATCCCGTAATTGTGAGGGCAGCCTATGCGCTGGGCGGATTGGGTTCGGGTTTTTGCGACAACGAACAGGAGCTGAACACGCTGGTCGAGAAAGCTTTTGCCTTCTCGCCGCAGGTGTTGGTAGAGAAATCGCTGCGCGGTTGGAAGGAGGTGGAGTATGAGGTGGTGCGCGACCGGTTCGACAACTGCATCACCGTCTGCAACATGGAAAATTTCGACCCGCTGGGCATACACACCGGCGAGAGCATCGTGATTGCCCCCTCGCAAACCCTGAGCAACAGCGACTATCACAAACTGCGCGAATTGGCCATCCGCATCATCCGCCACATTGGCATTGTGGGTGAATGCAACGTGCAATATGCCTACGACCCTCACAGCGAAGATTATCGGGTCATCGAGGTCAATGCCCGTCTGTCGCGCTCCTCGGCGCTGGCTTCCAAAGCCACCGGCTATCCGTTGGCTTTTGTGGCGGCCAAGTTGGGACTGGGCTACAGCTTGTTCGATTTGAAGAACTCGGTCACCAAAACCACCAGCGCCTTCTTCGAGCCGGCGCTCGACTATGTGGTATGCAAGATACCCCGCTGGGATTTGGGCAAGTTTCACGGCGTTGACAAAGAGCTTGGCTCGAGCATGAAATCGGTGGGCGAGGTGATGGCCATCGGCCGCACTTTTGAGGAGGCCATCCAGAAAGGATTGCGCATGATTGGCCAGGGCATGCACGGCTTCGTTGAGAACAAAGAGCTGGTAATCTCCGACATCGACAAGTCGCTGCGCGAACCCACCGACAAACGCATCTTTGTCATCTCCAAAGCGTTCCGTGCGGGCTACAGTGTCGATCAAGTGCACGAGCTGACCCAGATAGACAAGTGGTTCCTCCAAAAACTGATGAACATCATGCACACCAGCAAAGAGCTGGAACAGTGGGGGCGCAACCACAAGCAGCTCACCGACCTGCCCTTTGAATTACTAAGGAAAGCCAAGGTGCAGGGATTCTCCGATTTTCAAGTAGCCCGTGCCGTGGGTTACGAAGGCGACATGGAGGAGGGATTGCTTTGTGTGCGCAACCATCGCAAGCACATCGGCTTGCTACCCGTCGTCAAACAGATAGATACCCTGGCGGCCGAATATCCGGCACAGACCAACTACCTCTACCTCACCTACAGCGGCGTGGCCGGTGATGTAAACTACTTGGGCGACCATCAATCCATTGTGGTGCTGGGTTCGGGTGCCTACCGCATCGGCTCGTCGGTGGAGTTCGACTGGTGCGGCGTGCAGGCATTGGCCACCATCCGCAAAGAGGGCTACCGCAGCGTGATGATCAACTACAACCCCGAAACCGTGTCAACCGACTACGACATGTGCGACCGCCTCTATTTCGACGAGCTGACTTTCGAGCGGGTCATGGACATTCTGGAGCTGGAGAATCCGCACGGCGTGATTGTCTCCACCGGCGGACAGATTCCCAACAACCTGGCCCTGCGCCTCGACGCCCAGCAGGTGCCCATTCTGGGCTCCTCGGCCAAGAGCATCGACAATGCCGAAGACCGCGAAAAGTTCTCGGCCATGCTCGACCGCATCGGCGTGGATCAACCCCGCTGGCGGGAGCTGACCTCGATGGACGACATCAACGAGTTGGTCGACGGGGTGGGTTTCCCCGTGCTGGTTCGCCCCTCGTATGTGCTCAGCGGAGCGGCCATGAATGTCTGCTCCAATCAAGAGGAGCTGGAGCAGTTTCTCCGCCTGGCGGCCAATGTCTCCAAGAAGCATCCGGTGGTGGTGAGCAAATTCATCGAGCACGCCAAGGAGGTGGAGATGGATGCCGTGGCACAAAACGGTGAAATCATTGCCTATGCCATCTCCGAACACATCGAATTTGCCGGCGTACACTCGGGAGATGCCACTATTCAGTTTCCGCCGCAAAAACTCTACGTGGAAACGGTTCGCCGCATCAAGCGCATCAGTCGCGAGATTGCCCGCGAGCTGAATATCTCCGGCCCGTTCAACATCCAATACCTGGCACGTGAAAACGACATCAAGGTGATTGAGTGCAACCTGCGCGCCAGCCGCTCGTTTCCGTTTGTGAGCAAGGTGCTCAAGATTAACCTCATCGAGCTGGCCACCAAGGTGATGCTGGGCTTGACGGTAGAGAAACCCAGCAAAAGCCTGTTCGATCTCGACTACGTGGGCATCAAAGCCAGCCAGTTCTCTTTCAACCGGCTGCAGAAGGCCGATCCGGTGCTGGGCGTAGACATGGCCAGCACGGGCGAAGTGGGATGCATTGGCAGTGACACCTCCTCGGCGGTGCTCAAGTCGATGCTTTCGGTGGGCTACCGCATCCCCGAGAAGAACATCCTGCTCTCCACCGGTACGCTCAAACAAAAGGTGGATATGTTGCCCGCCGCCCGATTATTGTCCGAAAAGGGATACAACCTATTCGCCACCGGTGGAACCAGCACTTTCCTGACAGACAACGGTGTGCCCAACACCCGCGTCTATTGGCCCAGCGAAGAAAATAACCAACCACAGGCGCTCGACATGCTGCACCACAAGCAGATAGACATGGTGGTGAATATTCCCAAGAACCTCACGGCCGGTGAACTCTCCAACGGATACAAGATTCGTCGGGCGGCCATCGACCTGAACATCCCCTTGCTAACCAATGGCCGCTTAGCCAGCGCCTTTATCCAAGCGTTTTGCACCATGACGCTGGACGATTTGGCCATTAAGTCGTGGGAGGAGTATAAGTAACCGATTTCGGAAAGTCATACATGGGTTCGAGGTCGCATCCGATTAGGGGTGCGACCTCGTAATGTTTCAAATAGTTACCTGATAAAAACTACCCCTTATGTGCACCTTTCCAAAAAAAAGTTTAATTTTGTAGTTGCTAACCGATTGCAGCATAGCAATCGTGACATGTTCAACCCCAAAAAATAAACTAGTATGATGAAGTATCTTCTACCGGCCATTTTCATGACCGGCGCATTCAGCACCCATGCACAAAATGTTCAACTCAGCGGAAAAATCTCCCGGACAACTACTTCCCAGCCCATTCCCTTTGCCAATGTGGCGCTCTACACGGCTGCCGGCGATTCGCTGGTCGGCGGCAGCGCTACCAATCCTCAAGGTTTCTATTCACTATCGGTTCCAGCGGGAAACTATCGCCTGCGGGTCTCTTTCATGGGCTATCAATCGTTTGCCGACACGCTTACCCTGGCCGCCTCCGCACAGAAAAACATTGCCTTGCAACCCGACGCCGTGATGCTGGGCGAAGTGGTGGTCAAAGGCAACCGCGCCGTGCAAGGCATCGACAAAACCGTTTATACCTTCTCCTCGCGGCAGATAAAGCAGGCACAAACCGCGCGCGAACTGATGCTTCAGGTGCCTACCCTGCGGATAGATGCACAAACCAACTCGCTGGCCACGGTTAGCGGCAAAAGCATTCTCATCCTCATCAACGGCGTGAAGTCTACCGACAAAGAGTTGGCACTCATTGCCCCCGACAAAATTAAACGGGTGGATTTCTACCACGTGCCTCCCCTGCGCTATTTAGAAGAGGTGGATCGCGTCCTGGATGTGGAAACCAAAGATTTGGATGCCGGATGGGCGGGCAATGTCTACGCCACGGGCGGAGGGTTCTATTCGATGGCCGACCTGGCCGCCTCGTATATGTATGGCCGCCACCGTTTTACCCTGACCGCCGGCAGTCTGATGAACCCCAAGCGCAAGATACGCAATACCGAAGAGGGCAGCTATCACTATGGGGTGCAAACAGACGATTACGCATACAACTATCACAAAGAGAGCCGGGATTGGAGCACGCAACCCAACTTTTCGCTCACCTACTCCAACAGCCACTTGCACCACTACCTCTTTCAACTCAAAGCCGCCCTGGCCACCTATTGGACCAATTCCGAGGCCAACAGTACGTCCCATTACAGCAAGAACGGGCAAACAGACGAACGCATCGGACTATTTACCAACAAAACGCGGGGGTTGTCGCCCTCGGTCGATCTCTACTACTTCAAACGGTTGAACAAACGTAGCACGCTGACCTTGAACGCGGTCGGTACGCTCTTCGACACCCGTCAAGATGCCTACTCGCTCGAACAAGGCGCCGACGGCTATGAAGAAAAACTCAACCTGGATGTCAGCCGCAAGTCGTTGATTGCCGAGGCCATCTATGCCTACTCACCCGGGCGCAAGACCACCCTTAACGTGGGGTATCGGGGCACCTACGGCTTTTTGGAAAGCCGTCAAACAAGCGTGGATACCGGCCGCTTAGACGAACACATCAACACACAGAAGCACTATCTCTACGCCGAGTTAACCGGCGCTTGGGGCACCGACTGGATGTATCGCCTGGGGGTGGCCGGCACGCAAGATGTGCGCGTGGGGGCAGACGGCTTCCGCCACACCACTTTCACTCCGGTGGCGATGTTGGGCTACCGCCTCACCGACCATCAATCGTTGCGTCTGCACTACCAGTCAAACACCACCATGCCCGCCGCCCAACAGATGTCGGACAACCGCATCCTCATTATGAATCACTTCTACCAGAAAGGCAACCCGCAGCTGCAAAGCAGCCTCCAACATCAGCTATCACTCCGCTACAGCTTGTCTGCGTCGTGGATTGCCGTGGATGCTTCGCTCTACGGCAAAATCAATCGGCGTACCCTCTTTCGCGATTTCCAGGCGCAAGCAGACTACATTGCCCAAACCACCTCCAATGCCCATCGCGATCGCAGCCTCGGCGGCTTGCTGGAGCTGACCTTCACGCCCAACAACGCTGTGGAGCTGGGCGGCAGCATCGAGCCGGTGCGGCAATTCTTCACGCCCGATGCAGGGGCCTCAACCTATCGCTATTGGTCGCTGCCGGCCAGCATTTACCTCTCGCTGAGCTACCGCGCCTTCAGCCTCGATTATCTGCAACGTTTCGGCGGTAGCTACTTGGACGGCCTCTACCGCCAAGACTACGAGAAGGTCTCCTACCTCACCCTTTCCTATCGCAACAAACAGTGGCTGGCGGGCATACAGTGTAATTTCCCCTTCATCAAAGACAAATACCACATCCGCACCCTTCCCTCCACGCTTGTGCTCAACGAAGCCACCACACATCTCAAAAACAAAGACCACACCTTTGGTCTCTTCCTGTCGTGGTCGTTCAACACCTCCCGCAAGCTTGAAGCGCGCAAAACAGTGCAAAATGCAGAGGAAGACAAGGGCACCTTCGAGATAAGATAAAGAAACGCCCGGAAAACATTCCTCTCCCGCGGGAGATGTATTCGCTACAAAATAAAACATCCTCCCCCCGCGGGAGATGTATTGGTTCCAAAATAAAAGTGTGCTCCTCCCGTGGGAGATGTGTTCGCTACAAAATAAAACATCCTTCTCCTGCGGGAAATGTATTGGTTCCAAAATAGAAACGTTCCTCTCCCGCGGGAAATGTGTTCGCTACAAAATAAAACATCCTTCTCCTGCGGGAGAGGAGTGTTTTTCAAAACGAAAGTATACTCCTCCCGGGGGAGAGGAGTGTTTTTCAAAACGAAAGTATACTCCTCCCGCCGGAGAAGAGTGTTTTTCAAAATGAAAGTGTGCTCCTCCCGCCGGAGAAGAGGCTTCCGGTCTGTTTTCGATCCGTTTAAAACCGCAGTGAATGTTATTTCAGCGGGAATGTTAAAAGAGCGCGGTGTGAGTACATAATCCAAAGATAACCGACTTATGTCGGCACCTTTACAGGTGAATTACTAACTTTTAAACTATTGAATCAATATGATTAGGAAAGGCTTAAATTTGCTATTTACGACTGTTCTTCTTTCTATTCTTTCTATTGAAGGAGTCTGGTCGCAATCATCAACGAGAAACCTTGGCGGCACCGTAGTCGACGAGAACGGGGAGGCACTCATTGGAGTGGCCGTTCGCGTAGCCGACACGATGCAGGGAACTACCACCGACGTGAACGGTAGCTTCCAACTGGCATTGCCGCAGGGTAAAACAATTATTGAAATATCCTATTTGGGATACCAAACGCAGCGTATCGACACCCGCAACAAGCCGGACAACCTCGCCGTCCGGATGAAGCCGGAAGATGTCAGCTTGAACGAGGTGGTGGTTATCGGCTACGGCACGGTCAAGAAACGCGATCTCACGGGAGCCGTCACCTCGGTGAAGAATGCCGATATCACCGTGGCACCCACCGGAAACATCATGGAAGCCCTGCAAGGGAAGATTGCCGGCATGGACATCACCAAAACCAGTAGTCAGGTGGGCGCAAACCCCTCCATCTTGTTGCGCGGCAGCCGTAGTATCTACGGGGATAACTCGCCGCTGTTCGTCATCGACGGCATACCGGGGAACTACTCCGATGTCAATCCGCAGGATGTAGAGAGTGTGGACGTGCTCAAAGATGCTTCGGCCACGGCTATCTACGGATCGGCCGGCGCCAACGGCGTGGTGATTA
>JAISHB010000026.1 GCA_031262785.1 Prevotellaceae bacterium
CGCGCGCCGCCACCGACGAGGTATTTACCCGTCTGCGCAAGAGCATCAACGGGTTGATTGCACAAGATGGTGGAGAAACAGTTGCCGCGTTCGTCAATTTCATGAACGTCGAACTCAACCGCCTCAAGCAGCAAGTGTTGCATAAACACGGCGTGGAAATCAACGGCGGAGGAGACTCCGGCAATAACAACGACGGGGGCGAAGAGGAACCCCCGCAGGGTTGACCTGCTCGCCGTCCCCTTTCACAGCAGCGTCCCTGTAAACCGCTTGGTTTGCAGGGGCGCTTTGTGTGAGAAGATTAAGAATTAAGAATGAAGGATGAAGGATGAGGAATTAACGTTATCTTTGTCGAGGTAAAAACAAAAATCAAATTTAGGATGCTACCCAAGTTCTTTAATACGGCCGGGCCGATCAAGCCCGAGATACATTATAATGTAGACCCGTTGATGCGTTTTAATCTCGAAGAGATGCTCTCGCTGATAGATCAGCAAAAATACTTCGTGCTCCACGCCCCGCGGCAGACGGGCAAGACCTCGTGCATGTTAGCACTGCGCGACTATCTGAATGCGCAGGGGCGCTACTATGCCGTGTATGCCAATGTGGAGGCGGGGCAAGCATCGCGTAATAATGTGGAACGGGTGGTAACCGGCGTAATCGACCAGATAAATGATGCTTTGAGTATACTAATAGGAGAAGAATTGTCTTATCAAATTCGAGAAGAAGCGGATAGAAATAATAAATCTGTTGATAGTCAACTTTCAGGTTATCTATCCCGGCTGAGTCGGGCACTCGACCGCCCGTTGGTGCTCTTTATCGACGAAATAGATGCTTTGGTGGGCGATTCGCTCGTAAGCGTGCTGCGCCAGATACGCAGTGGTTACGACAAACGTCCCGAAGCCTTTCCGCAGACGGTTGTGCTGTGCGGGGTACGCGACGTGCGCGACTATCGCATCGTGCTTTCCAATCAAGACATCATCACCGGTGGATCGGCCTTCAATATCAAAGCCGAATCGCTCAGGCTGGGCAATCTCTCGAAGGAAGAAATCCACGAACTCTATATGCAGCACACCGCCGCGACAGGCCAAGAATTCGACGAGGCTTGCTTCCCGCTGATTTGGGAAGCCACCGAAGGGCAACCGTGGTTAGTGAATGCGCTGGGATATGAAGTAACCCGCAAGATGGTGGAGAACCGTGACCCGTCCGTTCGCATCACCCCCGAGATGATTTATCGCGCACAAGAGAACATCATCTACCGCCGCGATACGCACATCGACATCTTGATTGACAAGCTCCGCGAAGAGCGGGTGCGCAATGTTATCGGCCCCATCCTTGCTAACGAAGACGGCGAAGCCGAAGGGTTGATGCGCGAGGACGACATCCAATACGTTGTCGACCTTGGACTGATCGTGCGCGACAAGCCGCTACGCATTGCCAACGGAATCTATAAAGAGATTATTCCCCGCGAACTGACATGGGCACGTCAGCAGACACTCATCCAGCAATCGGAGTGGTACATGAACCCCGACAACTCCATCAATATGGAAAAGTTGCTCATCGACTTCCAACGCTTCTTTCGCGAACATGCCGACTTTTGGATTGAACGTTTCGACTATCGCGAGAGCGGCCCGCAACTGCTGCTCCAAGCATTCCTGCAGCGGGTAGTCAACGGCGGCGGCTACATCGACCGCGAATACGGCCTCGGCCGCGGCCGTACCGACCTGCTCATCCGCAAACCGCTCACTAACGGTTATGGCGGCCCGATCCAATACATCGTCTTGGAACTAAAAATTAAGCGCGGCGACATGGAGAAGACCATCCAAAAAGGTCTCGAACAGACTGCCGAATATATGGATCATTGCCCGGCCGGCACCGAAGGCCACTTCATCCTCTTCAACCGCGACAAGGGCACGCCGTGGGACGACAAGATTTGGCATCGAACCGAGCAGTATAACGGACGAGAAATAGTGGTGTGGGGCATGTAATCGCCTAAACGGGCGCCGCCCCGTCGCGACTTCCGTCACCGCCCTGCCCCGAGCCAATTCACACACCTTTTCAATCAAGAACCATATCCGGAAGTCACTGAAAACCACTACTTTTGCAATCTCAACTTGATAAACATACAACGAGTACCATGAAGAAAGTGATTTATGCCCTTCTGGCGGCAACTACCCTCCTGTCGTGCGGTCAGGAGAAACTCCCTGCTATCGACCGCGAAGCGCTGGTAACGCGCAACAATCCCCAAGTAAACTCTTTCGATTCGCTCGCCTCCCTGAGCGTGGGCAACGGCAACTTCGCCTTTACGGTCGATGCCACCGGTTTGCAAACCTTTCCCACGGCCTACAGCAAAGGAGTGCCGCTGGGCACGCAGAGCCAGTGGGGATGGCACAGCTTCGCCAACCCCCGGCATTACCGCTTCGAGGAGACCCTCAAAGAGTACGACTTCGGCCACGGCCACAAAGAACTCTACTCCACCCAGTTCAACGAACCGGGGCGGCCGCGGGAGGCCTCCAACTGGTATCGCGTCAATCCGCACCGCCTTCACCTGGGCGTGATCGGGCTGGAGCTGAACGAAAACGTTTCGCCCGAGCAGATTAGTCAGATCAGCCAAACCCTGGACATGTGGAAGGGGGAGGTCAACAGCCACTTCTCCTATGCGGGCACCGACTTCGACGTCCGCACGCTGGTGCATCCCACCATGGACATGGTGGCCGCCACCGTTACCAGCCGGATGCACACCGGCGTCAACTTCCGCTTTGCCTATCCCACCGGAGGACACAGCGACGACGCCTGCCGCTGGAACGCCGACAGCCTGCACACCACCACGCTGGTGCGCAGCACACCCCACTCGGCGCTGCTCAAACGCACCCTTTTGAACGACACCACCACCTACTACGTCACCATTCAATGGGAAGGAGAGGCGCTCTTCAGCCAGAAGCAGGCCAACTACTTCGTGCTCACCCCGCGGGAAGATGTGCTCGCCTTCGAGTGTCTGTTCACCCCGAAAGAGCCGGGCAGCGAACTGAAACTCCCCGCCCTCTCTACCACCGCCATCACCACGAACGAATATTGGCGCGACTTCTGGACCAAGGGCGCGGCCGTCGACTTTCTCTACTGCACCGATCCGCGTGCCCGCGAGCTGGAACGGCGCATCGTGCTCAGCCAATACCTGCTGGCCATCCAGAGCGCCGGCGACGTGCCCCCGCAGGAGACGGGACTGACCTATAACTCGTGGTTCGGCAAGTTCCACCTCGAGATGATTTGGTGGCACGAGGCATGGCTCGCCCTGTGGGGACACCAGAACCTGCTCGACCGCACCCTGGCCTGGTACCAGACGGCCGAAGACAAAGCACGCGCCATTGCCGGGCGGCAAGGCTTCAAGGGCATCCGCTGGATGAAGATGACCGACCCCAGTGGCACCGAGGCACCCTCCAAGGTGGGTTCGTTCCTCATCTGGCAGCAACCGCACCTTATTTATCTGGCCGAATTGGTCTACCGCGCCAACCCCTCGCCCGAGGTGATTCAAAAGTATAACCGCTTGGTACAGGAGACGGCCGAGTTTATGTACTCCTTCGCCACCTACGACGAGCTGGAGGGTCGCTTCGTGCTCAAAGGAGCCATTCCCGCCCAGGAGACCTTGCGCGCCTCGGAAACGGTGAACCCGCCCTTTGAACTCTCCTATTGGCACTACGCCATGCAGGTAGCACAGCTCTGGCGCGAACGTGCCGGCGAAAAGCGTAACTTAGAGTGGGACGAGCTGATCGACAAACTCTCGCCCCTGGCCTACAACGGCGACGGTCTTTATCTGGCCGCCGAGACGGCCGTCGACACCTACAAAGACATCCGCTACACCAGCGACCACATGGCCGTGCTGGGCGCCGTGGGCATCCTGCCCATGAATAAGTTGATTCGGGAAGACTACATGAAGAATACCCTCCACTGGGTGTGGGACAACTGGAACTGGGGCAAGACCTGGGGATGGGACTACCCGATGACCGCCATGAACGCCACCCGCATGGGAGAACCCGAGAAGGCGGTGGGCGCCCTGCTCATGGACAAGCGCACCAACACCTATTTAGTCAACGGCCACAACTACCAAGACGGCCGCCTGCGTGTCTACCTGCCCGGCAACGGCGGACTGCTCACGGCCGTCGCCCTGATGTGCGCCGGTTGGGACGGCTGTACCACGCCCAACCCCGGCTTCCCCAAAGACGGCACCTGGAAGGTGCGTTGGGAAGGCCTTCATCCCATGCCCTAACCCCTGAACATTCCGATATGAACCGAATACTCCTTTTCCTCACGTCGATTGCCTGCCCCCTGCTGCTATGGGGGCAGCAATCTTTTCCCGCCCCGGGTGCTCCCCGGCGTGCGGGCGACCGCATCGAGTCCACCTCCTACAACGATCACAAACGGGGTGCCCGCCGCACCCTCCAGTATCGTCCCGACGGCAAAGACTTTGTGAGCGTCAACGGCAAGAACCGCTTCACCCGCGCACTCTACGGCAGCCACACCGCCTTCCGCTTGGAGACGAGCGACCGTCCCGTGTTTGCCGTCTTCGAGAAGAGCACCAACAGCCGCAACATCCGCTTGCGCCTGCTGACGGCCGACGGCTCGTCCATGGCGCTCGACTCCACCGCCTATTGCGAAGCACGCTACACGCCCGGGCGCCGCTCCTACCGCCTCACCGATCCCGCTTGGGGCAAGCGGGGCGAGTTGCTGGTGTCGGCACTGGCGCTTCCCGACGAGGATGCCGCCGTGTGGCGGATCACTCCCGCCCGGATGCCCGAGGGCATCACCCTCCGTTCGCTGCTGAGTGAGATTAGTCGCACCCGCCTGAGCCGCAACGGCGATATGGGTGCCGATCCTCCGGGGGTGTTCGAGGCACCGGCACATCCCCGGCACCTGCAAACCCTCGACATCGCCCTGAAGAACGGACAGAGCAGCTACCTCTTGGTGCGCGACTACACCCTCGTACATCCCTCCGGCGACGAAGGTGCCGCGCTCTACGACAAGGCCGAGGCGGCACGCTCGGCACTGGCCGGCCGCATCCGCATCAGCACGCCCGACCCTTATATTAATACGCTGGGCGGCGCCATTGCCGTGGCTGCCGACGGCATCTGGGACGGACAGGTGTGGTTGCACGGAGCCATTGGTTGGCGTATGCCGTTGGCCGGGTGGCGCGCCGCCTACACCGGCGATGCCTTGGGATGGCACGACCGTGCCCGCACGCACTTCGACGCCTACGCCGCCAGTCAAGTAACGGAGGTGCCCTGCACCATCCCCCATCCCGCGCAAGACTCCACGCTGGCACTGGCACGCTCGGTCAAGAAGTGGGGCACGCCGCAATACAGCAACGGATACATCTGCCGCAACCCCAACCGCAACAACCAGATGCATCATTACGACATGAATCTCTGCTACATCGACGAGCTGCTGTGGCACCTCAACTGGACGGGCGACCTGCAATATGCCCGCAAGATGTGGCCGACCCTCACCCGCAGCCTCGCTTGGGAGAAGATGAACTACGATCCCGACGACGACGGACTGTATGATGCCTACGCCTGCATCTGGGCCAGCGACGCGCTCTACTACAACAGCGGCGCCGTGACCCACTCGTCGGCCTATAACTATCGCGCCAACCGCATGGCCGCCCTCATCGCCGGGAAGATAGGGGAGGATCCGGCTCCCTACCGCCGCGAGGCCGACCGCATCCTCGAGGCCCTCAACACGCGCCTCTGGCTCCCCGCCGAGGGACATTGGGCAGAGTATCAAGACTTCATGGGACACCGCCGCCTCCACAAGAACGCCGCCGTATGGACCATCTATCACGCCATCGACAGCGAGGTGGGCGATCCTTTCCAAGACTATCGCGCCACGCGGTATGTCGACCGTCACATTCCCCACATCCCCGTTCGTGGAGCCGGATTGAAAGACGAAGGCTACGCCACCATCAGCACCACCAATTGGATGCCCTATGCCTGGAGCATCAACAACGTGGCCTTTGCCGAGGTGTGGCACACGGCGCTGGCCTACTTCGAGGCCGGTCGTGTCGACGCCGCCTTCCGTCTGTTCAAGAGCAGCGTACTGGACGGGATGTACTTGGGCGACAGCCCGGGCAACTTCGGACAGATCAGTTTCTACGATGCCGCCCGCGGCGAATGCTACCGCGACTTCGGGGATCCCATCGGGGTGGCCTCGCGGGTGCTCATTCAAGGGTTGTTCGGCATCTTGCCCGACGCGCTGAACGGGCGGCTACTCATCCGTCCGGGCTTCCCATCCGACTGGTCACAGGCCGCACTGCACACGCCCGACATCGACTTCGAGTATAGCAGCAGCAACCACTACTTTGTCAAGCATCACCTGCCGGCGGTCAAAACCGTGGAGCTACGCATCCCCGCCCGCCGCTCGAAGGTGACTTCGCTCACCGTCAACGGGCAGCCGGCGCGGTGGGAGCTGGTCGATACCTCCATCGACCGTCCGGTGCTGGCCGTCACCGTAGCGGCCGCTGCGGATGAGGCGGTACGCATCGCCGTGCAGTGGGGCGGCGAGCCGCTCGACAATCCCGAGGTCATTACTGCCCGCGGCTCGCAAGATTTTGTGCAGGTGGGCAAAGGCGACATGCGCTGGTGGATACCCGCCGAGCGGGAAGAGCCGCAACGCGAGGCCGTGGCGCCGATGTTTACGCAGGTGGAGGCGGCCAAGTGCGAACCGGTTGACCTGCACACCGCCTTCAACGCCTCGGTCACCGACATCTACCGCAACCAGTATTATGCTCCCCGCTCGCCCTACACCACGTTGCAGATTCCCCTGCAAGGGATTGGTGAGTGGTGTCACCCGCTGCATACGGTAGACATCGATGATGCGGGGCTGCGTGCATCCATAAACACCGACGGCACCCTCGCCACTCCGCTGGGATTTGCCTTCCGCACGCCCAAACAGGGACGCAACATCGCCTTCACCTCGTTGTGGGATAACTATCCCGACTCGGTGTCGGTGCCGCTGAGCGGCCGCGCTTCGCGTGCCTACCTATTGATGGCCGGCAGCACCAACCACATGCAGTTCGACATCGACAACGCCACGGTGCGCGTCTACTACACCGACGGCACCAGCAGCGTGTTGCCGCTGGTAAATCCCACCAACTGGGCACCCATCGAACATCTCTTCTTTGAAGACGGACTGGCATTTAACCGTCATGCGCCGGCACTTTACCGCCTGCAGCTCAAGACCGGCCGCATCAGCAACCGGTTGGGCGAAGAACTGAAGTTCACCGGTGCTTCCCGCGAGCTGGACGGCGGTGCCGCCACGCTGCTGGAGATGCCCCTTGATGCTGGTAAAACCCTCTCGCACCTCGTGCTGGAGACGCTCTCGAACGATGTGGTGATCGGCTTGATGGCCGTCACCCTGCAACGCTGATACTATTTATTCTATCCAACCCTTTTTGCACCATGAAAAGAATACTCCTCTCGGCAGCCCTGCTCTTGGGCACCCTTGTACTGCCTGCACAAAACCTCCTCGACCTCAGCGGCCAGTGGGACTTTAAGATAGATCGCCGCGATCGGGGCGAAAAAGAGCGCTGGTATGCCGCTCCCTTGCGTGACGACCGCATCAGTTTGCCCGGCTCCATGCCCGAAAAGCTCAAGGGTGACGACGTCAGTGCCGACACCCGCTGGACGGGAAGCCTCTACGACAGCTCCTACTACTACAACCCCTACATGGAGCGTTACCGTCGGGCGGGGAATGTGAAGTTTCCCTTCTTCCTGACACCCGACAAACACTACGTGGGCGTGGCTTGGTACCAGCGGGAAATCGTCATTCCCAAGACGTGGGCAGGCCGCCGCATCACCCTACTGCTTGAACGGCCGCACATCGAAACCACCGTGTGGCTGGGAAACACCCGCATCGGGATGCAAAACTCGCTCTGTGTGCCGCATGTCTACGAGTTGGGCGGCACCGCGGGGCTTCGCCCGGGCAAGTACCTGCTGACCATCCGCGTAGACAACCGCATCAAAGAGATAAATGTAGGCCCCGACTCACACAGCATCACCGACCAAACGCAGGGCAACTGGAACGGCATCGTCGGACGCATCGCCCTGCAAGCCACCCCGCGCATCTGCGTGGCCGACGTGCAGGTCTACCCCGATGTAACCCGCCGGCAGGCCGTGGTCAAGCTGCGTCTGCAGGGCAAGGGAAAGAGCATGGTGGCACTGCGTGCCGAGAGTTTCAACGGGGAACGGCGTCACGTGGTGGAATTGCCCGCGCACACGGTGCAGGCCGAAGACTCGGTGCACACCTTCACGCTCGACATGGGGCGGGAGATGTTGCTCTGGGACGAGTTCAGTCCCACCCTCTACCGGTTGACGGTCAGCGTAGGCAAGGGACCACAAATCCAGCAAGTGGAGACCGAGTTCGGGATGCGCTCATTCGAGATTCGCGGCAAGTGGTTCTACGTGAACGGACGCAAAGTACAGCTTCGGGGCACGGTGGAGAACTGTGATTTCCCGCTCACCGGCTACGCCCCCATGGATGTGGAGAGCTGGGAAAGGGTCTTTCGCCGCTGCCGCGAGTATGGGTTGAACCACATGCGCTTCCATTCGTTCTGCCCGCCGGAGGCAGCCTTCCGCGCCGCCGACCGCGTGGGCTTCTACCTGCAACCCGAAGGGCCGAGTTGGCCTAATCACGGCCCGCGACTGGGGCAGGGACAGCCCATCGACCGCTATTTGATGGACGAAACCATTGCCCTGACCCGTGCCTACGGCAACCACCCCTCGTTCTGCATGTTGGCCTGCGGCAACGAACCGGCCGGCCGCTGGGTACCTTGGGTGACCCGCTTTGTGGAGTATTGGAAACAGGCCGATCCGCGCCGCGTCTACACCGGCGCCTCGGTGGGCAACAGTTGGAAGTGGCAACCCGCCAATGAATTTCATGTCAAGGCGGGCGCCCGCGGCCTGACCTGGGACACCCTGCAGCCGGCCACGCTCGACGACTATCGCTTGCAAAACCGCATCGATACCGTGCGGCAGCCCTACGTGGCACACGAAATGGGGCAGTGGTGCGTCTTCCCCAATTTTGACGAGACGGTCAAGTACACCGGGGTCAACAAAGCCAAAAACTTCGAGATCTTCCGTGACATCCTGCGTGCCAACCAGATGGAAAGCCTCGCTCACCGCTTTGTCATGGCCTCGGGCAAGCTGCAAGCCCTCTGTTACAAGTATGAAATCGAGAAGATGCTGCGTACCCCCGACTATGCCGGCTTCCAACTGCTCGCGCTCAACGACTACTCCGGACAGGGCACGGCGCTGGTGGGCGTGACCGACGTCTTTTTTGACGCCAAAGAGTATATAAATGCCCAAGAGTGGCGCCGTTTCTGTAGCCCCACCGTCCCGTTGATGCGCACCAAGAAGTTTGTCTACGAGAACAACGAGCGCTTCTGCGCCGCCATTGAGGTAGCCCACTTCGGGAGCAAGCCGCTGGGAGCCGCTACGGTGAGCTACACCCTCAAGGACGGCGACGGCAAGCTCTACGACCACGGCGTACTGGGCGCCCACGACTTAGTCATCGGCAACCTTCAGCGGGTGGGAGAGATTGAGTTCCCCCTGATGGGCATCACGCGCCCCACGCGCCTGAACTTGGAAGTGCGCATCGGCGGCACCGAGGCGGTCAACGACTGGAACATCTGGGTCTATCCGGCCAAACCCAAGATAGACCAAGGCACGGTGTACGTCACCGACACGCTCGATGCGAAAGCCCTGGCCGTATTACAGGATGGCGGCAACGTCCTTATTGCCGCTGCAGGACGCATCCGTTACGGACGCGAAGTGGTGCAACACTTCACCCCGGTGTTCTGGAACACCTCGTGGTTCAAGATGCGGCCGCCCCACACCACGGGCATCTTGGTCAACCCCAACCATCCGCTCTTCCGCGAGTTCCCCACCGAGTACCACAGCGATTTGCAGTGGTGGGAGCTGCTCAACAAGGCGCAAGTGATGCAATTTACCCGCTTCCCGCGGGAGTTTCAACCCACGGTGCAGAGCATCGACACGTGGTTTATCAGTCGGAAAATCGGGACGTTGTTCGAAGCGCGCGTGCTAAACGGCAAACTGTTGATGACCAGCATGGACATCAGCTCCGACCTCGATGGTCGCATCGTAGCCCGCCAGCTGCGCAAGGCCATCCTCGACTACATGAACTCCGAGGCGTTCCGTCCGGCATGGCATGTCACGCCCGGGCAGGTGAGCGAACTCTTCACCCGCGTGGCAGGTGCGGTCAAGGTCTATACCGAAGAGGCGCCCGACGAGCTGAAACCCACAGTGTTATAGGCGGACGTGGGGAACATGCGGGGTTCCCCACGTTGCGGTTATTCACTTTCTATGCAAGTTTGCTTCTCCCCACGTCGTGGGTATTCACTTCTTATGCAACTATGCATTTACCACGATATGAGTATCCACTTTCTATGCAATTTCGTATTTACCACGTCGTGGGTATTCACTTTCTATGCAACTTTACATTTCCCACGCCGTGGGTATCCACTTTTTATGCAAAAACAACCTTCCCACGCCGTGGGGAAGGTTGTTTCTATGCAACGTCCGTCCGCCCGCGATGTGTTAATCGGAGTAGGGTGACTGCCAGAACCAATCCTCGTCGTGGATGAGGGTGGTTCCCTGTTCGCGCTCCACGGTGAAGCCCACGGGCATCAGGTTGATGTAGTTTTCGCGGATGTAGGGCATCCCTTCGGCGTTGTATTCGCTGCGCAACCGACAGTTCACGTAGTAGAGGTTCTTGGCCATGTAGGTGTAGAGGTAGTTTTCCTCGGTAGACTTTCGCCGGTTGTTTTGGTTGGCCTCGGCATTGAGCACCACGGGGAGGTTGTCGCGGAGCCGCTGGCGCACTTCCCGGATACTCAGCAGGTTGCCCCCCTCGTCCATCACCCAGGCATTGAAGGTGGGATCGACCCACAACCACTTATCCAGCGTGTGGGAGTAGACGGTGTTGAAGGCGTGGCAGTCGGTGAGATAAACCTTGGGCATACCCGTGACCACCCGCGCCTTCCAGCCCATGCTCAAGTAGCACTCATTCAAGATAATGGCCAGGCCGCGGCAGTTCAACCCCCGGGAGCCGTCGGCGCACGCCCGCGCCAAGCCGATGGCATTGCGCACGGGAGGATTCTCGTGGTTGCCGTCGTGCGCAATCAGGTTGTGGATGTAGGTGAGGATGCGCTTGATCTTCGAAAGCTCGTCGCCCGAGCCGGCCACGCTGTCTAATTTGAAGTATTCCCGCACCCGTACCAAGTTGGAATCGTTGGGATGTTGGTAGGTGAAGCGCCGCAGGGTGTCGCGCTGCTGGCTGGGGGCATAGCCGGGAGCACGTTGGAGAATGGTGAGGAAGTCTACCTCTTTCATCTTCTCCAGGATGGCTTGGAAGCGCTTCTCGGCGCGAAGGTTGTCCAGGTCGGTATCTTTCAGGGTGTGGCGGTAGTTGTCGTAACCATGCCGGTAGGCCAGTTCAAACGAACGCAGGGCGGCGCTTTTCTTCTGTTGGAGCGCTTGGAGGCAGGCCAGGTTGTAGTAGGAGGCGCCCAGGTGGAGTCCCTCTTTGGCGCGAATGGCCTCGGGCAGCTTCTGGTTCTCCCGGAGCATCTGCTTCCACAGACGTTCTGCCGTGGCATAGTTTTGTTCGCTCGCGGCTTTGCCTGCCTTTTCGTAGAGTTCCATCAGGCGGCCTGCTACGGTTTCAACCTGTTTTTGGTCTTGGGCCGGGCAGGCGCCGGTCGATCCAATGACGAGTGCAATCAGCAGAAGGAGGTGCTTTCTCATAATCGATCTTTTTTTTGAAGGGTGAATGGATATAAGGGGGTTGATTTATGCTTTTGAAACCATGCTGCCGGCCACGCGGATGCGTTTGGCTTCGTCCAACCGGCCGATAGCCTCCAGGATGGAAGCTTGGGGAGCGGCTATCGCATCGATCAATTGGGGCATGGAGCGGGGGGTCTCCTCCACCAAGGAGAGGATGCGGCGGGCAATCTCCTCGTAGCTGAGGGCTACGGTGCCCGGTTCGGCTTCCCTGCCCAGACAGATGTCGCACCGTCCGCAACGATGCTCGGACTGCTCCCCGAAATAGTGAAGCAACAGGCGGCTGCGGCAAAAGGTGCGGTTGTCGACATACTCTTGCATGGCTTGGATGCGGGCGGCGTAGCGCGCTTTGCGCTCTTCGTAGACCGCCGGGGGGAAGACCAGACGGTCGGCCTCGACGCGTCCACGGGTGTAGATGATGTAGGGCGTCTTCTTGCGGGGGATGTAGTCGACAATGCGCAGGTGCGTCAGGCGGATGAGCTGGTCGTACACCTGCCGTACCTCAAGGCCGGTGTGCGAGGCAACGGCTCCCTCTTCGATGAAGACATACTCGGTGAACAATCCGGTGTACAGACGAAGCAGTCCGCGGATGAGGCGGTCGGCGGCACCCTCGATACCGCCGATGCGATACAGCTCGTCGCGCCCCACACGGAAGTGGAGGCGGGAGGCATTCTCCATCTCTTCGGTGTATTCGAGGTAACCGGCTTGGGTGAGCAGCTTCAGGGCGCTGTCGGTCTGCACCGGAAAGTGTTTAAACTTGCGGCAGAAGTCGTCTAAGTTGAACTCACGCACACATCCCTGCCCGTCGCCCATGGCCATCTGATAGTAGTATTGCAGGTGCTCGTAAATCTGTCGGATGTAGCTCTTGGAAGGGAAGGTGTTGGACACACGGAGGTTCAATCCGCGCCGATCCGTCTGGTCGTGCAGCAAGATGGCGTAGGCAGGCAGGCCGTCCCGTCCCGCACGTCCGGCCTCCTGAAAGTAGGCTTCGGGAGAGTCGGGCATGTGGAAGTGTATCACCAGTCGCACGTCGGGCTTGTCAATGCCCATCCCGAAGGCGTTGGTGGCCACGATGACGCGGATTTGGTTGTGGCTCCAGCGTTGTTGGCGCAGGTTGCGCGTCTGGTTGTCTAATCCGGCGTGGTAGAAGTCGGCCGGGATGCCTTCCCGGTTGAGTAGTTCGGCCACCACGCGGGTGTCGCGGCGGGTGTGGGTATAGACAATGGCGCTGCCGTCGATGCGGCGGAGGATACGCAGTAGTTCCCCGTTTTTGTTTTCGGTTTGGCGCACCAAATAGGCGAGGTTCTCGCGCTCGAAACTCATGCGCAGGAGGTTTTCCCGCCGAAAGTGAAGCTTCTCTTGAATGTCTTTGGCCACTTCGGGGGTCGCGGTGGCCGTGAGCGCCAACACCGCCACGCCGGGTAACAAGGTACGTACCTCGGAAATCTTCAAATAAGAGGGGCGGAAGTCATAGCCCCATTGCGAAATGCAGTGACTTTCATCGACCACCATCAGGCTGATGTGCATCCTTCGCAGCTTGGTACGGAACAGATCGGTAGCCAATCGCTCGGGTGAGATGTAGAGGAACTTGTAGTTGCCGTAGATGCAGTTCTCCAGCGTCACCACCATCTCTTGGTGCGACATGCCCGAGTATATCGCCAGGGCGCGGATGCCTCGGTGGCGTAGCTGTTGCACCTGATCGCGCATCAGGGCAATCAGGGGGGTGATGACCAAACACATGCCCTCCAGTGCCAGTGCCGGCACCTGGAAGGTGATGGACTTGCCCCCGCCCGTAGGCATCAGTCCGAGCGTGTCTTGTCCGCTGCCAATGCTTTGGATGATGGCTTCTTGTATGCCTCGGAAGCTGTCGTATCCCCAGTAGCGTTTGAGTATCTCGTGATAGGTCATCGAATTGCCTCGTCCAGATCGATGGTCAGTAGCCGGTTGTGGTCTTGAAGCAGCAGTAGTTTGTTGCCCACCACCCGTCCCATCTCGAAGGAGGTGGTTAGATGTGCCACCGGCATGCCCGTGTGGTGGATAAACCAATGGTCGTCTCTTTGTCCCACACAGAGGTAGTCTCTCAGGGTGAAGGCCGGACGGTAGACCCGCTCGGCAGGGTAGGTGTTGCGGATGCGGATGTCGGTGTCCAACTCATACACATCGCCGCTGGCATTGTAAACCAGGCAGTGTTCTCCATCCCAGAGGAGAGGATCAAAGGCGGTGGAGTCGGCATTGATGGCATAGCACAACTCCGAAGCGTTGCCCACCAAGGTGCCGTAGACTTTCTTGTTCCACGGCACAATGGTGGTGATGCTGTCGGTCAATGATTGGTAGGAGACACCGTCGTCGAAGATGCCGAACAACCCACCGTAGCTTACCACGGCATCTTCCAGGATATCGCGTTTGAGGGTGAGACGGTTGAGGAACAACTCTTCTCCGGTTTGCGGATGGTAGCAGGCTATGAAGGGGCGTCCGTACTTGCGCTTGACGGCTCCCTTCATCACATATCCGTAGTTGAGCATATAGAGCTTGTCATCCTGCATGAAGAGGTGCGATTGGGAGGCTTTGTCCTCGAAAGGGGTTTTCCACAGCACGTTCAAGGTGGTGTCTAAGCAGACAATGTGGTTGCGGTCGGCCCAATAGTAGCACGAATCGGTGATCAACACATTGGAGGTGATGGCGGTGAGCACGTCGGATTGGGAGGGTACGCCATAGTAATAGGGCACGTAGGTGTATGTTCCGGTTCCACCACTTGCTCCATACATCGCGGCACCGGCAACGGCAACGGTGGCAACGGTAACCAAGCCTTTCAACAGGAGACCGGTTTTGTCGACCACGCCGGTGACGCCTTTGTAGGTGAGCAGTTCGCCGGTTTGCAGATTGAGTTTATGCAGGTCGTCGGCCACAATCAGCAGTTGACGGTCGGCAGCTTCGTAGACACCGCTCCAGCCATATTGATGGGGTATCTTCTGACGCCAGAGTTCTTCTCCCGACTTCAGGTCAACGACCTTCAGCCTGCTGGAAGTAGGAGAATTATATCCCAATATATATCCTAAGGAATCGGAAACGGAGATGGGATATATTTGGGTAGACCAGAGGGCTTGCCCGTCTTCGCGGTTGTAGAGGGCGGTGAGCTTGCCGTGTTCCACCAACATGCCCTCGCTCAGGGGAGAGGCTACCTCAAAGTTGAAGTTAATCGGCATCATCCAATGGAGCTTATTATCGGTCAGGTTGTAGTAACCGACATGTCCTTGCGGTTTTACCCTGCCTTTCTTGGTGGTTTCCATCATGCGCAGGCAGAGGTAGTTGCCGTCTTCGCTCACGCTGAAGTTTTGTACCCGTTGCGCAAAGGTGTAGCAACGTGCCATCAGAGGGGTTCCGTCGGACTTGGTGCCGACCACCAGGCTGTCGACTTGTGCATCCGCCCGTCCCACAGCGACGGCGCAGATGAATCCTATCAACAGACGGAGAAGAGGTTGGTGTTTCATATTCGTTGGTATAGAGGGTTATGGATTGACAGGAGGCGGAGAGGGCGGGAACGGGCTTATCTGTGTGCGTTAGATGGGGTTAGTTGGTGTTGATGTCTTCGATTTGCAGTTGCACCTCGCCGCGTTTGTGGGTATTCTCTTCGATGGTGTAGCAGATGTCGAACGAGCGTTTGGTTTTGATGTAACGCACGTATCCGCTCTGACCGAAGGCGATGCCGTTCATCACCCGGCTCGACTTGTTGTCGACCAGTTCGAGTTTGATGTGTTCCTGGTCGCGCCCCACCACTTTGCTGGTTCCGTAGTCGACGACGTGACGGGTGCAAAAGATAGGCTTTTGATTGTCGGGGCCGTAGGGATTGAACTTCTTCAGGTCGTTGAAGAACTTCGAGGTGATGTCGCGGAATTCTATCTCGGCATCAATGTCGATGAGGGCGCTGGTCTGTTCGGGCAAGATGTGTTGCGCTACAAACTCCTCGAAGCGTCGGATGAAGGCCGGTACGTTCTCTACTTTCATCGAAAGACCGGCGGCATAGGTGTGTCCACCAAAGTTCTCGAGCAGGTCGCGGCAATGTTCGATGGCTTTGTAGACGTCAAAGCCGGCCACGGAACGTGCCGAACCGGTGGCCAGTTCGCCCGTGCGGGTGAGCACGACGGCCGGCCGGTAGTACACCTCGGTGAGGCGGGAAGCCACGATGCCGATCACCCCCTTGTGCCAATCTTCGTTGTAGAGCACGATGGAGCGTCGGTTCTCCAAGCCCTCGAGTTGGCCGACGATGCGGTTGGCTTCTTCGGTCATACTCTTGTCCAAGTCTTTGCGGGTTTCGTTATACTGGTTGATTTGGTTTGCCTTTTCCAGCGCAGCGGTGAATTCTTTCTCCACCAACAGCTCCACAGCCTCTTTCCCGTTCTGTATTCGTCCGGAGGCGTTGATGCGGGGGCCTATCTTGAAGACGATGTCGCTCACGGTAATCTCTTTATCGGCCAATCCGCATACGTCGATGATGGCTTTCATGCCCACGCTGGGGTTGCTGTTGAGCTGCTTGAGTCCGTGATAGGCCAGTATGCGGTTCTCTCCCATCACCGGGACAATGTCGGAAGCAATGCTCACGGCCACCAAGTCGAGCAGCGGGATGAGGTGATGAAACTCAATGCCGTTGCTGATGGCGAAGGCTTGCATAAACTTGAAGCCTACGCCACATCCTGAAAGGTCTTCGTTGGGGTAGGTGTTGCCGGTGCGTTTGGCATTGAGGATGGCTACGGCCGAAGGCAGTTGGTCGGCAGGCACGTGATGGTCGCAGATGATGAAGTCGATGCCCTTCTCTTTGGCGTAGGCAATCTCTTCGATGGCTTTAATGCCGCAATCGAGCACGATAATCAGTTTCACGCCGGTCTCTGCGGCATAGTCAATGCCCTGTTTGGAGACGCCGTAGCCCTCTTCATAACGGTCGGGGATGTAATAGTCGATGTTCGAGTAGAACTGTTGCATAAATTTGTAGACCAAGGCCACCGCAGTGGTTCCGTCTACATCGTAATCGCCGTACACGAGGATGCGTTCTTTGCGTCCCATTGCCTTGTTGAGGCGTGCTACGGCAACCTCCATGTCTTCCATCAGAAAGGGATCGAACAAATCGGGCAGGTGCGGGCGGAAGAACTTTCGGGCTTCGGTGGCTTCTGTTATTCCGCGCATCACCAACAATTTTGCCAGAACGGGGCTGATGCCCAATTCATTGGCTATGTGTTGGCTTGTCTCTGTCTGTTGGGGTGTGATGGGGTGATAAATCCATTTGTGAGTCATTTATATATGTTTTTTTCTTTTCTTCTGAAATAAGGCGTAAAGGTACGTAAAACTACTCAGATGCCTACCAGAATGGTCTTTACTTTTTCTTCGTGCAGACGATTTGGTTGGGAATGTCTACGCTGATGCGTGAGTAACGATTCCAGCCTACCCTGTTCAGCCCTTCCGTGTAGAAGCGTTTGAGACGGTCGAGCTTATGCTGGTAGGTAGTGAGCGTGCCCATATAAATAAGGTGGTCGCCCACGCGCGGCACCAACTCCACCGTGTGGTCGCGCAGCACATTGATTTGTTCGATTTGTGCCCTCCAGAACGCATCGCTTTGCAGGAAACGGGCAAACGGATAGAGTGTTTTCACGGCAAACGTTTGGTCGATATGGCCGGTTGCCACCACCAATTGCGCCACGCATTTGGTGCTGGTTGGCATCACGGTGCCTTTGCTGTCGAGGTAGAAGCTCTCCTCTGCTGTCATTACCCGTAGGATGGGAATGCGCTGGTATGCCTCCACCACCACCGTGCCGTCGTGTGTTTTGTAGCACTCTACGTGGTCGATGAGCGGATTCTGTGCCAGTATCTCTTCCATCTGGCGGGTATTAATCTCACTCATGGGGCGCGAAAGCGGATTTATGCCCTTCTGCTCGAGGGTTTCCAAGACCTCCTTTTGAGTGATGAAGCCGGCATTGACCGAGTCTTTAATCACCAGGGTGAGCTTGCGGCAACCGGCTTCGGCCGGTTTGCGGTTGAGGGTAGTGACGGCTACGACAAGGTAGGTGCCAACCAGCAGCACAGCCACAATGACAAGTATCTTCTTGAAGAGTTTCATAACCGTTTCTCCAGCAGTTGTAGGATGTCGTTCATCCGGTCGTCGAGGTCGCCGGCACCCAGCACCACCAGCACATCGACCGGATGATGGTTGAGGAACGGGAGCAACTCCTCCTTAGTGCAGTAGTGTTTCTCTACCTGCGGCAACAGATTGTTGAAGATGAGGCGCGAAGAGACGCCTTCGATGGGTGCTTCACGCGCCGGATAGAGGTCGGTCAGGATGGCCTCGTCGGCCAGCGAGAGTGCTTGGGCAAATTCGCGGTAGAAGTCGCGCGTGCGGCTGTAGAGATGGGGTTGAAACAGCGCCGTAATGCGCCGGTCGGCATAGAGTTCGCGCAGCGAACGGATGCTTTGGGCTATCTCGGCGGGATGGTGGGCGTAGTCGCTCAACAGCACCAACCGTTCGGTTTTGAGGTAGAAGTCGAACCGGCGGTCTACGCCGCGGAAACTCTCCATGCCCTGCTTCAACTCCTCGTCGGTGGCACCGGCCAGATGCGCCAGCGCCATGGCCGCCACGCCGTTGTCGATGTTGATGCTGATAGGCACGCCCAAGCGCACGTCGTTGATGCGGGCATCGGGCGCCACCCAGTCGAACAAGATTTCGCCGCCCCCGATGCGGATGTGTTCGGCATGAAAATCTCCGCCCTCGCGACCGTAGGTGTAGCAGTGCACTCCCTCTTGCAGGCAGGGTTGGAGCGAACTGTCCTGGTGGATAATGAGCGCTCCTCCTTTTTGAATGAGCGTGGTGTAGTGGCGAAAGCTTTCGAGGTAGGCCTCCCGGGTGCCGTAGATGTCGAGGTGATCGGGGTCGGTGGCGGTGATGACACTAATCCACGGCGAGAGCCAATGGAACGATCGGTCGAACTCGTCGGCCTCAATCACGGTGTAGGGTGAGCTTTGGGAGAGCAACAGGTTGGTATGGTAGTTCTTGGAGATGCCCCCCAGGAAGGCGGTGCATCCCACGTGCGACTGATGCAGCAGGTGGGCGGCCATGGTAGACGTGGTGGTTTTGCCATGCGTCCCGGCCACGCACAAGGCTTTGCTGCTGCGGGTAATTGTGCCCAACACTTGGGCGCGCTTGGCCATTTCGAACCCTCCGGCGCGAAAGTAGCACAACTCGGCATGATCGGCGGGCACGGCCGGCGTGTAGACCACCAAGGTGCTCTCGGGCCGGCGGCAACCCGCCGGTATGAGCTGCACATCTTCTTGGTAATGAATGGCGGCGCCCTCCAGGATAAGTTGCTCGGTGAGCGCGCTGGGGGTACGGTCGTAGCCGGCCACCTGCTTGCCCAGCGAGAGGAAGTAGCGTATCAACGCACTCATGCCGATGCCTCCGGCACCTACAAAATAGACAGACTGGATGGTTTCGATGTTCATGACGACGTGGGTTAAACGAGCGGCAAAGATACAAGATAATCAACACAGACGCAACACCTCACGGGCAATGACCTCGGCGGCATGCGGAAGTGCCAGGCTGCGGATGCGGCGGCTCAGCGCCAGTAACTTTTCGGTATCGCGAACGGTGGCAAGTGCCAAAGGCATTAGTTCGGTGTCCGCCCGGGCATCCGTCACCAGCAGCGCGGCCTGTTGGTGTACCAATGCCAGTGCATTCTTCGTTTGGTGGTCTTCGGCCACGTTGGGTGAAGGCACCAAGATGACCGGCTTGCCCAACAAGCAGAACTCACTGATGCTACCGGCACCGGCGCGCGAAATCACCAGATCGGAGGCAGCGTAGGCCGCCGCCATCTCTTGGATGAAGTCGGCCACGTAAAGATTGGCCAGTCCGCCGGCAGGCAGCGCCTCACGCACCTGTTCAATGTAGAGGCGTCCGGTTTGCCAAATAAACTGTATATCGCCGTTGGAGGCTATCTGCGGCAAGGCCTCGATGAGTGTCCGGTTGAGGGTGCGTGCCCCCAGGCTACCGCCCAGGATGAGCACCGTCCGTTTCTCGGGTACCAGGCCGAAATGCGCCAGTGCCTGTTCGCGTCCAAGGGGTGCATTCAAGAGGTTTTGCCGCACCGGATTGCCCGTCAACACTATCTTGTCGGCGGGAAAGAACTGCTCCATCCCCTCGTAGGCCACGCATATCTTAACGGCCTGCTTGGCCAGCAGTTTATTGGTGACACCCGCATAGGAGTTCTGCTCCTGCAGCAAGGTGGGGATGCCGGCCATACCCGCCGCCTTCAGCACCGGCCCGCTGGCATAACCTCCCACTCCCACGGCCACTTGCGGGCGAAACTCCTGGATGATGCCCCGCGCCTTCCACTGACTGCGGATGAGTTTAAGTACCACGCCAAAGTTTTTCCACCACCGGCGGCGGTCAAATCCGGCCACCGGCAGGCCGATGATGCGATAGCCCGCCTCGGGCACCCGTTGCATCTCCATGCGTCCTTCAGCTCCGACAAACAGAATGTCGGCATCGGGTTGTAACGCAACAATGGCATTGGCTATGGAGATGGCCGGGAAGATGTGTCCGCCGGTGCCGCCGCCGCTGATAATAATTCGGGGAGAAGAATCCATAAAGCTGTTCTGTTTGCTTGAGTTTGAGACAAAAGTAGGGACTATTTGCGACTTTTTTCCCTCCCCCTGTAACTTTTCAGCCCTCTTCCCGTCGTTTTAGCATGGAGCACTATCTACAGGCTCCGTTTTTTCACTCACACACATGGATACTCATTCAATGGAAGAATTGCTCGAACGCTACTGGCAATGCCAAACCACGCTCGATGAAGAGGCGCAACTGCGCGCCTTCTTCGCCACAGACCAAGTGCCGCCGCACCTGTTGCCCTACCAAGCCCTGTTCAATTACCAGCTGCAGGAACAGACCACGCTCTCGGAGGAGTTTGACCGGCGTCTGGCCGCACGTCTTGGCTCACTACCGGTCAAGGCCAAACGCATCACACTCCGCACCCGTCTGCTGCCGCTGGGCAAAGCGGTGGCCGCGGTGGCTGCGGTCTTACTGCTTGGTGGTGTGGTACAGCGTTCCTTCCTACCTGGCTCGAAAGAAATTGCATCTACCGATACGGTCAAAGAACAGATTACCGCGCCCTCGGTTGCCCTGGGGAATGCCGCCGCCTTGCGCGAGAAGCAGCGCCTCGACAGCCTGGAGCGCCTGCACAAGAAAGACGAACAGACCAAACGTGTACCCTAAAGAAGTCTTTCATTCACCTTATAACATTTTCATTTGCTTTAAACATCAATGTAGTTAGTATGCGTTATTAGAAACCAACAGAAGCTGCGAAGCTTCCATTCTCTTTATTATTTAGTAAACGAACGCAGATAGACGGGTGTGTCAAAACCCCCCTTCTCTAACTCACAAAAAAGGGTGTGTCGAGGACGACACGCCCTTTTTTTGTGCCGTTGCACTCGATACTGCATGAGACGACCCGACTCGTCATACACCCAAGACGTTTTAGATAGCACGCTGTTGGTGATGCGATAAGAACTGCAACTGCAAAGCAGCAGCAAGAGGAGTGTATATTGAATGGTTTTCAAATATCTCCTAAAATAGATTTGATATTCAGTAGTTTATAGAAGAAACGAACAAAAGAGGTAACGATGTGGATACGAATAAACTTCGCTGTCTTGCGGTGCTCTACAATCGCTCAAAGACCTCATATGCAGGCAAAGATAAGCAATCTATGGCTTTATACCGTAATCAGTCTCTATGATTCGAGAGAGCTCTCGAGCTTCATTGGTAGGTAAGTGATAAAGTGAGTCGGCTATTGATGATAGAGAGTTGGCCTTCGCCTTCAAAGTAAATGTTTGTTTTCCTGTATATTCCCTAAGTTCAAATCCCATTTTTTCTATTCCTTCATCAGGTACTTTATTCGTTAGGTCTTTCAGCGGGTTAAATGCTGTAATAGCGTTGATGGACGGAGACGGTGGCATTGCGTACTTATTAAAATAGCAACAACATCTTGTTGTAAATGGATTGATATAATCCTTAATTGTTTTTACATTACAGATCGTCTCCAGTGATTTTTTTAATTGCTCAATAGCTCCTTTTCTGACTTTTAACCTCCTTTTTTCCGTAGGCATTTTTTTCTCTTTTAATTCGTTCAGCAAAAAGTATTCTTTTGTCTTTTCTGTGTAAATGATGGCATCACACCTTTTTTCTGCTGTTATTGTACCTTCCTTATATTTAAAAGCCGAAACGAATTTATCATAGTTGACAATATGTACTAACAACTCGTTAGGGTTGTCATATTTGGCGATACCAAGACTGACTAATGTAAGCTCTTTGTTTATATCCGCTATCTCAAAATGCCTTTCTTTAGTGCTTAGAGTTATATCTGTTGTCTCACTTTTTGTTATAGGAGATAACTTGTTGTGAGCCACAAAGTCTTCTTTTAGCAGTTGCTCCATTCTACAAATCATGGTATTCATCATATATATCATTGATAGTATCAGAGAGAGGGTTTGTGTAAATCAATCTTTCATTCTTGAGTTTTAAGTCCTTGACTCCTCCATCTATTACTTGGTATACAGCTACATTCTCATAACGCAGATTGGCTTGTCCTGTTATTAGCTTATTCCTGTCGTAAGCTCTTATCAGCAGGTTTAGGTGGTTGATGATGTAAGGACTGTGCGTAGTCAGCATCACGCTCATGTTATATCCGTCATGGGCTTGTACAAAACAACTGCCTACGATGGAGTTGATAAGGTCGCATTGGCTTTCGGGGTAAAGGCTTAACTCTGGCTCTTCAATGTGGATATGTATATTGCGATGCTTGATGTCACCGATGTTTTGCATCGCCCTAAAGTCCTTTAGGCTATCGTTCTGCGCCATATAGTCGAGTACTATGGCATTGAATCGTTTCTTGAAATCATAGTGTTTCGAGAAATACTCCATGATGACTGACAATGGCACTAACGTTTGAGTGCCCGAAGAGGCGCTTTCCAGCTTTATTTTGTATGCTCCTTCTTTATCAAGGATGAAGTATTGCATTCTTGAGTTGATTTTCTCTGCTTGATACTTCACATTTAAGTAGTCAAGGCTCAACTCCTTCACATGCTCCTCTGCCTTTTTAAAGTCACTGTATGTTTCGTTTAGGTAAAAGTTCATCTCAGTGTTGTATCCAGCCAAGATGTCAGGTATCAGATTCCGTTTATCCGAGATAAAGCTCATTTTCTCTAAGCTAAGCTCATCTTCGGGCACAAGGGGGGATGTCCCAAGTTTCTTCCTGTAATGAATGAACGTTTTACCTTTCTGATAGATTATGTCTGTATCGTCCTGCAAATAGCCAACCAGACCACCGTTGGCGAGGTAGGATTTGAAGTCGAAATTGAACGGTGACTGCGAGATGTTCGCATATTTTAGGTACGAGCGGATGCACAACATCTTATACAGCCATTGGAAAAGGACTACTACTTTCATAATTGTACTCTTACCGCTTCCCGATTGGCCAATGAAGACGGTGAAGGGGCGTATGTCGTCAATAGAGATTTCCTTAATCGGCCCGAAATTCCTTATGGTGATTGATTCTTTCATTACTCACTAATTTTTTCTCCAAAGATAGAGACTTTTAAGCAAACAACGCAAATTTGGGGCATTCAATTTCAAATTGCGACTATCAGAAGCATAAAACGACCCGCCGATTTGAGCATTGTAAAGAGGCTTGGCGGATACTGTTGTTGCGAAGATACGGCAGGACGCGCAATGTCTTTTGAGCAGTAGCAATACCTTGAAGAGCATTCTTCACGGCTACGGCTGTTGGCGAACTCCCTTTTGTCATTAGCTCCCTGTATCGAGCGTGAACAGGCACGCAGATTTGGCTAAGTTCACGATTCAAGTTTGTCGCAGCTTTACTTCTGCCAATAGCTCGCCCTGACTTTACGTTCCAAAGATTTTCCTCAATTTGGTTGCGAACCCTACGGCACACATACTGCCACTTTGGCGATAAACCGTATCCACAGGTGCTTTTTCGATGGTTTGCTGCAAACTGCTTACCCTCAAAGGGTAACGATATGGACACGAAACAGCTTCCGTATTCTGCCAAATTGGGCATTTTCAGCCAAAGCCAACCGATACCAAATGACTGTCATTTATTCATGATTACCAGTAGATTACTCTACTTTTCCGCATTCTTCTTTTTGTACTACCGTTGTGATTTGCTTTCATAATAGTACAATGGCATATTTCATAATGCTACATGAGCTATTGTAAATCCACATCCCGCTGTTTGACAGGTACTTTAAACCCCAGTTTCCAACTGAACGTATCATATCGAAGGCGGTCGGGCGATATAACGATATGCCTTACCAACTTAAAGACCGGAGCCTCTTGCAGCAAACAAGAGATCTCGCAAACTTCGGCTTCCCGCAGATATTCCGTCCTATAAATCTCTTGCCGGTTGGTCACATCATTTTCGTATTGGAAACCGGTTGTTTTTAGTAGAGTTAATAGGTCGTTGCCTTCGCTTTTTAGAAACCACGCCATTTTATGCAGCCTCTTATCTATACAGAGCAGCGTGTCACCTTTTTGCTGTACCGTACCTTCCGACCACACGGCAAACGCCCGGCCTTGCTCCCAATCGGGTTTATCAACAACATTCCATTCCGACTCTCTTTCGCCTGTCTGTGAAACACTTTGTGCATGAATTTCTACCCGATCAACGAAAACACGGGAGGCCAAGGTGTAGGTGCCCGAAGGGTAGAGTTCCAATCGCACATCATTGTAGTTGTAATAATCATATTGATGTTCTTGTGCATAGGCAAATGCCACGCACAACAGGTTTATGACGAGGAGGAGAAAATGTTTCATAAAACTTATCTATTTATAATGCTTTATTCTTCTTTACGAAGAACCTCTTCGTAGGGCGGCCACATCCTCATATAGCGCATGGCAACAGAGGGCGGATACTCCAACTTCCAGTTTAAGTCGTTCAAATCCTGCAAACTTAGGTAGTAGCGCTGAAGAATCATGTAGGGTTGTATGGTTCTATAGTTATGTATATTTTCACCTTCTTCCGTTAGCTTCGCATCAGTCAAAACGATAATCAAAGTGTCTCTTGATAACCAACGGAAACACTGCTCCCAACAGTAATCGCTCTGGAAAAGATAACATTCTTCTCTTGGATTTGCCTTATGTTCGTACTGGTTCCCTGTGACTCTATAAATACCCCAATAGTAGCACGTGGTATCTGGATAGCTATGAATATCATTAGCATAAACAGCTTTATTCGTCTTATTGGAAATCCATAAACGATGATGACAAGTGGACGTGTCTTGTGGTCCACAACCATATAATATATGGGCAACAACTAAATATAGTAATATTCTCTTCATATAATTTGTTAGTAACATTATCTTTTTATGTCATTATAATACCAGTCATATAATAAACCTCCAGCTATAGGGGCTACTGTTAAGTCGAACACGTTCAACGAATGTGTCAAATTTGAACGTAATGCATATTGATTCCCCCAACTATTAAAGTGCGCTGTTTCATTATATCCAGGTATTGGATTTTCCTCAAAATGCCACTTACTATCCCATATTTCCATTTCATAGGAACTCTTCACTGTAGAATTGAAATCCTTTTCATGCGTACTAAAATACTTAAATGCTCTAACATTAGCATCAAGTTCTATCGGGTGATAGTCATGATTTCCACCCCAGAAGGTATCCACAAGACTTGGTACCCCCACTTTTGTGAAATAAGCCGGCCCCCATGCTTGACTTTGCAGATAATGACCATATTCATGTTGGAACAATGAATTATCCGGTTCAGCCTGGAGACCCCTCTGCCCGTTTATATAACTCCCCAATGTAATAGCTCCCCAATCGCTACTGTAACTTTCCACAGCAGTGGCTCCGCCATAATAGCTCACACTTTTTACTCCATTAAAGACGTTAGATATATGACTATAATAATAGCCTGGAACGGTTTGGAATAACTCCCATGTGAAACGCGACACTATTTGCCCGAAGTTACCTTTAAATGCTCCCATATCTATTTTCCATGCCATTTCAGTAGAATGCCAATCCCATGCAGCATCAAAACCATTAGCAAATGTGTTGTAGATATTTACAAACAAATCTTTAACGGCATTGAAAATAGTAAAAATGAACTCCCCACTCGGATCAGTATACTTCAAAGGATTATTCAAAGCATAGCTATACCGATTAAAATTCTGCGAAAAGTCCGGCATCTGCACAAAGGGATCGGGACTGAGGAAGCGACCCAGTATCGGGTCATACATTCGCCCGTTCATATCAATCAGCTTGATTTCATCCCACTGCTCATGTCCGGTGTAACCACGGTTAAACTTGAACGTGTTGGTCGTAACCGTGCGTTTGCCCCACGCATCATAATGAGCTTTAAAGTATTCCGTGCCGTTGGCGGTGGTTAGCTTGACGATACTTCCCAAATGATCTTTGTGGACATAATAGACTTGATCGGACTGGCCGGATTGCTTCACGTAGATTGCGGCTAATCCGCTTGCTCCGCTTATGTAATGCAGTTGTTTGGTGGTGCCATTCTCAGTGACCACTTCGTAATCACCCATATATATAGTGGTGCGAGTAACTGCATCGTTCTTCTTCAATACCGTTTTCCAACGCTGCAAATCGGGGCCGTAGGTAACTTCTAATCGGTATGCATCATTACCAACGGTATCAGTGAGAACGGATACCTTATCAAAAGCAGTATAGGTTATGTCTTGCCGCTTTAGCGAAATAAGATTATTGTCGTTGTCAACTGCACGCAGGGCATGGGGCTTATTATTAGGATTGTATTCGTAATCGCCAATATCCCACTTGTGGGTGATGTTGCCATTGTCGCCGTAAGCTATCTCGTTGCCTTGCCACGCGGTTAATCGGTCAATGTCATCGTAGACGAAGTTCTCCGTTGAGGTAGTCATCCCGCTTCGCGAAGTAAGATTGCCCGTGATGGCATTAAAGACAAAGTCCATGTCGTGGATAACAGTGTTTCCATTCACAGTCTTTAGTTCAGTGAGCAGGCCTTGGGTGTTGTGGGTTTCGGTGGCGGTGAGGGTGTTGCCCAGCTTCGTAGTGGTTACTGTGCCGGTTTCACCCGTTAGTTCCCAAAGGGTTTGCTGGATTCCGGTTGCCGAGCCTTTGGCTAATACTTTGATGAGATTGCCATAGGCGTCATATTGCCTATTTACTATCACACCGTCGGGATAGGTGATTTGTGTAAGCTGTCCGTCGGTGTAGCCATTGGTGAATAAATAAGGAGTGGTGGTTCCTAACTGATGGCTTTCGGTAAGCACCCGTCCGTGATTGTCATAAGTATATGAAATCGTGTTGCCTCCCATCGTTTCCGATACAAGTCGTTGCTTGCTGTTGCCCGTTGTTCCGTAGGTATAGTTGGTTGTTACTCCGTCCGTCACTCTGCTGGTCAATCGTCGGAGGTTGTCGTAGCTATTGGTGGTAACTTTCCCATTCCCATTGGTTTGCGACAACGGCTTGCCTTCCGCATCATACGCATAACTGATGGTTCCCGCATTGGGGTCTATTAACGCGATTTGATTACCAACTGCATCGTATTGCATCGTAAAGACGGCGCCTTCAACAGTTGCTTGTTTGGGTTTGCCGTTGGAGTGATAAGCATAGGAGACGCTTGACACCGGGTCGGATGAGGTAAGAGTATTTCCCCAAGCATCATACGTTTTGATATATACTTTGACGTTGATGGTAGTGGTATCTGTTCGATAACCATAACCGTAGCTTAGGGTTCGTCCCAGGTTGTCCGTTTGGGTGAGTAAACGACCGCGGGCGTCGTAGGTATAATCCGTAGAGGTAGAGAAGTTTCCGCTTGTGGTTTCGGTATGATCAGCTTGTCCCTTATTGTTATAGGTAGTAATCTTTTGCGTCGCCACCTCTTTGGCACCAATGGTTTCAACCATCACTTCGCGTCCTTGATTGTCATACCATGTTTTCACCCAAGGTTGTTTGGTTCCTCTTTCCAAGATGTAGTAGCGCTTCATTCCGTTATTGTTCCAACCCATGCTTCTGGTTTTTCGAGTGCCATCAGGATATTGAGTGGATTTGAGATTCCCAAAATTATCATATGTGTAGGAAGTAGTTTGCAGGTTCTCAGGGTCGGTAGCATCGGTCTGGCTCCACACATTGCCCCAGGTGTCATACGCATAGTTGGTTATGGTAGAAGCCGGGGTAGTATATTTTTGAGCGACAAAGCGTTTGGTACTGTTGTAGACGTAGTTCGTCGTGAGCGAATCCGTGTCGGAAGAAGATAGAGTGGAGGAAAGTAGGTTTCCCCATGTGTCATACGTGTTGGTAGTGGTTTTTTCTTTCTCGGTATTATAATTCTCTTTAACCCATGTTTGAAGACCGGTCATCGCATTGTAAGAAATGCGGGTAGTGTTCGTGGATACACTATTGTGATCACTATGTTTCTGGGTAGTAATAATTGTTTGAGGTTTGTATGTATAACCGGTATTGGTATATTGGTTATAATTCGTGCTTTTGTACATATTCTCACCGTAATCTGTCCGTTCTTGAGTCAATCTGCCACTACTACTGTCGTA
>JAISHB010000033.1 GCA_031262785.1 Prevotellaceae bacterium
CGAAATCAAGCACTACAAACAAGAAGCGCTCGGCGAAAAGGTGAAGGAGAAAATTCCCGGAAACAATGATAACCAGGGCGGAGGAAACGACGGCGACGAGGAGGAGCCACCGCAAGGCTGAGGCCTGGCGGACGCTCCTGCCTCCTTACACCCACCCAAAACAAGTTGTTTTTTAAAAAAAGCAGAGGATGTTGTAAAATAAGCACTACTTTTGGAACATAAACCACCCTACGTTGTTATAACAAGCACTATGGACATAGGAATTATCTCATCCCGCTACGCCAAAGCGTTGATGCAATACGGACAGAACACCGGCACCGAAGACGCTTTATATCAGGAGATTCGCTCGCTCGAACGCAGCCTGCGAACGCACCCCGCCTTGCGCCAGGCATTGGCCAATCCCATACTCGAGGTGAAAGAGAAACTCTCGCTCATCACCACCGCCACGGTGGGAGACGGACAGACCAACCGCGAATTTAACCGCTTCATGACCCTTGTGTTGCGCAACCGCCGCGAACAGTTTTTGCACTACATCTGTCTTTCGTTTCTCCGGCTCTACCGCAATTCGAAACACATTGCTACGGTCAAACTCATCACCGCCGCACCGGCGCGCCATAGCACGTGGGAGCGCGTGCGCAAGCAAGCCCGCAAGCTGCTGCATGCGAGCATCGAACTACATACCGAAGTAAACCCCGCCATCGAAGGCGGTTTCATCATCGACCTGAACGATTTTCGCCTCGATGCCAGCGTAGCCACCCAGCTCAAGCGGGTCAAGAAGCAGTTTATCGACGAAAATCGGAGAATCGTGTAATCTAACAAAGAAACAATGGATATTAAAGCAAGTGAAGTGTCCGACGTGCTGCGTCGGCAATTAGAGGGCATCGACACCCGCGTACAATTCGACGAAATTGGCACCGTGTTGCAGGTGAGCGACGGCGTAGCCCGCATCTATGGCCTGCACAACGCCGAGGCCAACGAACTGTTGGAGTTTGATAACGGCATCATGGCCATCGTCATGAACCTCGAGGAAGACAATGTAGGCGCCGTATTACTCGGCCCCACCGATCAGATAAAAGAGGGATTCACCGTCAAGCGTACCAAACGCATCGCCTCCATTCGCGTAGGCGAGCAGATGATTGGGCGCGTCATCGATCCGTTGGGTAAACCGCTCGACGGCAAAGGCCTCGTGGGGGGCGACCTCTATGAAATGCCGCTGGAACGTAAAGCCCCGGGCGTCATCTTCCGCCAACCGGTCAACCAACCCCTGCAAACCGGCTTGAAAGCGGTCGATGCCATGATACCCATCGGACGCGGACAGCGCGAACTGATTATCGGCGACCGCCAAACGGGCAAGACCGCCATTGCCATCGACACCATTATTAACCAACGTGCCAACTTCGAGGCGGGCGATCCGGTCTATTGCATCTATGTGGCCATCGGACAGAAAGGTTCCACTGTGGCCTCCATCGTCAACACCCTCAAAGAGCACGGGGCACTCGACTACACCATTGTGGTGGCTGCCACCGCGGGCGATCCGGCTGCCCTGCAATACTACGCTCCTTTTGCCGGAGCCGCCATCGGGGAATACTTTCGCGACACCGGCCGTCATGCGTTGGTGGTCTACGACGACCTCTCCAAACAGGCAGTGGCCTACCGCGAGGTGTCGCTTATCTTGCGACGTCCCTCGGGACGGGAAGCCTACCCGGGCGACATCTTCTACCTTCACTCGCGTCTGCTCGAACGAGCCGCCCGCATCATCAACCAAGAGGAGGTGGCCGCACAGATGAACGACCTGCCCGAGAGTTTGCAAGGCAAAGTAAAAGGGGGAGGCTCGCTCACCGCACTGCCCATCATCGAGACACAGGCGGGCGACGTGTCGGCCTACATCCCCACCAACGTCATCTCCATCACCGACGGACAAATTTTCCTCGAGACCGACCTCTTCAACCAAGGCAACCGACCGGCCATCAACGTGGGTATCTCCGTGAGCCGTGTGGGAGGTAATGCTCAGATAAAGGCCATGAAGAAGGTGGCAGGCACCCTCAAAATCGATCAGGCACAATACCGCGAGCTGGAGGCTTTCACCAAGTTTAGCGGCGACATGGACGCCGTCACGGCACTCACCATCGACAAGGGACAAAAGAACACCCGCCTGCTGGTGCAGCCGCAATACAGCCCGATGCCTGTTGAAAAGCAGGTGGCCATTCTCTATTGCGGCACACACGGATTGCTTCGCAACGTGCCGCTCGACAAGGTATCGGAGTTTGAACACAGCTTCTTGGAGATGCTCGAAATGAATCACCGTGCCGATGTGCTGGATGTATTGAAAGCAGGCGACATCAACGACCAGGTGGCGAAGCTGCTCGAACAAGCCGCTGCAGAAGTAACCAAACAAGTTGCATCATGAGTTCGCTCAAAGAGGTAAAGAACCGCATCAACTCGGTCAAAAGCACCCGACAGATCACCTCGGCCATGAAGATGGTGGCCTCGGCCAAGCTGCACCGGGCACAGACGCGGATTGAAAACATGCTGCCCTACCAGCAGTTGTTGAACCGCATTCTCACCAACTTCCTATCTACGGGCGTAACGGTGGAGACACCCTACACCAAGGTGCGACCGGTATCGCGGGTGGCCATCGTGGCCTTCTCGTCGAACACCTCGCTGTGCGGAGCCTTTAATGCCAACGTCAACCGTCAGTTAGAGCAGACCTTGGCCGACTATCAAACGCTGGGGCGCGAGGCGATCTTGCTCTATCCCGTAGGCAAGAAGATTGAGGCTACCGTCAAGAAATTGGGATTCACTCCCGAGGGGAGTTACAACGAGTTGGCCGATCGTCCGACGTATGCAGCCGCATGCGCACTTGCACAGCAACTGATGCAGCGGTTCGTAAATAAAGAGATTGACCGTGTGGAACTGATCTATCATCACTTCCACTCCATGGGATCGCAGGTGCTCACGCGTGAAACCCTTCTGCCTATCGACCTCACCGGTGTGGAGGCGGTTGTGTCCGCCTCGCCCCAAACAGCGCAAGCCTATCTCAACGACTATATTGTGGAACCTTCGATCGGCGAACTGGTGGCCGACCTGTTGCCCAAGGTGCTCAGCCAAAAGCTCTACACCGTGCTCTCGGACAGCAATGCCTCGGAACATGCCGCCCGCACGCTGGCCATGCAAACGGCCACCGACAATGCCAACAATCTCATTCAGGATTTAACCAAGCAATACAACAAAAGCCGCCAACAAGCCATCACCAACGAGCTGTTGGATATTGTGGGCGGAAGTATGCGGTAGAGGGGTGCTTAGAAATAGAAGCCGAAACCGACCTTCAAACCCAGGTCGGAACCTTCCTCTTTGATGTTCCAATAAACGGCCGGTTCGATGGTCACCGTGCGTGAAACGAAATAGGCATAGCCCACGTGCAGCTCGCACGAAAAGTCTGCGTGGTCTTTTATCCCGGCGGCGTAATCGTTGCGGTTCACGTTGGCGATGGCTCCCAGATAGATGCCCACCTTACTAAAATAGTAGCGGGCACCCAAACCAAGGGAATAGATATCTACTTCACTTCGCCACGAGGAAGTGGCATTGGCCATCAATGCAATATCGTTCGCAATGAACAAACCGGCCTGTCCTTGAAAACCGAAGTTTGCTTTTTCGGAGTGGGTGTCGTACGAGAATCCCAATCCGGTGAGGGAGGGATTGATAATCCATTTTCCTTTTTCGAATTGTGCTTGTGCGGCAGTGGCGGCAACGAGCAAGCAGATGGTTAGGATAAATTTCTTCATCTTTTGATTGTTTTTGGTTGATTGAATGGTACTTCTTATTTCGTTGGAGGGTTGCCTCCTTCTTTCTCTTGGCGACGGTGCTGCATGGTCTCTTTCTTGCGCAATACCAGCCACAGTGCAACTACAATGAGGTAGGCGGCACCCATTAACAGCAGTTTCCCGCCGGTGCTTACCTCATGGTTGTGGGGCAGAAAGTAGGCGCCCATGGCGGATACATAGATCAAAAAGGCAATGCCCGTGAGGGTCGATTTCCGGAATTTCTTCATGCGGCTTTCTTTAATTTCCAACGATAAAACCAACCCAAGGCGATGACGATGGCAGCTGCGGCAAACCATCCTACGTGATGGGGCGACCAGCCAAACCCGCCCTTCGGTTCCACACAGATGTAGGTGAAGCAGACGGCCGTCATGAAGCAGGCGGGAATCAGGGTGACCAAATAGTAGCATCCTTTCTTGTTGCGTACCAGATAGACGGTGAGTGCCCACAGCGTGAATACGGCCAAGGTTTGATTAGCCCAAGCAAAGTAGCGCCATATCAAGTTGAATCCCTCCTTGTCGCTTAAGCTGAATAGCAACAGACCAATGGCGGCCAAGAAGAGCGGCACGCAAATGTAGAGGCGTTTGTGCAGGCTCTTCTGCTCCATGCCCAGTATGTCGGCCACGATGAGGCGCGCCGAACGGAAGGCGGTGTCGCCAGTGGTAATGGGAGCGGCTACTACCCCCAAGATGGCGAGCACACCGCCCGCCAAGCCTAACCAGTTTTTGGTGATGGCATCGACAATCACCCCCGGGTTGTTCTCGTGGATACCTTTGCCTATCTCCAGTAAACTTGGCTCGTAGAAGTAGGCATTGGCGGCGGCTGCCCATATCAGGGCTACCAATCCTTCGGTTATCATGGCACCGTAGAAGATGCGCCTGCCGTGACGTTCACTCTTCATGCAGCGCGCCATCAGCGGGCTTTGTGTGGCATGGAATCCGCTGATAGCTCCGCAGGCAATGCTTACAAACATAAAGGGGAAGATGGGGAAGTTGTCGGCCGGATAGGTATTGTTCAATCCTTGCGCACCCCAAAACTCGGGCAGGGCAGGTTGATTGATATAGAGCATCACCAGAATGCCTACGGCCATGAAGAGCAAGGCAGCCCCAAAGAGGGGATAGACCTTTCCTATCAGCTTGTCGATGGGCAGCAGGGTGGCAATCAGGTAGTAGAGGAAGACAACGGTTATCCAGAAGACCACATCGAGCGAATTGGGAGTGAGGTTAGCCAATAGGTCGGAGGGGGTGTAGACAAAGACGGCACCCACCAATATCATCAGGAAGATGGTGAAGATGCGCATCACCAGTTTGGTATTCCGTCCCAGATAGCGTCCCACCTGCTCGGGGAGGCTCTCGCCGTTGTTGCGTAGCGAAATCATGCCCGAGAAGTAGTCGTGCGTGGCACCGAAGAAGATGCTGCCCACGACAATCCAGATGTAGGCCGAAGTGCCGTACTTGGCTCCCATGATGGCGCCGAAGATGGGGCCGGTGCCCGCTATGTTCAGGAACTGAATCATATAGACCTTCCAGGTGGGTAGGGGTACATAGTCCATCCCGTCGGGACGGGTCAGTGCAGGTGTCTTGCGGTCGTCAGGACCGAAGATGCGTTCAACGAAGCGGCCGTAGAGGAGGTAACCGGCTACAAGCACGAGGAGGCAGAGCGTAAAGGATATCATAACTGTATGCTGTATTACTATATGGGAGAGTGGACTGTATTACTTATAAATCTTCAGGTTCTTGCCGGCGGTGATGCGGCTGCCGCTGATGCCGTTCCACCGTTGCAGCTGCTTGACGCTTACACCGTAGCGTTCGGCAATGGCCGAGAGGGTTTCGCCGCTACGTATCTTGTGGTAGGTGGGCTTGCCCTTGCCGGCTACGGCTGTTACCTGACTACGTGAACGTCCTTCGGGTACGGACACTACCCGCCGGTTCTTGAATAGCTCGTTGCGGCGGTAGTCATAGATGGTGTCCTGCCTATCGATGAAAGCACTGATGGAAGCCATCGGCAGGCGCAGAGTCTGTGGCTTGGTGTTGCCCGGAATGATATCCCGTTTATATTGCGGATTCAGGCTTTTAATCTCTTCGTTGGAGATGCCGCACAGGTCGGCTATCTGCCGGAAGTGGAGATCCCGGCTCACCTGCACGGTGTCGGTCGTGACCGGCACCGCAGTGGTCATAGGACAGATGTTGTGCTTGCAGTAGTAGGTCATCACGTAGTTGGCGGCAATAAAGACGGGCACATAGTTGCGCGTTTCGCGGGGAAGGTAGTTGTAGATAGCCCAGTAGTCGGTCTTGCCGTCGGCATATCGGATGGCTTTGTTGACGTTGCCCGGACCGCAGTTGTAGGCGGCTATGACTAAGTTCCAGTCTTGATAGATGGCATAGAGATCTTTGAGGTAACGGGCGGCCGCCCAGGTGGATTTGATGGGGTCGCGTCGTTCGTCCACCAAGCTGTTGGTCTCCATACCGTACACCTTTCCGGTCTTAAGCATAAACTGCCACAGGCCGGTGGCTCCGGCACGCGACACCGCTACCGGGTTGAGTGCCGACTCTATCACGGGCAGGTACTTCAGCTCAAGGGGCAGGTCATAGGCATCGAGTGCCTCCTCGAATATCGGCATGTAGAAGTTGGCCGCACCCAACATGAACGAGACGCGGCCGCGTAGCTTGCCGGTATACAAATCGATGTACTTGCGGACAATCTCGTTATAGGGCATCTCCATGACCGATGGGATGCGCGAGAGGCGATCGATGTAGACCGAGTCGCTGTATACGGGGTTCACCTCCGAGGTGGTACAGGTGGAGTCGGGCAGGATATAGTTCTTGGCCTTCCACTCGTTGAGCAGGCTATCGAGGGGATAGGTCATACTGGGCAACATTTCTACATTCTCTTGGGCACGGAGTGCCGGTATCAACAGGACGGTCAGCAGGCCGGCGGCCAGTAACTTCTTCATGGAGGGGCTTCTTAATTTCATTGTTGACTTATCTGCTTAGTGGGTTAGAACCGGAAGCTGCATTGCAGTCCTACGGACTTATTAGCGTGTCCGGTCATATACTGGTTATTCATCAGGATTGGCTCCAGGTGCATGCTCAAATCGGGAGTGATGTCGAAGTTCGACAATTCGGCATCGACGTAGGCATCAATCACCGAGAGCAGGTAGACACCAATAAAGGCAAAGATGCTCAAATCGCGATAGCGGCGGTACATGTCTTTGCGTCGGCGCAGGATGTCGGTAAGCTGGCTGTCGGAGATGTTATAGCCGGGGGGCAGCAGGTCGGTGATGCTGGTGGCGTAACGATTACCGGAGGCCATGTCTTTGTAGGCTTGCGAGTAGTCTTGATACATTTTGTTGTTCCACGTCAGGGCATAGGCGCAGCCGGCAAATCCGCCATAGAAGATAGGCAACTTCCAATACTTGCGGTTGTAGATCTGTCCGCCGCCGGGGATGACAAGGGCAAGCCACGTGGCCTTCACCGGATTGGGAACCCACACCTTAAGGGGAGGCGTGGGGGGCAGGCTATCGGTGTGCAACTCGTGCTCCCGGACTAAGAGGGGGGCATCCGGCTCCCCGAGCGGCAGCTTGCTCATCGAGGTGAGGGTGTCGGCCGGGAGGGTGAGGGTGTCGGTTCGGGCTGTTTGCAGGCTGTCGGTGCGCATGGGCAGCTGTCCATACACAGCAATCCCTGCCGTCTGTAGGAAGCAGAGCAGCAGGGTTAGTAGGAAGGGGTATGAGCAGGAGCGATTCGTCATGGATCCGTCAGCGTATCAAGGATGCCTACGATGCGTTCCAGCTCCTCTTCGTTGTGGAAGGGAATGCTGATTTTTCCCATCCCCTTGGCCGAGCAGGTTAGTTGCACCTTGGTTTGAAAAAACGAGGAGAGCTGGTCCTTGAGCAGGTTGTACTCCTCGGGGAGTTTAGCCCGTTTGGGCACGATCCGATGGGTGCCGCTGCTGATGCTCTCTCCCTGGCTAAGCGACTTTACTAATTCTTCTACCTTGCGCACCGAGTAGTGGTTGGAGAGAATCTCATCGTAGAGCTTCATCTGTAGTTTGGGATCGCCCAGAGTAAGGAGGGCACGGGCGTGCCCCATATCGAGCAGCTTGTTCTGCAATGCCATCTGGATGGGTGCAGGTAGTTTGAGCAGCCGCAAGTAGTTGGCAATGGTGGTGCGTTTCTTGCCGACCCGTTCACTCAGACGCTCTTGGGTGAGGCCGTACTGTTCAATCAGGTGCTGGTAGGCCAAGGCAATCTCGACCGAATTGAGATCTTCCCGTTGGATGTTCTCGATGAGCGCCATCTCCATCACGTTCTCATCATCGGCCGTGCGGATATAGGCGGGGATGGCGGTGAGTCCGGCCAGTTGCGAGGCGCGGTAGCGGCGTTCGCCGGCAATGATTTGGTATTCGTCGTCCGAGAGTTTGCGCAGGGTGACGGGTTGGATGATACCTATTTCCTTGATGGAATCGGATAGCTCCTGCAAGGCAACGGGATCGAACTCCCGCCGGGGTTGGTTGGGGTTGACCACAATCTTGGAGAGGGCTATCTCACTGATGGAGGAGGAGCCTTCGGTCTGTACATTGTCCATGGAGAGGAGTGCATCCAGGCCACGTCCTAAAGCATTTCGTTTGGGTGCCATACAATGGGGAAGGGGGTTAGCGATTCTGATTACGTCCTATCAACTCGTTGGCCAGTGCCAGGTGATTCTTGGCACCTGCCGACTCCGCATCATAGAGGATGGTGGGCATGCCGTAGCTGGGTGCCTCGCTCAACTTTACGTTGCGTTGGATGACAGTCTTAAAGACCAGCTCCTGAAAGTGCCGTTTGACCTCGTCATAGATTTGATTGGCTTGCCGCAAACGTGAATCATACATGGTCAAAAGGAAGCCTTCGATCTCTAATCGGGGGTTAAGTTTAGACTTGATGATTTTAATGGTGTTGAGCAGCTTGCTGATGCCTTCGAGGGCGAAGTATTCGGCCTGCACGGGGATAATCACCGAGTCGGCGGCCGTCAGGGCGTTCACCGTGATGAGTCCGAGCGAGGGGGAGCAGTCGACCAATATATAGTCGAACCGGTCGAGTAGGGGAGTGAGCACCTCTTTCATAATATCTTCGCGGTGGGGAAGATGGAGCATCTCTATCTCGGCTCCTACCAGGTTGATGTGCGAGGGGATGACTTGGAGGGTCTCTATCTCGGTCTGGCAGATGGCCTGGTGTATGTCGACGCCATCGATGAGGCATTCGTAGATGGTGCAAGGTGCTTGCTTGATGTCGATACCTAAGCCCGAGGAGGCATTGGCCTGCGGGTCTGCATCCACAACAAGCACACGCTTTTCCAGTGTGGCAAGCGAGGCTGCAAGGTTGATGGTGGTAGTGGTTTTACCCACGCCACCTTTCTGGTTTGCCAGAGCAATGATTTTTCCCATATTCTTTAACGTGTTTTGTGGACGCGAAATAAGCAATTATTTCAGTACGATGATGGCTTTTGAAGAGGGAGATTACCGTATCTGTTGATAAGTAGCCTGTTTTGTTGATAACTCCTCCTTAAGAGCGGGGCAAAGATAGTAGTTTTGTTTGGACTAACGGCCTTGTTACTGCTCACTTACAGAACATTAACGTGTGTGGCTGTGGGAACTTCAGAACAGTACCACCCCTGCCTCGGCGAGCAACCCAGGGTCGAAGAAGCCGCGCCGGTTGTAGGCACGCGAGGCACCGTATCCACCCGAGAGGAGGAGGGCGATTTGCTTACCTAAGGGGTATTCGAGATTGACCCGTCCCTGCAGGGCAAAGAAACGGCGGGGGCGCGAGGCGGTGGCGCGGAAGGTTTCCAGATGCTGATAGCCCACATCGCCACTGAGGGTGAGCCGTCCGGACAACGGCAGGTAGAGGCCGGCGCGATAGAAGAGCGAACCGCTGAATCCCTCATCGAAGCCCCCGTAGGGATAGCCTGCGCCCACCACCGTATAGGAGCGGCGGTTCTTGAAGCGCAGGGCGGCATTGAGCTTGGTACGGGTGCCGCCCAGGAGCATCAGTTGGAGGCGGGTCTGCGGAGTGGCATTGATGAGTCCCAGCCGTACGCCTTTGAAGGCTTTCCGACTATAGTTGACCAAGCCGATTTGGATGCCCGTGCCCGTTTCGGCCAGGTTGAAAGGGGCGAGTTGTAGCCCCCGGAGCTGTCCGGTGATATTGATCAGTCCCGATAGCTGCACACCCTGCATGCGGTCGCCCGCAATGTTTAGCAGGCCTGTTACCGAGAGGCCCGTAAAGCGGTCGCCGACCAGGCTGGCCACACCGGCCAGGTGGAGGCCTGAGCCGTTCTTACCGATGAAGTTGATCAATCCGCCCGTCATCACTCCGTCGCCATCCTCGCCTACGATATTGGTCAATCCGGCGATGGTCACTCCGCGGGCATGTCCCCCCGCAATCTGTACCAGACCGGCCAGGGCGATGCCGCTCGCCGATTGACTCACTACGCCGGTGATGCCCGAGAGCTGCACCCCTGTCAGGCGGCCTCCGGTGAGCTGAAACAGCCCGGCTGCTTGCAGGCCGCGCACATCGGCAGCGGTAATGCCGCCCAGTAGGTTGATGCCCACGCCCTCCAAGCGATGAAGGCGCGAGACGAGTCCCAGGTTGAAAGAGGTGGTGCGCAGCGTGTCTACCCTTCCGGTGGATAGACCCGGCCAGAGCGAAAGGTGGATGCCGCCCTGCGGGTGGCGGTGTGTTTGTGCCAAGGCCGGGGTCGGGAGCAGGAGGAGTGCAGCCCACAGGCCGATTATTTGCTTCATAAAGGGTGTAGTGTATATACGTGAATGTTTACAAGGTGCAGGGTTGGGGCGGCAGGGTATGATACTTGGGGCAGCAAAGTACTATACTTGAGGGGGTAAAGTACTATACTTAGGTGGCCAAAGTATGATACTTTTCGCAGCCCCCTCTGCATCGCGCCTGCCGACTATCCCTTGGCCTCCTGGTACAAGAATCGTTTAATGGAACGTTTGGGAGTTTTTTCGAACTCCTCGGGGTATATCTTCATCTTGGTCAGTTGGCTATAGGCGGGCAGCTCGGCATTCAGGGCGAGGCGGTTCTCTTCCATCACGCGCTCCAAATCGTCGGTATTCAGCCCGTTGGCAAAAGCATCGTCGAAGTCGGGATAGACCAAGCCCACCAGCTTCTCGTTCTGTTGTACGATGATGCTCTCCGCCACGTAGGGCATGGCGTTGAGCCTGTCTTCGATCTCTTCGGGGTAGATGTTCTGCCCGCTGGCACCCAATAGCAGGTTCTTGCTTCTGCCTTTGATGGTGACGTTGCCTGCTTGGTCCATCAGTGCCAAATCACCCGTGTGTAGCCAGCCTTCGGCATCGAGGGCTTCGCGGGTGGCTTCTTCGTTCTTGTAATAACCCAACATGACGTTGGGACCTCTGCAAACGATCTCCCCGGGGATGTGTTCCGGGTCTGGCGAGAGTATCTTCACTTCCATGCGCGGTGCGGCTTTGCCGCACGATCCCTGGCGGAACTCCCGCCAGTTTTCATAACAGATGATGGGGGCACATTCGGTCATGCCGTAGCCCACGGTATAGGGAAACTCTATCTTGCGCAGGAAGCGTTCCACTTCCTGGTTGAAGGCGGCACCCCCGATGATTACTTCCAGGAAGTTCCCGCCAAAGGCGTTGACCACCTGCTTGCATACGGTCGACTTGATTTTGTCGTTGACATAGGGCACCCGCATCAGCACCCGCATGGTGGGCTTCTCCAGCTTGGGCAGCACGTTCTTCTTGATGATTTTCTCGATGATCAGAGGCACGGCTATCACCACTCGCGGACGCACCTGGGCAAAGGCCTGGAAGATGACCTTCGGACTGGGGGTGCGCGTCAGGAAGAACACCTGACAGCCGGCGGCCATCTCGTAGAGAAACTCGAAGGCCAGCCCGTACATGTGTGCCATCGGCAAGATGGAGATGACCTTATCACCCGGTTTCAGGGGGATGACTTCAAAGGCAAAGCGGGTGTTCGACCACAGGCTGCGGTAGGGCAACATTACGCCCTTGGAGTAGCTGGTCGTACCCGAGGTGTAGTTGATCACGGCCAACTCGTCGGGCTGGTCTTGATGGTAACGGACGTGTTCCTTACGGAAGTTCTTGGGGTATTTCTTACCGAACAGCTCGTTGAGGTGTTCGCGGGCATAGTCGATTTTATCGCTGCGCGAGACGTAGATGGAGAAGTCGGTGATGCGCATGATGCCTTCCAACAGGGGCATCGCCGACTCGTTGAGGTTCTCCCATACCTGGTCGCCCACGAAGAGTAGTTTGGCTTCGGAGTGATTGACAATGTTGTGCACGTTGTCTGCCTTGAATTCATGCAGAATGGGTACTACCACCGCACCGTAGGTCAGGGTGGCCAGGAAGGTAACTCCCCAATGCGAGCTGTTTCGTCCGCATACGGCCACCTTATCTCCTTTACGGATGCCGCTGTTCTCGAAGATGATGTGTATCTTCTCTATCTTTCTTGCCAGGTCTTTGTATTGCAGGGTGGCGCCGTTATAGTCGGTAAGCGCGTCTAAATCCCAGTGCTGTTTAATGCTTTCCTCGATATAAGAAATGAAGCTTGATTCCATAAGTGTTCTTTGCACATTTGGTTGAAAATTGTGCAAATATATGGCTTTATTAGTAAAGTGCAATAGGTTTGCTCTTTTTTCTCCCGTGCAGTGTGGCCGGTCTATCCCTTGGCTTCGAGGTAGAGGAATCGCTTGATGGAGCGTTTGGGTGTCTTCTCGAACTCCTCGGGGTAGATTTTCATCTTGGTCAGTTGGCTATAGGCGGGCAGCTCGGCATTCAGGGCGAGGCGGTTCTCTTCCATGACGCGCTCGATGTCGTCGTTACTCAACCCGTGGGCGAAAGCATCGTCGAAGTCGGGATAGACCAGACCGACCAGCTTCTCGTTTTGTTGTACCACGACACACTCTGCCACGTAGGGCATGGCGTTGAGCCTATCTTCAATCTCTTCGGGGTAGATGTTTTGGCCGTTGGCTCCCAACAGCAGGTTCTTGCTCCTGCCTTTGATGGTGACGTTGCCTTGTTTGTCCATTAGTGCCAAATCACCCGTGTGCAGCCAGCCTTCGGCATCGAGGGCTTCGGCGGTGGCTTCTTCGTTCTTGTAATAACCCAGCATGACGTTGGGACCTCGGCACACAATCTCCCCGGGGATGTGTTCGGGATCGTCCGAGAGTATCTTCACCTCCATGCGATGGATGGCTTTGCCGCACGAACCCTGCTTGAACTGTTCCCAGTATTCATAGCAGATAAGCGGGCCGCACTCGGTCATGCCGTAGCCCACGGTATAGGGAAAGGCAATTTGACGCAGAAACTGCTCCACCTCCTGGTTGAAGGCGGCACCTCCCACCACCACTTCCACGAACTGTCCGCCAAAGGCTCCGACCACCTGCTTACGGATGGTCGAGCGTATCTTGTCGTTGACGTAGGGCACGTGCATCAGCAGCTTCATGGTGGGTTTCTCCAGCTTGGGCAGCACGTTCTTCTTGATAATCTTCTCGATGATCAGGGGCACGGCAATGACCAATTGGGGCTTCACCTCGGCAAAGGCTTGGAAGATGACCTTCGGACTGGGGGTACGCGTCAGGAAGAAGATTTGGCAGCCCATGATAAACTCGAAGAGAAACTCGAAGGCCAGTCCGTACATGTGCGCCATGGGTAGCATCGAGATGATGCGCTCGCCCGGTTTGAGCGGCAGGGCTTCCAGGGCGAAGGTGATGTTTCCCCACAGACTGCGGTAGGGCAGCATCACGCCTTTGGAGAAGCTGGTCGTACCCGAGGTGTAGTTGATCACGGCCAGCTCTTCGGGTTGGTCTTGTCGATAGCTGACATGCTCTTTACGGAAGTTGCGGGGGTATTTCTTGCCGAACAGCTCGTTGAGGTGTTCGCGGGCATAGTCAAGCTTGTGGCTGCGCGAGATGTGGATGCCGAACTCCTCCATCTGCACCACACCTTCGAGCAGCGGCATGGCCGCCTCGTTGAGGTTCTCCCACACCTGTTCACCCACAATCAGCAGGCGGGCTTCGGAGTGATTGACAATGTTGTGCACATTGTCGGCCTTGAATTCGTGAAGGATGGGAACGGCCACGGCGCCGTAGGTAATGATGGCCAGGAAGGTTACGCCCCAGTGCGCACAATTCCTGCCACAGATGGCAATCTTGTCACCCGGCTGAATGCCGCTTGCTTCAAATAGCAAATGCAGTTTCTCTATTTTACGGGCAACGTCTTTATATTGCAGCGTGGCTCCGCTGTAGTCGGTTAAAGCATCCAGATTCCAATTTTTTTTGATGCTCTCCTCAAGGTATGCAATAAAGCTTTGTTCCATAGATGCGTGGTATTAGACAACGAGATATACAACAATAGGTTAATGATGCTGCAAATATAAGGTTTTAATTGTGGTAACTCAAAATAGTAGGGAATAAACTTTGGAGAGGCTACCTTTTAGGCCAAGTGAACTTTACTAAAAGCGCGCGGCGGAACCTATAAAACCAACTCATTTCGATGCAAAAACACGCAGTTGTATCGAAACGCCCCGGCTTTTTATTACTTTTGCCGCTCCTAACAAAATCAAAGAATAAAGAACTATATGCTGACCAAAGTAATAGACCAGTCCAAAATAGACCATATTTCCCGTTGGTTGGGACATGCCGAAAAGATTGTAATCATTGCCCATGTGTCGCCCGACGGCGATGCCATTGGCTCTTCGCTGGGTTTGTGGCACTATCTGAACGGACGCGGCAAAACCGTAAACGTGATTGTGCCCAATGCCTTTCCCGACTTCCTCAAATGGATGCCGGGCAGCAAAGAGATTCTGCTCTACGACCGCTACCGCGACTTTGCCGACCGGCTGATTGCCGAGGCCGACCTGGTTTGCTGCCTCGACTTCAATGCCCTGAATCGCATCGAAACCATTGCCGGTTCGGTACGTAACGCTACAGCTAAGAAACTGCTGCTCGACCACCATCTCTATCCCGAGTCATTCTGCGACATCACCGTTTCGCATCCGGCCATCTCTTCCACCTCCGAGCTGGTGTTCCGTCTGATTTGCCGCCTGGGAGGATATGACGACATCACCCGCGAAGCGGCCGAATGTATCTACACCGGCATGATGACCGACACCGGCGGTTTCACCTACAACTCAAACAACCGCGAAATCTACTTCATCATCAGCGAACTGCTGGCTAAGGGCATCGATAAGGACGACATCTACCGGAAGGTCTACAACACCTATTCCGAAAGCCGCCTCCGACTGATGGGATACGTGCTCACACAGATGCAGGTCTATCCCGACTGCCGTGCGGCCATGATATCGCTTACCAAACGCGAGCAGAGTCAGTTCAGCTACATCCGGGGCGACAGCGAGGGATTCGTCAACATCCCCTTGAGTATCAAAAACGTGGTGCTTTCCTGCTTCCTGCGTGAAGACACCGAGCGTCCGCTCATCAAAGTATCTCTGCGCTCGGTGGGAAGCTTCCCCTGCAATCAGCTGGCTACCGAATTCTTTGGCGGAGGTGGGCATCTCAACGCTTCGGGAGGAGAATTTCACGGCACCATCGACCAGGCAAAGGCACAACTTGAGCGGGCATTAGCAAAGTTTAAGCCTCTTCTAACCGCAAAAGGATAAAGAAAAAGCTACTTTTGCGCTCGTAATGAATAACTCATCCATTTCTCCCCAAATAAATTAAGAATGAAGAAACTGATATTCCTCTTCGCAGCAGTGCTGACGTGCGGTGCTTTTTTTCAGGCCTGTAGCGACCAAAAGACCTACGCAGAAATGCTGGAAGAAGAGCAGGACGCCATCGATGCGTTCATCAAAGACCGTGACATCAACGTCATCTCTCAAACAGAATTCCTCAAAGACACCCTCACCGACACGGCGCGGAACGAATACGTTCAGCTGGCCAGTGGTGTCTATATGCAAATTGTTGACCGAGGCTCGAAGAACCTGGCCGATACGGTGAAGAAGAACGACCTCATTTTGGTGCGTTTCATGGAGTATGGCTTGCTCGAGGGCGACACCACCCTGTCCAACCTAACTTCACCCGAAACGGTAGACGAATTTAAATATACCGTCAGCAGCACCTCCATTGCGGGCATCTTCACTTCGGGCTTTATGCTCAACTACTACTCGTCCAGTGCAGTACCCGCCGGATGGCTCGTGCCGCTGGTATATGTGCGCGACAGAGCACATGTCCGACTGATTGTCCCCTCGAAGATGGGACACTCCACGGCACAGAACTACGTCTATCCCTACTACTACGACATCCGTAAATATCAAATCTATAAATAGCGTTACAGATGGCATTAATCAAATCGATTTCCGGTATCCGCGGTACCATCGGCGGACACACCGGAGAGGGGCTTAATCCGCTCGATATTGTCAAGTTCACCACTGCTTACTCCACGTTGATTCGCAAACAGCACCCTGCCGGCGGCAGTAATAAAATGGTGGTTGGCCGCGATGCCCGCATCTCGGGCGACATGGTGAGGCATGTAGTGGTTGGAACCCTCCTGGGAATGGGATGGGATGTGGTAGACATCGACCTGGCCAGCACGCCCACCACCGAGTTGGCCGTCACCCTGGAAGGCGCTGCCGGAGGTATCATTCTGACCGCCTCGCACAACCCCAAGCAATGGAATGCCCTGAAACTGCTCAACGAACACGGCGAGTTCCTCAATGCCGAAGAGGGCAACGAAGTGTTGCGCATTGCCGGGGCCGAAGCCTTTGAATATGCCGACGTCGACCACTTGGGCAGCTATCGTCAAGACTTCAGTTACAATCAAAAACATATCGACGCCGTGCTGGCACTCGACTTGGTGGATGTGCCGGCCATTCGCCGCGCCAACTTCCGCGTGGCATTGGATTGCGTCAACTCGGTCGGGGGCATCATCTTGCCGCAGCTATTGGAACAGCTGGGCGTGCAGCACATCGAAAAGCTCTATTGCGAACCCACCGGTCACTTCCAACACAATCCCGAACCCCTCGAGAAGAATCTCTCCGACATCATGAACCTGATGAAGCAGGGAGATGCCGACGTGGCCTTTGTGGTAGACCCCGATGTAGACCGCTTGGCAGTGATTTGCGAAGACGGCGCCATGTATGGTGAAGAATACACCTTGGTCACCGTGGCCGATTACGTGCTCAAACACACGCCGGGCAATACCGTCTCGAACCTCAGCTCCACCCGTGCCCTGCGCGATGTGACCCGCCGGTACGGGCAACACTACTACGCCTCGGCCGTAGGCGAGGTCAACGTCACCACCAAAATGAAAGAGGTGGGCGCCGTCATTGGCGGCGAAGGCAACGGCGGCGTCATCTATCCGGCCAGTCACTACGGACGCGACGCGTTGGTGGGCATTGCCCTTTTCCTGAGCCATCTGGCACACGAAGGCAAGAAGGTAAGCCAATTGCGTGCCTCCTATCCGACGTACTTCATGGCCAAGAACCGCATCGACCTGACACCCGAGACCGACGTAGATGCCATCCTTGCCCAGGTGAAGCAGCGCTATGCCCGCCAAGAGATTAACGACATCGACGGAGTGAAGATAGACTTTGCCGACAAGTGGGTGCACCTGCGCAAGAGCAACACCGAACCCATCATCCGCATCTACAGCGAAGCTGCCACACAAGCCGAGGCTGAAGCCATCGGCCGGGAGGTGATGCAAGTGATAGGGGAGCTGACCGGCGGATAATCTCTTTTTTCTCCTTATTTCCCGGGACGTTATGCAAACGCCCGTCCAAACTGTTTGGGCGGGCGTTTACCGTTTGGCAGGCCGACAAGTGTCTACAACAACTCCTTGATGAGGCCGGTACGGTAGGCGGTCAGCAGTTTCTCGAGATCACCTATTTGGGTGATGAGTTCGTCTCCCTTATCAGTGTCTTTGACCATCATGCGATGCGCGGTAAACTCCACCACAAACGAGGTCGACTTGATGTCTTGTCCCTCTTCGATGGCTTGTTGGCGCGACTGGAACGGTTCGTGTTGCACCAATTGGAAACCCCGCGAGTGATAGACCAAGGTGTAGCCGGCAATGCCCGTTTCGGGTTGGTAGGCTTTAGAGAATCCGCCGTCAATCACCAGCAGTTTGCCGTCGGCTTTAATGGGTTGTTCGCCCCGGATGGTTTTCACCGGCACGTGTCCATTGATGATGTGCGAGTGTTCGCCCTGCACGCCAAATTCTTCCAAGATGCGCCGGCAAATGTCGGCACGGTTGCGCAGGGTGTAGTACCATCCCTTGGTCTCTTTGGCCAGCGACTTGTCGGCCACAAAGTAGCGTTCAAAGGTGGCCATCTTTTCTTTGTCGAAGGCCGGTGAGTTGGTGCCGCACCACAGATACCACACAAAGTCGAGGGCAAAACCTTTCTCGTGGCTCTCCAGCTCGTAGTAGGCGGTGCGAATGAGCTGGTCGGTACGGTCTAAGAGGCTTTTTCCCCAGTAGGTTTGGCCGTCGATGGTCACGCGCTTGAAGCTGCCGTCTTCGTTCATCGGCATGGAGGCGTGGAAGAGCAGGTTGCCGTTGCACACCAGATACATGCT
>JAISHB010000053.1 GCA_031262785.1 Prevotellaceae bacterium
CATCTGGATTGGCACACGCCAACAGGAGGTTTACCGGCTCGACTCGCAGGGCGTGCTCAAGCAGAAATTCGATGCCGGCAACTACCGCATCGGCAATGTCTACCACATCATGGAAGATCACCAGGGCAATCTGTGGTTTTCCACCAAGGGCGACGGGTTGGTTCGGGGCGAACCCGACGAAAACAGTCCGCTGGGCTATCGCTTTGTGCGTTTCACCAATCATCCCAAACAATCCGGCTCGATCAGCGGCAACGATGTCTATTGCACGTTCCAGGACAGCCGCGGACGCATCTGGGCGGGAGTGCTTGCCGGTGGGCTCAACCTCGTTAGTAGCGACGGGGCGGGACAAACTGTGTTCCGGCACAAATACAACGGGATGAAACGCTATCCTCCCTACGGACTCTACATGGATGTACGCAACATCTGCGAGGATAAAAGCGGCCGCATCTGGGTGGGCACGATGGATGGACTGATGTCTTTCAACGTGGCTTTCGAGTCGCCCGAACAAATCCAGTTCGAAACCTACCGCACCCAGCCGCTCAACGCCGACGTGGCCGAGAACGACATCTATGTGCTCTTCTGCGACAAACGCGACAGTTTGTGGGTGAGCGTTTTCGGCAGCGGCGTAAACAAGTTGACGGCCTACGACGCAGCCTCGAACACGCCCACGTTTAAACGCTACGGCTTGGACGAGGGGCTGAACAGCGACGTGGTGATTTCCGTGGCCGAAGACCGCAACAAAAACTTGTGGCTCGTATCGGAAGCCGGACTCTCGTCTTTGAATCCCGCCACCGGACGCATCCACAACTACGAGAAGTATGACAGCTTCTACGATATGAAGATGGAAGAGGGCGCCCTGCTCTACACCCTTGGCGGTGAGCTGTGGATCGGCTGCCGCGAGGGTATCTTAGTGCTCAATCCCGAGAAGATGAAGAACGAGGCGGTGTCGTATCCCACCTATATCGTCGACTTTCGGGTCTCGAACCGCGATTTGCGCACGTTCCGCGAGCATCCCATCCTGAACAAGTCGATTCGGTACGCCGACAGCCTCACCCTCAAGCACAACCAGTCGATGTTTACCATCGAATATGCCGCCCTCAACTATTTCAACCAACACAACGTAACCTATCGCTATCTGCTCGAGGGATACGAGAAACAGTGGCACTTGAACGGACGCAACCGCATCGCTTCCTATACCAACGTGCCCCCGGGAAGCTATCTGTTCCGCGTGCAATCCTTAGACGAGGGCGATCCGCGGATGCACTCCGAGCGCACCTTGCAAATCACCGTGCTTCCGCCGTGGTGGCTCACCTGGTGGGCGTATAGTTTCTATGTCTTGCTTGGCGTGGCGCTCCTCTACGTGATTTTGCGCACCATCTTCTTTATGGTCAAGATGAAGAACGATGTCTACATCGGGCAACGGTTGGCCGAGCTGAAAATTAAGTTCTTCACCAACATCTCCCACGAACTGCGCACGCCGCTGACGCTCATCAAGGCGCCCCTTCAAGAACTCAAGGAGCGCGAAAGCCTCAGCCAGAAAGGAAAACAGTATGTGGAGATGATGGAGAAGAGCGCCAATCAGATGTTGCAGTTGGTCAATCAGATATTGGATTTCCGCAAAATACAAAACGGCAAGATGCGTCTGCACGTTGCCCGCATCGAGCTGAACACCTTGCTCAAGCGTCTGCACGAAGAATTTCGGGTGATGGCCGAAGAGAAGAGCATCAGCTTTATCTTCCAACCGGCCGAAGAGCCGATCTTCTTGTGGGCCGACCGCGACAAATTAGAGGTGGTGATTCGCAACCTGCTCTCCAATGCCTTCAAATATACGCCGCAAGAGGGAACCATCTTCATCTCGGGCGGATTGCTGGAAAACAACAACCGGCGCTGCTACATACGGGTCGAGGACAGTGGCGTGGGCATCCCTTCGGCCAAATTATCGGAGATTTTCGAGCGCTTTTCGCAAGGCGACAACTCTCGCAACGCCGCCTATCAGGGAACCGGTATCGGATTGGCGCTTTCCAAGGAATTGATCGCGCTGCATCACGGTACCATCCACGCCGAGAGCGAAAACCGCCAAGGTTCGGTCTTCATCGTCGAGCTAAACTTGGGAAAAGAGCACTATAAAGCCTCGGAAGTAGACTTCTACGTGAGCGATTCGGAAGCTGCCGAAGGAAAGCCGGCCGTGGCTACCACCGCCACCGGAGCAACCGAAAGTCAGCCAGACGAAACGGATGCTTCGCTTCCCACCCTGTTGATTGTTGAGGACAACCGCGATTTGGGACGTCTGCTGAAAATGCAGCTCGAGGGACGCTACAACATTCTTTTGGCTGCGAACGGTGTGGATGGACTCAAGGCGGTGCAACTGCACCATCCCGACATTGTAGTGACCGACCAGATGATGCCCGAAATGTCGGGACTGGAACTGCTCGAACACATTCGGGGCGATTTTCAAATCAGTCACATTCCGGTGATTATTCTAACAGCCCGTCACGACGAGAACGAAAAGACACGTGCCATCAGCATGGGAGCGAATGCCTACATTACCAAGCCTTTCAGCAAAGAATATCTTGTGGCACGCATCGAACAGCTGTTGGGCGAACGCCGGCGCTTCCGCGAGCGGGTGCTTCAACGAACCGAAACGCCTCAACCCGACAGTTACGAACAGTTCCTGGTAAAGAAAGATCTGCAACTGCTCGATAAGATACGGCAATCCATCGAAGCAAACATGGATAACAGCGATTTCAGCATCGATACCATTGCCGCCGGATTGGGATTGAGTCGTTCCGCCTTCTTCAAGAAGGTGAAAAGCCTCACCGGACTGGCTCCCATCGATTTGATCAAGGAAATCCGCCTGAACAAGGCACTCGAACTCATAAAAACCACCAACATGAGCATCACCGACATCTCTTTTGCCGTAGGCTTCCGCGAAGCAGGCTATTTCGGCAAGTGCTTCCGCAAGAAGTATAACCGTACCCCCAAAGAGGTTATGAATGAATTGCGTACCTTTGCTTCCCGAAATCCCTAATCATCTTTTGATATGAAACAGATACTACTGGCTCTATGGATAGCTTGCGGCACGCTGGTGTGTGCGCAAGAAGGAGCACCGCTGGAGTTGGCCGACGTGGTCGGCGGCACGTTCACTCCCGAAGACCTCTACAACGTGGTGCCTATCCCGGGCGATGGTGCACACTACTCGCAACGCAACCGGGAAGGAACGCAAATCATTAAATACTCCTTTCAAACCGGCCGGCAGGTGGAGGTGCTCTTCGATGCAACCACCGCCCGCGAATGTCCCTTTAAACAATTCGACAGTTACAGCTTTTCGCCCGACGGGCAGATGCTGCTGATTGCCACCGAAACTACCCCGATCTATCGCCGTTCCTATACGGCCGTTCACTATCTGTATAGTTTGAAGCGTAACCTCGAGGGACAGATAAACAATCGTGTGGAACGCTTATCCGACGGAGGTGCACAGCAGGCACCCCTGTTCTCACCCGATGGCACCATGGTGGCGTTCGTGCGAAGCAATAATATCTATTTGGTGAAGCTCCTTTACGGCAACAGTGAAAGTCAGGTGACCGAAGATGGTGCCGCCGGTGCCGTTCTCAACGGCATTCCCGACTGGGTCTATGAGGAGGAGTTCGGTATCAACCGCGCCATGGAGTTTAGTGTCGACAGCAAGCTACTCGCCTTTGTTCGCTTCGACGAAACGGCAGTGTCGTCCTATTCCATGCAGCTCTTTGCCGGAAGCAATCCACGCCTGGAGGCGTTTGCCAAGTACCCGGGCGAATACACCTATAAATATCCGAAGACCGGAGAACGCAACTCGACGGTGTCGGTGCACGCTTTCGATATTCGCTCGAAGGTGACCCGTCGGATGCAACTACCCTTGGAGGCCGACGGCTATATCCCCCGTATTTGCTTCACCCATGATCCCGAAAAGCTGGCCATCGTTACCCTGAACCGTCACCAGAACCGACTCGACCTCTACTTTGCCAATCCGCGTTCCACCCTGTGTCGATTGATGTTGCGCGACGAAAGCGACACCTACATCAAAGAGGAGGTACTCGATAACATCCGCTTCTACCCCGGACACTTCAGCTTCATGAGCGATAGGAGCGGCTACATGCATCTGTATTGGTACACCATAGGGGGGACGTTGGTGCGGCAAGTCACTTCGGGCGACTACGAGGTGAAACGTTTTCTGGGCTGGAGTGCCCGGGAGAATGCCTTCTATTACATAGCCAATGCCGAAGGGGTGCTTTGCCGGGCACTCTACAAAACCGACCGCAAGGGCAAGCAAATCAAACTTTCGGCACGGGAAGGTACCAACTCGGTGCAGCTGAGTAGCGACATGAGCTACTACCTCAACCGTTACACCTCGGTGGATACCCCACTCCTTATCACGCTACATGATAATAGCGGCAAGGAGCTGGCGCAACCGGTGGACAACGCCGCCCTATTGCAGAAGCTGGCCGCCTATAACCTTCCCCGCAAGGAGTTCTTTACCTTTACCACGGAAAGAGGTACCCTGTTGAACGGCTGGATGATGAAGCCCACCGGCTTTGATGCCACCGGCAAATACCCCGTCCTACTCTATCAATACAGCGGTCCCGGCTCGCAGGAGGTGGTGAACCGGTGGCGGTTGACCTGGGAAACCTACATGGCCTCGCGCGGGTTCGTGGTGGTATGTGTGGACGGTCGGGGTACGGGCGGTCGGGGTGCCGACTTCGAGAAGTGCACCTACCTCAACCTGGGTGTCAAGGAGGCGGAGGATCAGGTCTCCGTTGCCCGGTATCTGGCCACACTTCCCTATGTGGATGCCGGCCGCATCGGTATCTGGGGATGGAGCTACGGCGGCTATATGACGTTGATGAGTATGAGCGAGGGGACGCCGGTGTTTCGTGCGGGCGTGGCAGTAGCAGCCGTTACCGACTGGAACTACTATGACACCATCTACGGCGAACGCTTCATGCGTACGCCCGCTGAGAATGCCGACGGCTATGAGGCCGCATCCGCCCTGTCCCGTGCCGGCAAGCTGCACGGCCGGCTCTTGCTGGTGCACGGTCTGGCCGATGATAACGTCCACTTCCAGAATACGGCCGAATATGCCGAGACGCTGGTACAGTTGGGCAAGCCCTTCGATATGCAGCTCTACACCAACCGCAACCACAGCATCTACGGAGGGCGTACCCGGCTGCATCTCTACGCCAAGTTAACCCGCTTCTTTGAGGAACAGTTGCGATGAGCCGACCCATCCGCAAACCCGACTGGCTCAAGGTGAGCATCGCCGCCAACGAGCGTTATACCCAGACCAAACGCATTGTAGAGTCGCACTGTCTGCATACCATCTGCAGCAGTGGACGTTGTCCGAACCTGGGCGAGTGCTGGGGACGGGGCACGGCCACGTTTATGATTGCCGGCGACATCTGCACCCGCAGCTGCCGCTTCTGCAACACGCGCACGGGCAAGCCGCATCCGCTCGATGCGGCAGAACCGTTGCGCGTGGCGCAATCCATCGGACTGATGAAGCTGACCCATGCCGTGGTCACCTCCGTAGACCGCGACGATCTGCCCGACCTGGGTGCAGCGCACTGGGCACAAACTATTCGGGAGATACGCCGGCTCAACCCCTCGACCACGCTCGAAGTGCTCATCCCCGACTTCCAGGGACGTCCCGAACTCATCGCCCGGGTGATGGAGGCGCAGCCCGACATCATGGCGCACAACATGGAGACCGTACGCCGGCTCACCCCGATGGTACGCAGCGCCGCCCGCTACCATACCAGCTTGGCCGTCCTCGAGCAGATTGCCCGGGCGGGCATCCCGGCCAAGTCGGGCATCATGGTGGGACTGGGCGAAACGCCCTGTGAGGTGGAAGCCCTGATGGATGACTTGCGTGCGGCGGGCTGTACCTCTTTGACCATCGGTCAATACCTGCAACCCGACCGTCGTCACTACGCGGTGGCCGAATACATCACCCCACAGCAGTTTGCCGCCTACCGGAGCACGGCGCTGGCCAAAGGATTCCGGCGGGTGGAGAGTGCACCGCTGGTGCGCTCGTCGTATCATGCCGAGCGGCCGAGCGAATAAATAAGGTTTTTTTTGCGGGCTGATTGGGAGGGACCCCGGTCCGGGTTTCACGGGACAGCAGTCCGGGTTTCACGGGACAGCAGTCCAAGTTTAACGGGACAGCAGTCCAAGTTTCACGGGACAGCAGTCCAAGTTTAGCGGGACAGCAGTCCAAATTTGGCGGGACAACAACCGCGCTCAGAAGGCCTTTTGGGGAAGGTTGGGCGCACAACTAATAACTTAATTTATAGGCTGATTCTTACGTCGAACTCACGTATCCTTTAGCTGATCGCCCCCCAGTTGGCATGGTTCTTCCGCAGTACCTTGAGCTGCCGCCAAAGCAGTTGGTGCTCGGGCAGCTCGCCGGTGGGATCGCTCTCCACTACCTCGCGGGCAATGTCGCGGACGTATTGCAGCAGCTGACCGTCGTGTGCCAGGTTGGCTATCCTCAGGTCGAAGGCCACGCCGCTCTGCTGAGTGCCCTCCAAATCACCCGGTCCGCGCAGGCGCAAGTCTGCCTCGGCAATCTCGAAACCGTCGTTGGTCTGCACCAAGATGTCTAAGCGTTTGCGGGTCTCTTCGGCCAGCTTGAAGTTGGTCACTAATATGCAGTACGACTGCTCGGCGCCACGTCCCACCCGCCCGCGAAGCTGGTGGAGCTGCGAGAGGCCGAAACGCTCGGCATTCTCAATTACCATCACCGTGGCGTTGGGTACGTTCACGCCCACCTCGATGACGGTGGTGGCCACCATCATCTGTGCCTGTCCGGAGACGAACAGTTGCATCTGTTCCTCCTTTTGGGCTGCTTTCATGCGGCCGTGCACCATACAGATGCGGCACTCGGTGAACTCTTCGGCCATGCGGGCGTATCCCTCTTCGAGGTTCTTCAAATCGATCTTCTCGCTCTCCTTGATGAGCGGGTAGACCACGTAGATTTGACGTCCTTCGGCCAGCTGACGGTGCAGCATCCGGTAGAGGCTGGTACGGTGGGCATCGTACTGGTGCAGGGTGACCACCGGACGACGCCCGGGAGGCAGCTCGTCAATCACCGAGACGTCCAAATCGCCGTAGAGTGTCATGGCCAGGGTACGCGGAATGGGGGTGGCCGTCATCACCAGCACGTGGGGCGGCTGTGTGTTCTTCGACCACAGACGTGCACGCTGCGCCACACCGAAACGGTGCTGCTCGTCAATCACGACCATCCCCAGCGAGGCAAACTGTACGGTCTCTTCTATGACGGCATGGGTGCCGACCAGCAACGGTATCTCTCCGGTGAGTAGTCCCTTTAGGATGGCCTCTCGCCGCTTCCCACGCACCGAGCCGGTCAGTAGCGCCACGGGCACGTCCATGTCGTGAAGCAGTGTGCCGATGGTTTCGTAGTGTTGGGCGGCGAGTATCTCGGTGGGCGCCATCAGGCAGGCTTGGTAGCCGTTGTCCAGAGCCATGAGCATGCTCATGAGTGCCACCAGCGTCTTGCCGCTACCTACGTCCCCTTGCAGCAGCCTATTCATCTGACGGCCGCTGCCTACGTCGCGGCGGATCTCTTTGAGTACCCTTTTCTGGGCACCGGTCAGGGGGAAGGGCAGGTTGCTATGATAGAAGGTGTTGAACCGGATGCCCACGTGGGCAAACAGGTAGCCTCGGTATTTGCGCTGACGTTCTTTGGCGTAGCGCAAGATGTTGAGCTGCAGGTAGAACAACTCCTCGAACTTGAGGCGGTATTGTGCCTTGCGCAGGGCTTCGTGGTCGGAAGGGAAGTGGGCGTTGCACAAGGCTTGGGTCAGCGGCATCAGGTGATGACGGGCAATCATCCCCGCAGGGAGCGTCTCGGGCAACGGTTCGGTCAGGAGTTGCACCACGTGCTGCATCATCTTCTCTACGGCATGCGAGGAGAGGAAGTTGCGCTTCATCTTCTCGGTGGTATGGTAGTGGGGCTGCAGCCCCACGCCCGAGGGCTTGGCATCGGTGGCTTCGTCCAGGTCGGGATGAGCCAGGTTGATGCGTCCGCCGTAGAGCGTGGGCTTGCCCAAGACTAAGTAGGTCTTGTGCAGCTGATAGCGTCCGGTGACGTACTTGATGGATTGAAACCACACCAGGTCTACCACACCCGTACCGTCACTAAAGTGGGCGACTAAGCGCCGCTTGCGCCCCTGGCCGGTGGCCTCGAATCCGATAATCTCCCCCCTAAGCTGGATGACGGGCATGCCTACCTCAATCTCGTGTATGCGGTATACACGGCTTCGGTCTACAAACTTATAGGGGAAATAGTATAGTAAATCATGCAGGGAGTAGATGCCTAACTCTTTGCCCAGCAGCGTGGCACGCCCCGGACCCACTCCCGGCAGGTATTTGATGTCACGTGTAGTAGGGTCGAACATCTACTTGATGCACATCGCCTCTTTCAGCTCGGCAATCTTCCCGTCTCCGAGCAGATGCTCTACGATGGCCAGTGCGAAATCCATCGCACCTCCCGGGCCGATGCCGGTGATGATGTTCCCATCGATCTCTACCTGTGTTCCGGTAACGGTGGCACCTTCCAGGTATTGTTCGAATCCCGGGTAACAGGTGGCGCGGCGTCCCTTAAGCAACCCGAGCTTGCCCAGTACCATGGGAGCCGCACAAATGGCGGCGATGGGTTTGTTGTGCGAAGCAAAGTGCAGGATGAGCTTACGCAACTCCTCGCTCTGTGAGAGTGTAGCCGCACCGGGCATCCCCCCGGGAAGCAGCACCATGGCAGCATCGCGGAAGTCGCAATTGACAATGTTCTTGTCACACAACACCGGGACATCGTGTGCACCGGTTACAATCTCGTCGGGTGTCACCGAGATCATCTCCACGGTTAAGCTTGCCCGACGCAATACGTCCACACAGGTGAAGGCTTCTACTTCTTCGAAGCCGTCGGCAAAAAAGATGTAAATCGTTCCCATAATTGAATCTCCTTATTATAATGTAAGATTAAAGTAATACGTAATGGTTCCTTGTTGGTTGTGGATGCCTTTGACGGCGTTGAAGCGCGCCTTTTTTGCCGCTTCTAAAGCTGCATTCTGTAATTCATAATCAGCTTTTGTTGTCTTTAGCATATTAATTCTGGGTTGACCAACTACCTCTCCATTGGGAGCTACTATTATATCAACCACTATTATGGCATTCTCATCTAACTTTCCTTTATAATCTGGAATTGGTAAAGTTCCGTCTCCGGCGATATTGCGTCCATCCAATTCATAACCGCTACTCCAACCTCTCCCGATTAGTTGCCCGCTGTCTTGTGTGTTTCCTTGCTCCGAACCTTGTTTGCTATTCTCTTCAGAAACCATTTCAGCAGACTTTCCAAACGTATTCATTTGTTTATTTATTGCCTCTTTGCGCAAGCGTTCCGCTTCGGCTTCGGCGCGTAGGCGTTCTTCTTCCGGTAAAGCCTTTGGTGACAGAGCCACTGTTTCTTCGGTTTCTTGTGTGATGACGGACTGTTCTGTGGTCTCATCCGAGGTTTTCATCGATGGATTATCCATTGGCTCGGACAGTACCTCCACGGGCACGAGCGACGGATCATTGCTTCCGAGGGCCTCCGGCAATATTCCCAGCATCACATCCACTCCATCTTCGCTCTGTTTCTCGGGCAGCGTAAAGCTTACCAAGAACAGAATCAGCAGGATGCCGATGCCTATCACCAACGTGCCGGTGATGCCTATGTATTTGCCACGGGTATCAGGAGTCATCTTACTGGTTGTCGGGCTGGCGGGTGGCCAGTACTATTTTGAAGTGATGTTCGTTGGCGATGTTCAGTATCTTCACAATCTCACGATAGGGCACCGATTCGTCGGCATAGAGCGCCACGTACATCTCCGGTTCTTTGTCGGCACACGCTTGCAGGAAAGCCGGAAGTAGTGATAGCTCGATGGGCTGTTCTTTGTCGTTGCCAAAGGCGGCGTAGTAGTTCAACTCACGGTCGATAACCACACGTGTGAGTGGTTTGGCCGAGGTCTGTTGTTTACCTTGCGGAAGCAGTACCTTGATGGCGTTGGGGGAGACAACGGTGGAGGTAATCATGAAGAAGATCAGGAGCAGAAAGATAACATCCGTCATGGATGCCATGCTAAAGGCGGGCGATATTTTCGTTCTTCGTTTAAACACGGGGGAAGTTGCGGGGTTAAGAAGCGGGTTCGTTAAGCATATCCATGAAGGTCATGGTCTTAGCTTCCATCTTATTGACCACTCCGTCGATGAGCGTGACCAAATAGTTGTAGGCAAACATGGCAATGATGCCGACTATCAATCCACCCACAGTGGTAATCATGGCTTCGTAGATGCCGCCGGATAACAGGGTGATGTCGATGTTGTTTCCGGCGTTGGCCATCTCAAAAAAAGCGCGAACCATTCCTGTTACGGTGCCCAGAAAGCCAATCATGGGTGCGCCACCGGAAATGGTGGCCATAATGGTCATCCCTTTCTCTAATTTGGTAACTTCAAAGTTGCCCACATTCTCGATGGCGGCCTGAATATCATTCACCGGGCGTCCCAAACGGCTGATACCCTTTTCAATCATACGTGCGGCCGGCGTATTTACGCCACGGCAATAGGAAACCGCCGCTTTGAGTTCTCCGCTGCGGATATAATCTTTAATCTTATCCATGAATAGCGGATCATCCTTGGCCGCCTTGCGGATTACGTAGTTGCGCTCAAACAAGAGGTAGATACAAACGACCAACAGCAGCGAGAGCACAATCATAATCCATCCGCCTTTGACGGCCATTTCCCAGAGGTTCATGGTCTGGGCGGTTCCCACGGGGGTTAGTACGGGATTCTCACCGGACACGATGTCTGACACCGAAGAGGCTGCTTGCGCAATGAAGTAGAGGAGGTTCATGAGCGTAGAGAGTTTTTATAAGCATGAATGGTTGATTCGAGTCCCCGGTAGAGTGCATCGCAAATGAGTGCATGCCCGATGGATACTTCGTCCAACCAAGGGATATGCTGATGCAAATAGGGAAGATTATCCAAATTTAAATCGTGACCGGCATTGAGTCCCAATCCTTCGCGACGTGCTGCCGTGGCCGCTTCCACAAAGGGGGCAACCGCCTTCTGAGGATTTTCGGGAAAGAGCGCAGCGTAGGGTTCGGTGTAAAGTTCTACACGATCGGCGCCCGCTTTGGCGGCATAGTGAATCATTTCCGTGTTTGCCTCGACAAAGAGCGAGGTACGAATGCCTGCTTTGCGGAGAGTCTCCAACACCTCCGAGAGGAAGTTGAAATGTGTTTTCACATCCCATCCGGCATTGGAGGTGATTTGATCGGGCGTATCCGGCACCAGTGTGACCTGATGGGGCTTCACCTGCAAAACTAAGCGGATGAATTCGGGAGCCGGATAACCTTCTATATTAAATTCGGTGTGAAGCAACGGACGCAACGCCACGACATCACTACGGCGGATATGCCGCTCGTCCGGACGCGGATGTACGGTGATACCGTCGGCGCCAAAACGCTCGCAGTCGAGTGCGACTTTTTGTACATCGGGTACATTTCCTCCGCGGGCATTGCGCAAGGTTGCAATCTTATTTATATTTACGCTCAGCTGGGTCATTATAGGGTGTTTATAGGGTTGCAAAAGTACAAATAATCAGGATAGATAGGAAGTTGTATGGGGAAAAAGTGAGATATTTGCAGCTCGTTTAAAGAAAACCATCATGAAGTTTGCCATCATTGGAAATACTTTTCAGGCCAAAAAGGCGGTCTACGTAGAGCAGCTGCTTGGTTTGTTGAAAGCGCATCGTGCCCAAATTGTAATCTGCCGGGAGTTTTATCGTTTTCTCACCACCGGGTTGGGAATGGTACTCGATTCCGGGATTGAATGTTTCGAGGCCGAGGCATTCGATGCCGACATGGTGATAAGTGTGGGCGGAGACGGCACGTTTTTAAAAGCGGCCAATCGGGTGGGGAAGAAAGGGATTCCCGTGTTGGGCATTAACACCGGTCGTTTGGGTTTCTTGGCCGACCTGTCGCCCGAAGGGATGGAACACACCATCGAGGCCATTCACCAAGGTCGTTTTACGCTCGAAGAGCGCAGCCTCCTGCAGGTACGAGCTACCGGCACCCCGCTTCACGCCGCTTATGCTTTAAACGAAGTGGCCGTTCTCAAGCACGACAGCTCGTCGATGATAACCATTCGCACGGCCATCAACGGTGCCCATCTGGCCACCTACCAAGCCGACGGTTTGGTGATTGCAACCCCCACCGGTTCCACAGCCTATTCTTTGAGCGTGGGTGGTCCCATTATAGTGCCGCAAAGCAAAACTATTACCCTCACCCCCGTTGCCCCCCACAGCCTAAATGTTCGTCCCATTGTAATCTGTGACGATTGGGAAGTCGGCATTGAAGTGGAGAGCCGAAGCCACAACTATTTGGTGGCTGTCGACGGCAGCAGCGATTCTTATCCCGACGCCACGAGGCTGCAAATTGCGCGCGCCGATTATACCCTCAAAATTGTAAAGCGCCCGGGACATCTTTTCTTCGATACCTTGCGCGACAAGCTGATGTGGGGCGCAGACATTCGGTAGAAACGGTACTTTCCCCTCCCCGAAATTTATCGGCAAGCCGGTTTGCCCGCTTTCCGCTCTAAAAAAACTTTTGGCGAGCCTATTTGCCCGCTTTCCGCTCTAAAAAATCTTTTGGCGAGTCGGTTTGCCCGCTTTTC
>JAISHB010000085.1 GCA_031262785.1 Prevotellaceae bacterium
AAAACAAACAAAATGAATACTTTTCTTAAAATTACACTTCCGAAACTCAAACGGGGCGCTTACTTCAATTTGATGATGACCATCTACACGTTGGCTATGGCTGACAAATTTATTGCACAGAAAATCGCTCCGTTGTTGGCGGCCTTCAAGATCGCCCTCGACCAGGTAGACAAGGCGTTGGCCATTAAGCGCAAGAGCGAATATACCGATCACATTCGTGCACTGAACGAGCAACGATTGACGTTCCTGAGTTCATTAAAGGCGGCTGTTAACGGTTTTCTCAAAGCCGACCCACTCTCTGCCGATGCGTTAGTTCTCTCTCATCTTTTCAAAGATTACAATATTAAGCACGGGATGCAGCTCGACCATCTCGACGGATTGTTTACCAATTTGATTACAGATTTGGAAGGGCAGGCAGCCGCTGCGGTGAAGGCTCTCAACCTGCAAACCTTAGTGGCAGATATCAAGAAGAGTCATGAAGCACTTCAACAAGCCACCAAAGAACGCATGGACGAGACCAACGAAAATGGCACTGCCCAACTCAAAGAGGCACGTGAAAATGCCGACAAGATATTTCATCAAATAACCAAGGTGATTGAAGCGTATACCATCACCGAAGGTGCCGAGAAATACAGCAACTTCATCGATCGGGCCAATACCGAAATCAAACATTACAAACAAGAGGCACTCGGTGAGAAGGTGAAAGAGAAAATTCCCGGCAACAATGATAACCAAGGCGGAGGAGGCGACGGCGGCGAGGAGGAGCAACCGCAAGGCTAACGCCCGGCGGACGCTCCTGCAAATTAATAAACTAAAGGGCTGATCCTGTTACGGGGTCAGCCCTTTTTTTGTGTATGCTACGTCGGTCACATCCCAGTCACATAAAAAATGTGCTGATAATCAGCTTATAACAAGATCAAGAAAGCCTTTCAGTCACATCCCGGTTACATGTCGTTAACCCCAATATGGGATATACTTGACGTGTTTACGAGATAAACAAGGTTACAAGGAAGAAGACCTTCATTTGAGATACCCCACGGCAAACCACGATACCCTAAAGAAACAGCACGGACGAACAACCTTTCGATTGTCCGTCCGTGCTGTTTCTTTAGTTGCGGAGGCTCGACTCGAACGAGCGACCTTTGGGTTATGAGCCCAACGAGCTACCAACTGCTCCACTCCGCGATGTTTGTTTGACGGGTGCAAAGGTAGGCCTTTTATTGGTAAACGGCAAGCCTAATGGGTTTTTATTTTGGTTTAATTTTGTGGGGTCGCCGAAAATAACGTACTTTTGCGTCGGTATTCGCCACGCGGATATTAATAGGGAAAAAGAGTGTTTTGTTCAACAAGGAATAACGTATGACAGAATCGAAAACAAAGGCTAAATTAGTGGACGTAGCCCGGCAATTGTTTGCCAGAATGGGCATCGAAAACACCACTATGAATGACATTGCCCTTGCTTCCAAAAAGGGTAGGCGTACGTTGTACACCTATTTTAAAAGCAAAGATGATGTCTATATGGCGGTGGTGGAATCGGAGCTGGAGTTGTTGCTCGATACCATGAAGCAGGTCTCTGAAAAAGACATCTCGCCCGACGAAAAGATTATCGAAATGATCTATACCCGACTGGATGCCATCAAAGAGGTGGTTTATCGCAACGGTACGCTTCGCGCCAATTTCTTCCGCGACATCTGGCGGGTGGAAAAAGCGCGCAAACGATTCGACGAGAAAGAGTTAGTCCTCTTTAGAAATGTGTTGCGGGAGGGAATGGAACAGGGCGTCTTTCAAATTGACGACGTCGATTTGACCACGCAATTGGTGCACTATTGCGTCAAGGGAATTGAGCTTCCCTACATACGCGGCAGCATCGGCGCCAATCTCACCGACGAAGAACTTAATAAATATGTGGTTAACATCGTGTTCGGTGCTTTGCGCCGAAAAGGAGCCACTCAACAATCATAATTAACAATAGAACAACATGGGATTATTAACAGGAAAGACCGCCATCATCACCGGAGCCGCCCGCGGCATCGGAAAGGCCATCGCACTGAAGTTTGCAGCCGAAGGGGCTAACATCGCATTCACCGACTTGGTGATGGACGAAAATGCCGCTCACACTACCCGGGAAATTGAAGCCTTTGGGGTGAAAGCAAAAGGATATGCTTCCAACGCCGCCAGTTTTGAAGATACCGCCAAGGTGGTGGAAGAGATACAAAAAGAGTTTGGACGCATCGACATCTTGGTGAACAACGCCGGCATCACGCGCGACGGTTTGATGATGCGCATGAGCGAACAACAGTGGGACATGGTCATTAACATCAACCTGAAGTCGGCTTTCAACTTCGTACATGCTTGCACGCCCGTGATGATGAAGCAACGAAGCGGAAACATCATCAATATGGCCTCGGTGGTGGGAGTACACGGCAATGCCGGACAAGCTAACTATGCTGCCTCGAAAGCGGGATTGATTGCGCTGGCTAAATCCATTGCACAGGAGTTGGGTTCGCGCGGCATTCGTGCCAACGCCATTGCCCCGGGATTTATCATTACCGACATGACCGCTGCACTTTCCGACGAGGTGAAAGCCGAATGGAGCAAGAAAATACCTTTGCGTCGCGGCGGAACACCCGAAGATGTGGCTGCGGTAGCGCTCTTCTTGGCATCCGATCTTTCGTCGTATGTCTCCGGACAGGTGATTCAGGTCGACGGCGGCATGAACATGTAGGCGCAGCACCGACATGACTGTTGTTTACGAAGACAACCATATCATCATTGTCAATAAGGCCGCTTCCGAGATTGTCCAAGGAGACAAAACGGGTGACACGCCTCTGTCCCAAACGGTGCAGCAGTATCTCAAAGAGAGGCATCAAAAACCCGGCAATGTCTTCATCGGTGTGGTACACCGGTTGGATCGTCCCGTAAGCGGCCTTGTTTTGTTTGCCAAAACAAGCAAAGCACTCACCCGCCTAAATGAACTCTTTCAGCGGGGAGAAATCAAAAAAACCTATTGGGCTATCGTTAAGAACCCCCCACCCCAACCCGAAGCCGAATTGGTACATTTCCTCACCCGCAACGAAGCGAAGAATCGCAGCTACGCACACACCGCGGAGGTAAAAGGCAGCAAAAAAGCGATCCTGCATTATCGCCTTTTGGCGCAATCCGAAAACTATTATCTGCTGGAAATTGAACTGAAAACCGGTCGGCATCACCAGATTCGATGCCAACTGGCCGCCATCGGTTGTCCCATCAAAGGCGATTTGAAATATGGTTTTGCACGTTCCAATCCCGACGCAAGCATCAGCTTGCATGCCCGTCGCATACAGTTTGTGCATCCCGTATCCAAAGAGTGGATAGAGGTGAAAGCGCCCGTGCCGGAAGAGACGCTGTGGAAAAGTTTTCGGATGGAATAGGCGGAGTGTGTGCTACTCCAAATAGAGATAGTCGTAATGTACCACGGCACGCTTGCCGTGCTGTCCCATTGTTTCGGCGGCTTGCGCGGAATCGCAATTGGCTTTGCCCACGCCGATGGCATTTCCTTCAAAGTCTACAATGCGTACAATATCGTCTTTCTCAAACTTTCCTTTGATGGCGATGATGCCGATGGGCAAAATACTTACTGCTTTGTCCGAACAGAGTGCTTCGGTGGCCTGACGGTTGATGTGTACTTCGCCTTTGGCAAATCCTTCGCTGTGTGCAATCCATTTTTTCACGCTCGAAACCGGATTGGCCGAGGGAACGAAACGCGTGCCGAGCGTCGTCTGGGGATGTGTCAACAAATCAATCAGAATGTGGTCGCGCCGGCCGTTGGCAATAAACACGGTGATTCCCTCGTCGGCTACTTTGCGGGCAATAGCCGTTTTGGTAAGCATGCCACCGCGACCGAAGCTCGACTTGGAGACATTAATAAACGAAGAAAGGTCTTGATTGGAACGGGTTATTTCCCGAATCACCTCCGCCTGCGCATCGGAAGGATTGCCCCGATAAATTCCATCTACGTTGCTCAGGATAATCAGCGCCTGCGCATCCATCATGGAGGCAATCAGGCCGGATAGTTCGTCGTTGTCGGTAAACATCAGTTCACTCACCGAGATGGTATCGTTCTCGTTGACGATGGGGATGACGCCGTTCTCGAGCATCACCGTCATGCAATTCTTTTGATTGAGGTAGTGGCCTCGGGTGGCAAAGTTCTCTTTCATGGTGAGCACTTGTCCCACGGCGATGCCGTGTTCGCGAAACAGTTCGTAATAGCGATTAATCAGTTTGGCTTGCCCCACGGCCGAAAAGAGTTGGCGTTGGTCTACACTGTCGAGTTTCTTGGCCGGATGAATCTCGCTTCGTCCCGAAGCCACCGCGCCCGAAGAGACCAGAATCACCTCCACCCCTTGTTGATGAAGCTCGGCAATCTGGTCGACCAGTGCAGACATGCGTGTGACGTCCAGCGTTCCATCCGGACGTGTCAACACGTTGCTGCCTACTTTAACGGTGATTCGGGCAAAGGCAGGTGTCATGGGTTAATCACAAACCTTCTTGTCGCGTGAGCGAATAATCTCCATGGCCGGCTCGTAATTTTCTTCGCTGACCAACAGTGCCACGTCCGGCTCCAGATTGGGCGCAATCGAACCTAACATTCCGTCTTTTACTACACTTGCAATACCGGCTGTTTCCAGTAAACCTTGCACTAATTCCACTTGCCAAAGCGAACCGCGGAATATCTCCACGGTGCGGCTGTTATCTACTTTTTCCATATTTTGGTTATTAATTTGTTAGCGATGGCAAAGGTAATCATTTATCTCTTCCCGCTATGCGCACGTTAGTTATTTTTCTCCAACAGCCTGTCGGCGGCCAATTGCTGGTAGCGTGTGCCCTGTCGGCCGTAATTTGCATAGGGATAGATGGATATACCGCCACGCGGTGTGAAGAAACCGGTCACTTCGATGTATTTGGGATTCATCAACGCAATCAAATCGTTCAAAATGATGTTCACGCAATCTTCATGAAAGGCACCGTGGTTGCGAAAGCTGAAGAGATAAAGCTTGAGGCTCTTGCTCTCCACCATCTTCCGATCGGGAATGTAGGTGATGCGTATTTCGGCAAAGTCGGGCTGTCCGGTAATGGGACAGACGCTCGTAAATTCGGGACAATTGAAACGCACACGATAGTCGCGGTCGGGATGTTTGTTGTCGAAGGTCTCCAACACATCGGGGGCATAGGTTTGCCGATAGTCGGTCTTCTTACCTAAAAGCGAAAGTTGTTCGTTGAGGGGTTCCATAAGCGATACTTATTTGAGCTATTAAGAGAATCAATGGGCGCGCACAGCGAGGTATTTTTCCAATCCTTCGCGCCGCAGGCGACAAGCCGGACAACGACCGCAACCCGCTCCCGCGATGCCGTTATAACAGGTGAGTGTTTGTTCCCGTATCAATTCCAGCACGCCCAGTTCGTCGGCCAGTGCCCAAGTGGCTGCTTTGTCTATCCACATCAGGGGCGTGTGAATCACAAACTGTTCGTCCATGGCCAGATTGAGCGTTACGTTGAGCGAACGGATAAAGGTGTCGCGGCAATCGGGATAGCCGCTGAAGTCGGTTTGCGACACGCCGGTCACCAAATGACGGATACCCTTCCCTCTGGCATAAACGGCGGCGATACTTAAAAAGAAAAGATTGCGTCCGGGCACAAACGTGTTGGGATAACTCTCCGCCGGTTTTTCGGCATCCATAACGATAGAGGCATCGGTGAGCGAATTGTGCGACAAGGAGCCGATGAACGACACATCCATCACCTCCAGCTCCACGTCGGCTTGTTGGGCGATCGCACGCGCCAGCTCCACCTCTTTTTGATGCTTCTGACCATACAAAAAACTGATGGCCACCACCTTTTCAAATGCACGCTTGGCCCAGAACAGGCAAGTGGTGGAGTCTTGTCCGCCGCTAAACACGACCAAGGCTTGGGAAGCAATCATACCTCTTTTAGTTTCAAGATATTATAGGAAATGCCTTCGTCGTAGACATCGCTTCCGTCGATGCGCTTAACAGCCGCCACCACCCGGATGGTAACAGGCAGCACCACCACCTCATAGAGCGATTTGAGCACAAATTGTATCCCCATCATCACCAGTAATTCGCGCCACTGAATCACTCCCCCGAAAGCAATGGGAAAGAAAATAAGCGAATCGGCCGCCTCCCCCACCACCGTCGACCACACGGCACGCGCCGAGAAATGTCGTCCGCCACTGGCTATCTTCATCCGGCTCATGACGTAAGCGTTGAGAAACGATCCCACCAAAAAAGCCGTCAAGCTGGCCACGACAATGCGCGGGGCCATGCCGAAGACAAAATTGAAGTGTGCCTCGCCCGTCCAAAAGGGAGCGGCCGGCAAAGCCACGGCAATCAGGCCGAGCGCCACCACCAGAAAGTTCATGGCGAAGCCCGTCCAGATAATCAGACGTGCCTTACGAAATCCCCACACCTCGGCGATGCAGTCGTTGAGGATGTACGACAAGGGAAACACCAGCAAGCCGGCCGTAACGGTGATGCCGAAAAGCTGAACAACTTTGGTTTCAAGCAAATTGGCTGCAATCAGGCATACATTAAACAGTATGCCCAGCAGCATGAAGGGGACGGATACTTTTTGTTTCATATTTCCTGTTTTTTACGTGGTGTTCTGGAGTACACGGCTGCTCCTTTAGCTACGCGGGAGCAACAACTCATTTTCGGGCGGCAAAGATACGGCAATTTTTCAGATGCGGCATCAAAAAGCCGCCCGAGTTAAAACTGCACCAGTATCCGGAACACTTTGCCCGGATGGGCTGCCCATCGTTCCATCGCTTCGGCGGCCTGTTCGGGTGCCACACTTTCGGTGATGAGGCGGTCGATGGGAAACGCATGCGTGTTCAAAAAACGAATCACCGCCCGAAAATCGGCCGGCAGGGCATTGCGCGATCCGTAGATGTTCAGCTCTTTTTGTACAAAGAGCTTGGTGGAGAGGGATACCTCGCTCTTGGCGTAGCCGATGCACACCACGCGACCGGTAAAGCCGACTTCTTCGATAGCCATTTGATAGGTAGGAATGGAGCCGACCGCTTCCACCACCACATCGGGTCCGAATCCGCCGGTGAACGCCTGCAGGCATTCGTGCACGTCCTGGGTTTGTGAGTTGAGGGTATAACGGGCACCGATTTGGCGCGCCAGCGCCAGTTTCTCATCGTCCACATCCACGGCTATCACCGTGGCGCCGCGTAGCGAAGCACGCACAATGGCACCTATGCCAATCATTCCGCATCCAATCACCATCACCACATCGATGTCGGTCACTTTCGCCCGATTCACCGCATGGAAGCCCACACTCATCGGTTCTATCAGCGCCGCATGTTTGGGCGTGATTTGTTCGGCCGGAATAATCTTTTGCCACGGAAGGACGGCGAACTCACTCATCACGCCGCTTCGTTGCACGCCCAGCGTTTCGTTGTGTTCGCACGCGTTGACGCGCCCGTTGCGGCACGAAGCACACCGTCCGCAGGCAGTGTAGGGATTCACCGTAACGCTCATGCCCACCGTGAGCACATCCGGTACCTTATTTCCTACCGCCTGAATCACGGCACCCACTTCGTGTCCGGGAATAACGGGCAGTTTCGCCATCGGATTCCCGCCGCGGTAGGTATTTAAGTCGGAGCCGCAAAAGCCCACGTGACTGAGCCGGATCAACACCTCGTCGTCGCCGCAATGCGGCATCGGCACCCGGATCACTTGCATCTGTCCGGGCGCGGTTATCTGTACGGCCTTCATTGTTTCTTGTTCGTGCACCAAAACCGCTTCGCCTCCAAAGTGCGGAGCAGCCGTTTTGTTATCACGCATCTCCCCTGTGGGAGTGGTTTGTATAATTCCCATAATGATTGGTTTTAAGATGAGAGGATTTATTCTTCCGACATATTTTTAATGTAGGGCAAGTCGACCAACCGCTTGAAGCCGTAGAAGGTGCGGGCATTCTCCCCCAGGAAAAGACGCTTCTCCTCGTCGGTCAGCTCGGTCGATTTGGAAATGAAGTCGAACGACATCCGATAGGTGATGGCTGTGATGGTACGCGGATAGTCCGAACCCCACATCAGCTTCTCCATCCCCACCAGCTCTGCCGCCTGGCGGATGGCGCGCACAGCTCCTTTGAACGGATAGAACTCTTCGTTGAAAAGCCACGTGATGCCTCCCGACTCGATGCGCACATTGGGATGGCGTGCCAGTTTGATCTGCTCTTTCCAGTGGGGACGCGTCACCATGCCGAAGTGTCCGACGGCAATGCGCAGGCGCGGACATTCGGCCACAATCTCTTCGAGTTCGCCCACCTGTTGTGCCCCGTCGGCCAGGTCGATCGAGAGAAAGACATCCTCCTCTTCCATCAAGTGAAAGGCGGCCATCATTTCGGGGGAGGTTAGCCGAACCCATCCCTCGGGGATGTACAACCGTTGAGCCGGAATTTTAATGCCGTGAAAGCCTTGCGTAATCAATCGGGCTACCTCTTTGCCGTAGCCCGGCCGACGAAACTCACACAGCCCGCATACCATAAACCGGTCGGGATATTGCTGCGCCACCTTCCAAAGATAGGCATTTTGGCTGCCGTCGATATACTCTTGGGTAATCACCGCGGCCGAAACCTGTGCATAATTCATGTTAGACAGGAACACCTCGGCGCTGTTGCGCCCGTCTATCATAAAGGGCGGAAGCATTTGGCGTATTTCGCCCATAAATTCGGAGCGTCCGTTGGGCAGCGTGTGTATGCGCAGTCCGTGCATTTCGGAATTTTGCCTCAACCAAAGGTGGGCGTGCGCATCGATAATCTTATATTCCATCTCTTTTTTTGTGATTACTCAGGTGTTTGCCCAACTCACGCGCAGCTGGTCGCCGATGATGGCCTGCACCTCTTGCACCAATTGCTCGTTGACGGGTTCGTTTACATAGTCGATGTTACGCTTGACGTTCGTCGGATTGGCCGAACTGAACAGCGTGGTAGCAATGCGCGGATTACTCACCGCATATTGCACGGCCAGCTTTTCAATGGGATAATGTACCGCCCCGCAATGCGCCGCTGCCAGAATGCAAGCCTCCACCAGCGACGGGGGAGCCGGATGCCACGCAGGGACACCCCGCATCGAAAGCAATCCCATCGAAAGCGGCGAAGCATTGATGATGCCCACGCCGTATGACTCGAAAAAGTCGAAGAAATCACTCAGCTTTTCGTCACACAGGCAGTAGTGGCAAAAACTCAGCACACACTCCACCGTGCCGGGGGCTGCGTGCCGAACCACCCACTCCAGATTTTCCAATTGCAGGTCGGTGATGCCCACATGTTTGACAATTCCTTGTTGACGCAACTCCACCAGCGCCGGCAAGGTCTCGTCCACCACCTGTCGGAGGTCGGCAAACTCCACATCGTGTACATTAATTAAATCGATGTAGTCGGTGCCTAACCGCTCCATGCTCTCATAAACACTTTCGCGGGCGCGACGGGCGGAGTAGTCCCAACTGTTTACACCATCTTGTCCGTAACGTCCCACTTTGGTGGAAAGATAATAACTGCGGCGGGGAATGTCCCGTAGCGCTTTTCCCAGCACGGTTTCGGCCTTGTAGTGTCCGTAATAGGGGGAGACATCGATAAAATTGATGCCGTTTTCCAGCGCCGTATGAACCGATTCGATCGCTTCGGTCTCGCGTACGCCGTGGAAGACACCGCCCAGCGAGGAGGCTCCGAAGCTCAGGCGGGAGACCCTCATACCGGTGTGTCCGATTTCTTTGTATTCCATCATCTCATCAGGTTTCAACTAATTTGCTACAAAAGTAGACGAATAGGGAGTTACCCTGTCATCAAAGGGAGTTAATGTTCCTAAAAAAAGCACTTATTTATTAAAAGGAATCTGCAACTTTGTGCATCAATAATCAAATTATGTTTGCTCCTCTATGAAAACCTTACTCTTGCAGACAGGCACTGTTCCTGCTGCGCTTCTCTGCTGTCTACTCTGTGCGCTTTGCTGGGGTTCTTGGGCAAACACCCAAAAGCAGGCGGCTGTACGCAACTGCAGCTTCGAATTGTTTTACGTCGACTTTGTGGTTGGATTCTCTTTGAGCATCCTGCTCGCCTCCCTGCTGCCGGGAACAAGTAGTAGCCGGTTCTTTACCGCCCTCTTCTACGACTTGATGCATCCGCACTGGAACAGTATCGGCTATGTCATGCTCAGCGGATTGGTATGGAGCCTTGGTAACCTGTTGCTCATCGCAGCCACAACGGTGGCCGGCATGGCGGTGAGTATGTCGGTCGGTTTGAGTTTGTCCTGGAGCGGTGCCATTGCTTTGCAATACCTATTATATCCGCATCAGGTGAGCGATCCGCCCTGGTTGCTGGCTTCCGTGCTATTTGTGCTCCTTGCCTTGGGGCTGGCTGCCAAAGCCTACCAATTGCAAATCTCCTCCAAAGCCGGCAAGGTCGGATTGGGTATTTCGCTCTCGTTGCTGGCCGGCATCGTCATCCTTTTTTTCTATGGGCTGACCTGGCGCGCCGTTTCTCCCTCCTATTTCAGCGGAGCCGGTGGCAGTATGACGCCCCACAGTGCGCTCTTTTTCTTTGCCTGCGGAGCGCTCGCCGGCGCGCCCCTGTTTTGCTCCTTTGCAATACGTTATCCGCTCATGGGTCGTCCCAAACAGTGGAAAAGTTACTTCACCACCCCTTTCCGCCTCCACCTGATAGGTTGGTCGGGCGGCATCATCTGGGCCATCGGTGCCGTCGGCTGTTTCTACGGCCTGACCTATGCCCCACCGCTGCTTGCCTTTGTTTTGTGCAATGCCCTTGCCCCGCTCATCGCCATGGTGTGGGGATTGCATCGCTGGAAAGAGTTCAAAGGCTCGCCCCGACCGGCTCTCCGGCTGATGATTTGGGTGTTTATCTTGCTGGTGGCGGCTCCTGTTTGCATGATGATGGCCGGTGATACGCTCTAAAAAAACAGGTCCGGTTAAACGGTTGGCACACTGCGCCGTCTAAGTGGCGTATTTTAGTTCAATTTGTAATATCAGATACCATGAAACATCCTCTCCCCTTTCCGCTAAAAGGAACCTTCACTGTGCTACTGATGATGTGGCTAATCTGTCCGTCGCTATGGGCACAACCCCGCAATCTGCAGGCACCCCGACGCAACCCGATGCGTCAAATCAATCCCGAATTCTTCCAGAGTGATGAAGCACGCCGCATCGGCGATCAGATTTTGGCCTATCAGCGCGTCACCGGCGGCTGGCCGAAAAATATCGATATGGCACGCAAGCTCAGTCCGGCCGAATTAGATAAGGTGTTGAAAGACAAAGCGCGTAAAGACGACTCCACCATCGATAACAATGCCACCACCACCCAAATGAACTTCCTGGCGCGACTGTATGAGCAGACCGCCGACGTTCGCTACCGTGATGCTTTTCGCGCCGGGGTGGCCTACCTGCTGAGCGGACAATACGAAAACGGTGGCTGGCCGCAGTTTTGGCCCATCACGCACGGCTATCAATTTAACATCACCTATAACGACGACGCCATGGTCAACACGCTGGAGATGTTCCGTTCGATGGCCGGACAAGAGGCGCCCTACACCGGTGACCTCACCGATAAGGCGCTGCGTAAGCAACTCTCCGAGGCATTCGACAAAGGTATCGAGTGCATCCTCAACACCCAGATTGTGGTGAACGGCGAGCCGACCATCTGGTGTCAGCAACACGATCGTACTACCCTGAAACCGGCCGCCGCCCGTGCCTTTGAATTGGTTTCGTACGGTCCGCAGGAGAGTGCCGGCATTGTTCAATTGTTGATGGAGCTTCCCCGCCCGAGTGCACGGGTAAAAAAAGCGATTCACGGAGCCATGAAGTGGTTCGACACCTATAAATTAACCGGATTGCGCGTGGTACGCACCGTTTCCGACCAGGGCGCCCGCGATGTGAAGTTGGTCAGCGATGCCGCTGCCACCCCTATTTGGGCGCGCTACTACGATTTGGAACATTGCGAGCCTTTTGTATGCGACCGCGACGGCATTCCCCGCCGGCGACTCGAACAGATCGGCACCGAGCGCCGCATCGGCTACAGCTGGTATGGCGGCCGTCCGGCACAGCTCTACCCGCTCTACGAAGCATGGGCTCAAAAACAGGACCGGAAGCATAAGCTGAACATCAGCCTGACCTCCAAAGGCGCCAACGAAAATGGCACCATCGATATGTATCGCCGTCCCAGCGTCGACCGTTCGGCCTTCGACATCGTAGTGAAACCCGGACAAAGCATTCAGGCGGCCATCGAAAAGGCACCCGAAGCGTCCGAAAAACCCTTCAAGATTCTCATCACCAACGGCACCTATAATCAAAAGGTGATTATCGACCGCCCCAACATTGTGCTGGTGGGTGAAAACCGCGACAGCACCATCCTCACCCTGGCCGAACTATCGGGCAAACGCACCATCCGGGAGTATCGCGGCAAGCCCGTGGGCAACGGCGTGATTGTATTGCAGGAAGGAGCCGACGATTGCGTGATCAGCGGCCTGACCGTCTACAACAACTACGGCTCCACCGTAGAAAAGACCACCGCACACCAGATGGCCATCTTCGGACGCGCCACGCGCACCATCGTGATCAACAGCAACGTATGGGCCGACGGCAACGACGCCCTTTCGCTGTGGGCACCGCAAAGCGGCGGAATGTATTACCATGCCGATCTGTTCTTACGCTGTCCGGGCGTAGACTTTTTATGTCCCCGCGGCTGGTGTTTCGCCACGCGCTGTCGTTTCTACGGCGATAGTCGCGCCATTATCTGGCACGACGGACGCGGCGACAAGAGTAAAAAGCTGGTGATTACCGACTGCGAATTTGATGCAGCCTCCCCCACCATTTTGGGACGCTACCACCACGATTCGCAGTTCTTCTTGGTCTTCTGCAAGCTCTCCAAAAATATTCTCGATACCAACATCAGCTACGCCTACACCGACAAAGTGCTCGATCCCTGTCCATGGGGACAACGCACCTACTATTACGGTTGCACCCGCGAAGGCGGTCACAGTGGTTGGTTGGACAACAACCTGCAAACGGCGGAAAACCCGCCGACGGCCTACTATAGCGTAACCGCCCGCTGGACCTTTGCCGGCAAATGGGATCCCGAAAAACGTATCCGCGAATTGTGGGACGTACTGGCTTATTAAAAATCTCTGATTGACCGGCTAACAACCGGCAATTGTACTTTCATAATATTACTTGAATAGGTAGAGCCTGAGCTTGCGAAAGTTTAGGCTCTAATTTTATCCGTCTACCGCAATCCATCCACCCGTTTTATTTTAAATTGGTTCGTCTACTGCGGTAGATTACCTCGTTTTGTTTTAAAAGCCCTCGTCTACCGCAATCAATCCATGCTTTTAAAACAAAAACAGCAGATTGACTGCGGTAGATAACCCTTTTTAAAAACAGATATTGCCGTCTACTGTAATCAATAACCCCTCTTTTTTTGGATAATAACCATTGACTGCAGTAGATGAGGACTTTTAAAATGAAATGAGATAATCTACTGCAGTAGATGAGAGTTTCCTTTTTTAAAAAAGCCCACCTGTTAATCAACATCGACAACTTATTTTTCAGATTGTATTCTTTTTTACACAATAAATATTACTAATTATTAAAAACGGGCGCATTCGTTGCAGAATCATTCTACATTTGCACGCCGTTTATGTAGAGGCAACACTTACATCAACGACCTAATTACTTTAATCATAAAAAAACAATGTCTGTATTACAACTTCTTGCAGTACTCCTGCAAATTCAATCGATCAACCTGATCCGATTTAAAAACGGTGCTCACCTTAACTTCATGAAGAGTGTGCTCCAGCGATTGCAACAATCCTCGATCATCGGCCGTAAGGCCAAACAGCTTTTGGCGGATTTCGAGGCGGCCGTCACGGCCGAGAGTAATATTCTGATGCCCAGCCGTAAGAGCCAATACACCGCTCAAGTGGCCGAGGGAGACCGTCGACGCGACACCATCTACATGTCGTACAAAAAAGTGCTCCAAGCCTTCGGTAAATACTCCGACCTGGCCAAGGTAGCGGCCTCCGCCCGTTTGCAACAACAGCTCAAAGATTTCGGGATTCGTCCGCAGGGGCAACTCGACGACCAAACGGGTAAGTTTACCAAGTTCATCGACGAACTGCAGGGGCAATATGCCGCCGACATCAAGTTGCTTGGCCTGGCCGAGATGGTTTCGGAGATGAAAGCCGGCAATGACGAAGTCATCCAGGCCACCGCCGCCCGTCGCGCCGAGAAGTCGGACCTCGAGCTGGCCGCCCTGAAAACCGCCCGCCGCGCTACCGACCGCGCCTACAAGGCACTCATTCAGGTCATCAATGCGCTCATCACCTTAGAGGGCGAAGCGCAATATGTGGAGTTGGTGAACTACCTGAACACGCTTATTACGGATTATAAGCGCAACGCGCTGGGACAAAAAGCACCCAACCTCTCCACCGGAAGCGACGATACCGGCAACAACGGAGACGACGACGATGATGTTCCGCAGGGATAACTCCCTGCCGGAGGGTTCGTCACACGCTGCCGGTTCACCACAGAGTGTCTTCGTTTAGAGAAAAAAAAGGGGGATGTGCCGTTTGACACATCCCTCTTTTCTATTTTTTACGAATCGCTATCCTATTCTCATTCCGTTGGAATTATATTTGGCTTTTGGCACCTTCGGATGCATTTTGCGGTATGTGGCAATTAGATAGAAAACCAAAGCGAAAACAATCGCGCTAATCCAATTTATATAGGCGACAATATTTATATCATGCTCCAAACCATATCTAAATACACGATAAGGACGAATCAGTTCTAACAAACTAAAACTACCCCAAAAACCTACCAGTGCACCAATCATTAAAGGACGATATTTTTTAAACCTTTTGGGGAAGCACAGGATGAATAATACTAAAAGGATTAAACCACTTAATCCCGAAGGTGGTGCTAATAACTTTGCCATACTATCTAATTTTTTATTATAATTCCTGTTTTAACTAAATTCAATGCTACAAAAGTACGGAAATTATTAGAATCAACAACAAAAGAGATAAAATAGTATGTTTTCAGCCACTTCTCCTTTTAATAAGGAGTGCTCTCTACCGCACTCATCCCACAAAACGCTGCCAATTTCCAAAGAAAACCCTACTTTTGTAGCCGAAACCAGTATTACCCACTACGATGATTGAAACCCACACCTATCTTCCGTCCGATAAGATGAGCGATCTGATCAGCGATAACTTCTCCCTGTTGATGGTGATGAGTCGGTTTGGACTCTCCTTGGGCTTCGGAGACAAAAGCGTGCGCGAAGTGTGCGAAGCACAAGGCGTGGACACGCGAACGTTCCTGGCGGTGGCCAACTTCATCAATTCCGACCACTATACTTATACCGATACGGAAGAATCGTTCTCGGTGGCCGCGCTGATGGACTACCTCAAACGGGCACATACCTACTTCCTGAAATTTAATCTGCCGGGCATCCGGCGGAAACTCATCGAGTCGCTCGACTATGCGGGCAGCGACGAGCTGTCGGTGCTCATCCTCAAATTCTACGACGAGTATGCCCGCGAGGTGCGACGTCACATGGAATACGAAGACAAGACCGTCTTCCGCTATGTCGACGGATTGCTGCAAGGACAGCTCTCCGACAGCTTTAACATTGCCACTTTTGCCGGCAAACACAGCCAAATCGAGGTGAAGCTCAAGGAGCTGAAAAACATCATCATCAAATACTATCCGCGCAAAGAGGACAACGACAGCCTGAACGCCGTGCTCTTCGACATCTTCAACTGCGAGCAGGATTTGGCCTCGCATTGCCGCGTCGAAGACGAGCTGTTTGTGCCGGCCGTCAGCCGCATCGAAAGAGAGCTGAACGAACGCAAGGCACCGACCGGTCATACGCCCGGAACACAACGCGAAGAGAGCGAAATCGAAACGCTTAGCCAGCGCGAGAAGGAGGTGATTGTTTGTGTGGTCAAGGGGATGCCCAACAAGGCCATTGCCGAGCATCTGTTCATCTCCATTCACACCGTCCTGACGCATCGGCGCAACATTGCCCGCAAGTTGCAAATCCACTCTCCGGCCGGATTGACCATTTATGCCATCGTCAATCACTTGGTACGGCTCGAAGAGATTAAAAAACAGTGAGTCTATCCCCCATGCTATCCCCATCCGGTATGAATCTGTCCCAATTAACCCCGGCCGTTTGCCGCATTGCCACCGAAACGGGAGGCTACCTCAAGGCGGAACGCAAAAATTTCCGCCGCGAGGCGGTGGTAGAGAAACATGCACACGACTATGTGTCGTATGTCGACCGCCAGGCCGAAAAACGCATCGTGGAGGCGCTCTCTCCCTTGCTCCCCCAGGCGGGATTTATCACCGAGGAAGAGACCGTGCGCTATGCCGGCCAACCGCTCTATTGGGTGATTGATCCGCTCGACGGCACCACCAACTACATCCACGACAATCCGTCCTATTGCGTGAGCATCGCACTTTGTTCCCACACCGAGCTATTGCTCGGCGTGGTCTACGAGCCGTGTCGGGACGAATGTTTCTACGGATGGAAGGGCGGCGGCGCTTACCTGAACGGACAACCGCTGCGGGTCTCTACCCTGGCCGATATGCAACAGGCGCTGTTAGTCACCGAGCTGCCCTACAACTATCAACAGTATGCCCGCACGGCCGAACACTTGCTACACGCGCTATACGGACGCGTCGGCGCGCTGCGCATGAACGGATCCGCCGCACTGGCACTCTGTTACGTGGCCGCCGGACGCTTCGACGGATGGATGGAGGCCTTCATCGGCCGGTGGGATTACTCCGCCGCCGCTCTGCTGGTGCAAGAGGCCGGCGGACGGGTAACCGATTTCAGGGGAAGGGATGATTTTGGAGCGGGACATCACATCGTGGCCAGCAACGGACTGCTCCACGAATCGTTGCTCCACGTATTGGCCGGGGCGATGCCCGAGGGCATCTGATCCCGGCTCAAAAAAGCTTGGCAGGGTACTCGCCCGAGGCCACCAGCGCTTCAATCTTACGAACTACGTCCTCTCGGTCGGCGGCATAGGTCACTCCAAACCATTTGCTGGTGGTATCCAGCACGCGTACGCGTGCCGTCCCCTCGACAATCAGCCGGTTGACCATCAGGGGGATGAAATATTCGGCTTTGGCATCGCCGGCATGTTCGGTTAGGAAGGTTTTGAAGTATTCCTCGGAATGCTCGAAATAGTCGGGCGTGAATCCCCACATATTCATCGAGACGGGTGTGTTATCGGCAATCGTTTGCACCCGGCCTTGTTCGTCGGGAAACGAAATCAGGCCATCGATGCGCTCAATGGCGGTGCGCTCCACCACGGTGGTCAGGAAACCGTCGGCATCCGTCTGGCAAACGCCGCGGGCTACGCTTCCGCTCTCCGACAAGGTGTTGCCTACGCGATAGCCCACCATGCA
>JAISHB010000086.1 GCA_031262785.1 Prevotellaceae bacterium
AGAGAAGATAAAAACTGTTTCTTCCACTTGCATATTCAGGAAAAGCCTCTATATTTGCAACCAATTTAATCCCGTTACCATGCAAAATGAGCACCCGGCCGGCCTTCCGCTGGCCAATAATCACATCTCGGTAGACTGTGTGGTCGTCGGTTTCGACGGCGAACAGCTCAAAATCTTGCTCGTCAAGCGGGTGGGAGAGGAGCAAGGCGAAGTTTTCCACGACATGAAGCTTCCCGGCAGTCTCATCTACATGGACGAAGACTTAGACGAAGCCGCCAAGCGTGTGCTGAGCGAACTCACCGGCTTAAAGAACGTTTCCCTGCTGCAGTTTAAGGCCTTCGGCTCGAAAGACCGCACCAACAATCCCAAAGATATCCATTGGTTAGAGCGCGCCAACGGTCAACGCGTGGAGCGAATCGTCACCGTCGCCTATCTCTCGCTGGTGAAGATCAGCCGCACGTTGAACAACACGCTGGACAACTACCAAGCCTGTTGGGTGGCCTTGCCGGACATCAAGACATTGGCGTTCGATCATAACCTGATTATCCAAGAGGCGCTGGCCTACATCCGTCAGCATGTGAGGTTTCACTCGTCGGCCTTTTTCGATCTCCTTCCCCGGCGGTTTACCGCCAGTCAGCTGCGTACGCTTTATGAAGTGATCTACCGCACCCCCATCGACGTGCGCAACTTCCATAAAAAGATTGGTTTGATGGAATACGTGGTGCCGCTCGATGAGTATGAACAGGGAGTGGCTCACCGCGCGGCGCGCTACTATCGGTTCGACCGCAAAATCTACAACCGCCTCCGGCTCAAACATTCATAACACCTTATTATATACCACACTCTTTCATTTAATACCTCCAACCCCATGTATCTACTTGGTTACGACATTGGAAGCTCCTCCATCAAAGCGAGCCTCGTGAACGCCGAAACAGGCAAGTGCGCCGCATCGGCTTTCTTCCCCAAAACAGAAGCCGCCATCATCGCCGTACGGCCGGGATGGGCCGAACAGAATCCCGAAAGCTGGTGGGAAAACCTCAAATGCGCCACCGCCGCCGTGTTGAATCAGTCGGGCATCCGACCGGCCGAAATCAAAGCCATCGGCATCTCCTATCAAATGCACGGATTGGTTTGCGTAGACCGTGCCGGGCAAGTGTTACGCCCGTCCATCATCTGGTGCGACTCGCGTGCCGTTCCTTACGGCGAGAAAGCCTTTAGCCGGCTGGGTGGGGAGCATTGTTTGCAACATTTGCTCAACTCCCCGGGCAATTTCACCGCCTCCAAACTGGCGTGGATCAAAGAAAACGAGCCGGGTATCTACGAACGCATCTATAAAATCATGCTCCCGGGCGACTACATCGCCATGAAGCTCACGGGTGAAATCTGCACCACCGTTTCGGGCCTTTCCGAAGGCATGTTTTGGGACTTCAAAGAAGCACGTCCGGCCGACTTTCTCTTGGACTACTTCGGATTCGACGCCTCGCTCTTGGCCGACATCCGTCCCACCTTCGCCGAGCAGGGAGGCGTGAGCACCGCCGCCGCCGTTGAGCTGGGATTGCAGCCGGGCACCCCCGTCACCTACCGGGCAGGCGACCAACCCAACAACGCGCTTTCGCTAAACGTCTTCAATCCGGGTGAAATTGCCTCCACGGCCGGCACCTCGGGCGTGGTTTACGGAATCAACGGAGCGGTCACCTACGACCCACGCTCGCGCGTCAACACCTTCGCCCACGTCAACCACACCCAAGAGCAGACCCGTCTGGGCGTGCTGCTCTGCATCAACGGCACAGGCATCCTCAACTCGTGGGTGCGCCGCATCATCGCTCCCACAGGCATCTCCTACAACGAAATGAATGCGTTGGCCTCCGAAGCACCCATTGGAAGCGCCGGCATCAGCATTTTGCCCTTTGGTAACGGTGCCGAACGGATGCTCGAGAACAAAGAGATTGGTTGTTCCATCCGGGGACTCAACTTCAACCTCCACGGCAAGCATCACATCGTCCGTGCCGCACAAGAAGGCATCGTCTTCTCCTTTAAATACGGCATAGAAATCATGCAGCAGATGGGCATCCCCGTACAGAAAATCCATGCCGGCCATGCCAACATGTTCCTCAGCGGTATCTTCCGCGATACACTGGCCGGCGTGAGTGGAGCGGTCATCGAACTATACGATACCGACGGTGCGGTGGGCGCAGCCAAGGGCGCCGGCATCGGGGCCGGCATCTACAAAGACCCCGCCGAGGCTTTTGCCACCTTGAAACGACTTGACGTCATCGAACCCAACACGGCCAAAAGCGAAGAATACGCCGAGGCCTACGCGCGCTGGAAACACCGGCTCGAGAAATCGATGAGCTGCTAAGCATCTACCGAAATTCACATCTATATATTCATTAATAACAATCTCAGTATGACAACAAAAGAGTATTTCCCCTCCATCGGCAAGATAGCCTTCGAGGGAACCGAGAGTAGAAACCCCCTTGCCTTCCGTTACTACGACGCCGACAAGGTGGTGATGGGCAAACCCATGAAAGAGTGGCTTAAGTTTGCCATGGCCTGGTGGCACACGCTCTGTGCCGAAGGCAGTGACCAGTTTGGTCCCGGCACCAAGAGCTTTCCGTGGAACGGTGAAGCCGATGCCCTGCAAGCCGCCAAGAACAAGATGGATGCCGGCTTCGAGTTTATGCAAAAATTAGGCATCGAGTACTATTGTTTCCACGATGTAGACCTCATCGACGAGGGCGGGAGCATCGAAGAGTATGAAAGTAACCTCAAAGCCATCGTAGCCTACGCCAAACAAAAGCAAGAGGCCACCGGCATCAAGCTGCTCTGGGGTACTGCCAACGTATTCGGCCACAAACGCTACATGAACGGCGCCGCCACTAATCCGAACTTCGATGTCGTAGCCCGCGCCGCCGTGCAAGTAAAGAATGCCATCGATGCCACCATCGAATTGGGCGGCACCAACTACGTGTTCTGGGGAGGCCGTGAAGGTTACATGTCTATTCTCAATACCGATCAGAAGCGCGAGAAGGAGCACTTGGCCACTTTTCTTGCCAAGGCCCGCGACTACGCCCGCGCCAAGGGTTTCAAAGGCACGTTCCTCATCGAACCCAAGCCCATGGAGCCTACCAAGCACCAGTATGACGTCGACACCGAGACGGTGATCGGTTTTCTCAAGGCACACGGGTTAGACAAAGACTTCAAGGTGAACATTGAAGTCAATCATGCCACCCTCGCCGGTCACACCTTCGAACATGAACTGGCGGTAGCCGTCGACAACGGCATGCTCGGCTCCATTGACGCCAACAGAGGCGACTACCAGAACGGATGGGACACCGATCAATTCCCTATCGACGCCTTCGACCTGACGCAGGCCATGATGCAAATCATTCGTAACGGCGGTCTGGGCAACGGCGGCACCAATTTCGACGCGAAGACCCGTCGCAACTCCACCGACCTCGAAGACATCGCCATTGCACACATCGCCGGCATGGACGCCATGGCCCGTGGCCTCTTGAGTGCGGCCCGCCTGCTCGAAGAGTCTCCTTATTGCCAGATGTTCAAGGCGCGCTACGCCTCGTTCGACGCAGGTCAAGGCAAGGCTTTCGAAGATGGCAAGCTCGGCCTCGAAGAACTCGCCCAGTATGCCAAAGCCAATGGCGAGCCCAAGCAAATTAGCGGCAAGCAAGAGCTGTACGAGGCCATTGTGAACATGTATTGCTAAGTAATCACTCCAACCCCCGCCGACGGCCGGCTCCTCTGCCTCGGTGGGGCTTTAATTTTATCTCAAAACAATGAAAAATACCACAGCTAACGGCAGCAAAGTCTACCTCTTTTCTATTGTTAGTATCGCCGTGATCGGCGGATTGCTCTTCGGCTACGACACCGCCGTCATCTCAGGCGCCGAAAAGGGGCTTCAGGCCTTTTTTATGGGCGCGAAAGACTTTGTCTACACCGACGCCTTGCATGGTCTGACCTCGTCAAGCGCGCTCATCGGCTGCGTCATCGGCAGTGCCCTCTCGGGTTTGCTTGCCTCGAGCGTCGGCCGCAAACGTTCCCTCTTCATTGCGGGCATCCTCTTCTTTTTGTCGGCACTTGGCTCGTATGATCCCGAGTTTTTGTTCTTCACCAAGGGAGAACCCTCGTTCTCACTACTCATGGCCTTCAATTTCTACCGCATACTGGGCGGTGTAGGCGTCGGCCTGGCTTCGGCCATCTGTCCGATGTACATCGCCGAGGTTGCCCCCAGCAACATCCGCGGTACATTAGTCTCGTGGAACCAGTTTGCCATCATCTTCGGCCAATTGGTAGTCTATTTCGTCAACTTCCTCATCCTCGGCGCCCATGAAAACGTCGTGATAAAGGTGGTCGACGGCATCAACCAGCTGATCAACCCCGTAGAAGCCGCCTGGACGATGGAAACCGGCTGGCGTCTGATGTTTGTAAGCGAAGCCGTGCCCGCGGGCTTGTTTACGCTACTCGTGTTACTCATCCCCGAGACGCCGCGCTACTTTGCCCTATGCGGGAAAGAGCTGAAAGCGCTCGCCGTCCTGACTAAAATAAACGGAGAGGCCAAAGCCCAAACCATTTTGGCCGAAATTAAAGCCACCGCCAAGCAGAAAACCGAGAAAATCTTCACCTATGGATGGATGGTGATCTTCATCGGCATCATGCTCAGCGTCTTTCAACAGATAGTAGGCATCAACGCCGTGCTTTACTACGCTCCCCGCATCTTCGAAAGCATGGGAATGGATCAACCCATGATGCAAACCGTCATTATGGGCGTGGTCAACATCCTGTTCACGCTACTTGCCATCTTTACGGTGGAGAAATGGGGGCGGAAGCCGCTACTCATCACCGGATCTATCGGGATGGCCATCGGGGCACTGGGTGTTGCGGCCAGTAATGTGGTCACGGGCATGCCGGCAGCGGTTCCCGTAGTGAGTATTATGCTGTACAGCGCCGCTTTCATGATGTCATGGGGGCCGATATGCTGGGTTCTCATCGCCGAGATCTTCCCCAACACCATACGGGGCGCCGCCGTGGCCGTGGCTGTGGCTTTCCAATGGATATTCAACTTCATCGTCTCCTCCACCTTCGTTCCACTATACAACATGGAGCTGGGCGGCATGGGCGACAAGTTCGGACACATGTTTGTCTACGCCCTCTACGGCATCATCTGCATCGCTGCCGCCGTGTTTGTGTGGAAATTGGTGCCCGAGACCAAAGGCAAGACCTTGGAAGAGATGTCGCGACTCTGGCGCAAGAAATAGAAGGGGTAACTTGTTCCCCTCCTCCCCGGAGGAGGGGTGCCCGCAGGGCGGGGTGGTAGGACAACAGCCCCATCTGTAAAATAGAAGCCTTGAGAGCCGTTGTTTTCGTCGAAAACAACGGCTCTCACGCGTTAAGAATCCCCGTCCTCGCCAAAAACAGGCTTTTATAAGTCTTGAGAAGCGTCGCTGTCGCCAAAAACAAGGGAATATAAGCCTTGAGAATCCCCGCCGACGTCAAAAACAAGCTTTCATAAGCCTTAAGAACCGTCGCCGTCGTCCAAAGCAGCGCTTCACAAGCCTTATCGTCGCCTAACCTGCCGGTAATAGACCCAGCACGCGGTGCAAAAATAGGCGCCGGCCTGCAGCCAGAGGCTTCGATACTCGACGGCGACGTCGGCCAGCGTGGCGCCCATGGAGTTGATGCGTACAAAGCCGTTGATGCCGAAGGTGGAGGGGAAGAGATAGGAGAAATAGCGCCAAAACGCGGGCATGGAGGCCCCGGGCCACGACACTCCCGAGAGGAACAGCAGCGGGACGGAGGTAAACACGAAGAGCAAGAAGCAGGTCTCGCGGTTGCGCACCAACACCGAGGCGGTCATGGCAAAGAAAATGCAGGCGGCCAAGTAGGGCAAGACAAACAGGGTGAGCGTGCCGGGCGCGCCAAGCTGCACCAAGCTGAACAGGCGGGGCACCACGCACAAAACATAGAAACTCACCAGCACATAGACCATGAAATAGCTCAGGCTCTTGCCCAACACCACGCGAAAGAGGCCGCGGTAGTGGCGGTTGACGGGCAACAACCCTCTGCCGGGGTTGCGCTCGCGCGCGGTGCCGGCCGACAAGCCGATGCCCAGCAAGAGCGTCTGCTGGAGGATGAGCATCAAGACGGCAGGAATGAGGAACACGGCAAATCCACTGGTGGGATTGAACAGGGCAACGTCCGTGTAGCGCAGGGGTTGGGCACTCACCGCTTCTGCGCGGGCGGTGGTGAGGCCGGCGCGGGCTATCTTGATGCGGGCATTCATCTCCAGCGAGACGTTGGTATTGGCCAAGAGTAACGATTTGTAGTAGAGCAGGCCGCTCATGTCACAGAAGAGGCTCACTTGGGTCTGACGGCCGCCGGCCAAGTCACTGCTGAAGGTGGCGGGGATGAAGACAATGCCGTAGGCCTTGCGCTGGCGTAGCAATTCCTTGGCCTCCTCCATGTCGGCGCAGTGCGAGACGATGGAAACCTCGGGCGTGGCATCTACGCGGCGTACATAGTCGCGACTAAGGGCGCTGCGCGACAAATCGACCACGGCAGCAGGTACTTCGCGCACCGTTTCGTTGTGGTAGATGAAGGAATAGGCCAGTGGATAGGCCAACGGCACGAGGACAAAGAAGATGAGCACGCCCTGATCGCGCAACGTGGTGGCAAACTCCTGCTTCCACACGTAGAAGAGGTCGGAAAATCCGCGGCGCAGCCGTTTATAAAGGGTAGGTAGCATCGTCACGTCAGGGGAGGTATTTATAATAGAGGAGGGCTTTCTTGAGGCGGCGCACCACGGCGAAAGGCAACAGCATAAAAACCAGCAAGGCCACGTAGTTGCTCCAAGAATAGACCATGGCGTAGCCGTTAAGCGCCTGATCGACGTAAATCAAGAAGTAGTGACGCAAGGGAAAGAGGTTGGCAAGCGCCTGCAACGAAGGATGCATCGCCATCACCGGAAAAGAGAGACCGCACATCGAGAAAGAGAGCACGCCCCAGAGCGAGGCGAAGCTCAGTCCCAGTCGAAGGGTGGGCAAAAGGCCAATCATCAGCACCCCCACGCATTGCGAAGCCAGCACCAAGCAGAGGGTGGCCAGCATCATGGGCCACAGGCCGCTGCCACAGGGAAAACCCAAGATTTCATAGAAGTAGACGTTGAAGAGCGCGCCCATGCCGAAGAAGATCAACGTTTGAGGCAGCAGCTTGCCGGCCATGGCCACGTAGATGGAGTTGCCGGCGAGGCGCAACCACTCGCGGGCGGTGCGCTCCTTCATCTCTACGCCGATGCTGTAGACGGTGACCAAGAATATCAAGAGCATCAAAATGCCCGGCACGAAGAGGGTGTTCAAATAGACCGAGTAGTTGAGCTGGGGATTGCCCAAGGGGTGGGTATCTATGACGATGGGTTGGAGGAAGGCCATGGCTTGCGCCTCACTCGCGCCTTGAGCATAGAGCACTTGGCGCGCGGCGCTGCCGCTTGCCAGTTCACTGACCATCTTCATGTCCTTGAAGAGCAAGGAACCGGCTATTAGAAGGGTGTTGTTGGTGTAGAACGAGACGGTAGGCTGTCGTTGCGCCTGCAACCGGGCGGAGGTGCCGCGGGGCAAGTAGTAGAAGGCGTAGATTTCGCCCCGTTGCATGGCCTGTCGGGCTTGGGTGACGCTGGCGTAGCGGGCAACGACGGCGGTCTGGTTGAAAGCATCGAGGTTGCGGGTGAGGGCGCGCGAGGTCACGCTACCATCTTCGTCCACCACGCCCACGGGAAGGCCCTTCGGCAGGCCATCGGCCATCAACGTGGTGAAAAAGAGGGCACACAAAGCAGGAGCTGCCACCATGCAGAGCAGGTAGAGCGGACGCGAGACTAATCTTCGTCCCTCGCGCTTGCAGAGGTTCCATAACCGGCCTGCCTTGACGTTCATTTCTTCAGGATTACGCTCATACCGGGGCGAAGATCGTCGATTTTCCCGGTGGGAAGGGCACGCACCTCGAAGGTTTTCAAGTCGAAGCCGCCGGTGGTCTTGGTAGCCTTCCATACGGCGTAGCTGCCCAGGTCTTTAAGGTAGTTGATGCGTAGGGTGACCTCGCAATCGAGCGCGGGGACGTACCCCGTGACTTCAGTGCCGATGGTCATGCCCTTGAGAAGGTCTTCCCGCACGTTAAAGCTGACCCATTGCCCGTCGGCAAGGAGGATATTCATGATGGGAGCGCCCGTGCCCACCAGTTCACCGATACGCGGGAGGATTTCGGCGACCTCACCGTCGGCCGCAGCGATGAGATAGGTTTCACTCAGGTAGCTCTCCACCTCGGCCACGGCTCCCTTGGCACGAGCCACGAGGGCGGCGGCGGCTTCTTTGTCTTCCTGCTCGGCACCTTTGCGAACGAGCTGGTATTGGGCGGAGGCAGCCTTTTCAGTGGCGATGGCGGCGTCGCGTTGGGCGGTGGCCTCGTCGAGTTTTTGGGCGGTGAGCACGCCGGCATCGGCCAAGTGCTTGATGCGTTGGTAGGATTTCTGGGCGATGAGGCTTCCTGCTTTGGCTTTTTGCCACAACTCGTAGGCGGCTTGGATCTGCTCGGCACGAGCACCCTTGAGGGCTTTCTGGTTTTGGGCTTGTGCGGCTTGTTCGGCAGCCCTGGCCTGCGCCAGCTTGGCCTCTATGTCGGGAGCTTCCAGCAAGGCCAGCGTGTCGCCGGCACTTACCCGTTGTCCCTCCCTGACGCGGTAGGCGAGGATGCGCCCCGGCACTTTACTCGACACGCGGTATTCGTCGGCTTCGGCCTCTCCTTGTATGGTCTCTTCGCCTTTGTGCAGGACAAAGAATCCTGCCACTGCCACCAAGGCAATGATGCCGATGAGCGTGGCAAGCGCCAGCAGCATGTTACTGTTTTGTGACTTTGTTGAAAACATATCTCGTTCTAATGATTAAATGGCTATGTGGTGGGGGAGCTACTCGCCGAGGGCTTGCCGCAAATAGAGGTCGGTAAGCTTGACATCAATCTGGGCATCGATCCATTCCGATTGTGCCGACAACCATGCGGCGTGGGCTTCCAGCAAATTGCTTGTGGGGATGACACCCTCCTCGAAACCCAGCTTGGCGATGCGGAGGTTCTCGTCGGCCTTGGCGCTATTCTGCTGCGTCATGCGCAGTTTGCGGCTGGCTTCGTCTGCTTTGAAGCGGGCTTGGCTCACTTGCAGGGCTATCTTCTCTTTGGCATCGTCCAACCGGTAGCGGGCAATGCGGGCCTCGGCTTTGGCAGCCCTGACCTTGTAGAGGCCTTCGCCCCAATGCCATAGGGGAAGCTGCACGGCCACGCCGACGTTCCACATCCCCTTGAAACGGTTCTCGAATCCGTTGAAAACCGAGGGATTGGTGACCATATAATTGCCCACCAGCGCCACGGAGGGGAGGAACTCGGCGCGAGCCACACGGATTTGCTTGTGACGAATCTGCTCCAGCAATGCCAGGCTTCGCACCTCGGGTCGGAGGTTATAGACTGTATGCAAGTCGGGAATCGCGGGGATTTCGGGGGTGTTGGACGGGGGGAGAGGGGAGAGGAGCGTTTGTTCGTCTTTTAATACGATGGGATGGGAGAGGTCGAGGCCGCATAGTTGGCACAACAACATTCGGGAAAGGCTCAGGCCGTCTTCTACTTTGGTGAGCATCATTTGGGCTTCATTCAGCTTGACGGCCACCGAAAGGCCGTCGGCACGGGTGGCCACTCCCTGGCCAATGAGCTGCTCTACGTCGGCATTGAGCCGCCCGAGCAGGGTTACATAGCTGTCGGCCGCCTCTCTTTTGGCCGACACAGAGACCACTTGCCAATAGGCTTGGTCGGTGTTAAGTATCACCTCCTTGAGGGCAGTGTGGTGCTGTTCCTTGGCCAATTGCTCGGCATAGCGGGTGATGGCGTTGTAGGCACGTATCTTTCCGCCCATGTAGAGGGGCTGTGTCAGGGTGAGGGTGCCGGCGTAGAGGTTGCGCGTATTGGTGCGGAAGGCCTCCGTGATGGAGCTTCCAAAGGCATTGAGCGGCGTGGCAATGTCCATCGAACCAAAGGCCTGGAGCAGGGAGAGGAGCTGCGGATTCTGCATCCACTCGGGATGTGCGGCAATCAGCTGCCCGATGTTGTTTTGCAACGCTCCGCCGGTGGTGGTGCCCAAGCTGCGGAGGGTGCCCTGCATCTCTTGGCTCAACAGCGAGACGGAGCGCTGGTTATGCAGATAACCGCCCGAGGCCGAGAGGCCGGGAAGATACTTGGTGAAGGCCGCTTTGCGCTCGTAGTGTGCCGCCTTGATCTGCTCACGGCTAATCAGCAGTGCCTTGTTGTGGGCAATGGCCAGCGCCCTGCAGCTGTCGATGCTCACCCCTGCTTGGGCAAAAGTGGAGAGTGCCAAACAGCAGGCGGCCGGAAAAAGGGTCAACTTGTTCATGTGGATGGGTCTTCTTCGTTGGATTAAGCGTTGCTAATGATTGCATAAACAACGATGCAAAGGTAAATGTTCTCCTCCTATCGGCCAAATGTTCGGTATCTTTTGGGGCGGAAAAGGGAGGATTTTGCCCGCGGGAAGGTTCGGCTCAAAAGAGCCTTATAATATAAGGAGTAAAGAGCAGGATGCCCACCACAGCGGCCGAAAGGGCACACACCAAGACGGCAGCCGCCGCTATATCCTTGGCCTGTCCGGTGAGCGGATGCCGCTCGGGCGCCAGGCGGTCGAGCACTCGTTCGAGGGCGGTATTGAACAATTCGGCGGCAATGACCAGCCCAATGCAAAGCATCACGACCATCCACTCGGTGCCAGATATGCCCAAGAGCCAGCCGGCAAGCAGGGTAAGGGCGGCGACGATGAGATGAAACGAGAGGTTTTGTTCCTTCCCGATACAGCCTCGCAGGCCGTTCCAGGCATGTTTGAAGCTGCGAAGTTGCTTTTTAAAACGATATTTCATGGATTTGCGCCGGTTTGAAACGGATTGGTTGGAGCGACAAACTTACACTATTTAGGCGAATTTGCAAAAAACTTTGCCACATCTATTGCCACATTCAAAGAAACAACTACCTTTGCGGGCGCAAACAAACGATAGACTTCTCCCACAAGGTGCGTTAGTTCAGTCCGGTTAGAATGCCTGCCTGTCACGCAGGAGGTCACGGGTTCGAGTCCCGTACGCACCGCGAAGACTGATTTTTGTTTTCATAGAAATGGTTAATAATAGGAGCCTGCCAGACGTGAGTCCGGCAGGCTCCTCTATTATTGGCCGGAGGATGGTTCCCTTAATCCGGCTAAAAAAGGGCGGGAGCAACCCTTTTTTTCCTATCTTTGCGGCCGATTTCAAGCGGACTACATGGGGCACCCGGGGCAACATCAGGGTCCGTCTTCCGAATCAAATTTAGTGAACAACTTCTGCAAGGGACGACATCCTGGCCGCCAAGACGCTGCTTTGTCGGCACTTTGGCACTGCTTTGTCGGCACTTTGGCACCGCTTTAGTGCCGTTAATGTTTCACCCCCTTCAGAGATACGTCTAACCCTAATCCAATTAAAGAATGATCTTTTGGAAGAAAGTATACAGCGTAACAAACCGCAAAAGCTTGGATAGCTATGGCCGTGCTGCATGAAATGACCCAGGGAAGCCCCCTGAAACACCTGTTCGGCTTTGCCCTTCCGCTGTTGTTGGGCAACCTGTTGCAGCAAACCTACTCGATGGTGGACGCGGCCATCGTAGGCCGTTTTTTGGGTATGGATGCGCTGGCATCGGTGGGAGCCAGCACTTCGGTCATCTTTTTAATCCTTGGTTTCTGCAACGGTTGCTGCGGAGGATTCGGCATTCCCATTGCCCAGAAGTTCGGAGCACACGACT
>JAISHB010000126.1 GCA_031262785.1 Prevotellaceae bacterium
GAAGATGCCCAAATCATCAAGCGACTGGGCTATAGTCGGTGCCGCCTCTCACTGGCCATACCCAAAGACATCAGCTACCCGGGCATCCACTGGTTCCAGGGGCGTAAGATTGCCACTTCTTATCCGTATATATTGTCTCACTACCTTCGGGGTCAAGGGGTCGAGGCCGAGGTGCACGTCATTACCGGCTCGGTGGAGGTGGCTCCCGGCATCGGGCTGGCCGATGCTATCTTCGACATCGTCAGCTCCGGTTCCACGCTGGTGAGCAATCGGCTCAAAGAGGTGGAGGTGGTGATGAACTCCGAGGCACTGTTGATAGGGAATCACTCCCTCTCTATACGCAAGCGGGAGATACTCGATGAGCTGCTCTTCCGCATAGATGCAGTCAAGTGTGCCGAAGATAAGAAATATGTGCTGATGAACGTCCCTACCGACCGGCTCGAGGCCATAGTGGGCGTACTGCCCGGCATGAAGAGTCCCACCGTCATGCCCCTGGCACAAGAGGGGTGGTGTTCGGTACATACCGTTCTGGACGAGCAACGTTTCTGGGAAATCATCGGCAAGCTCAAGGCACTGGGTGCCGAAGGCATCCTGGTACTCCCTATTGAAAAAATGATGGCATGATATGGAACTGATCAACTACCCCTGCAAAGAGCAGTGGCCGGCACTACTACAGCGTCCGGCTCTGGATACGACCCATCTGTTCGACCTGGTAAGCGAGGTGATTCGCCGCGTACAACAGGGAGGCGATGAGGCACTGTTCGAACTCGAAGAACGTTTCGACCGTGTCAAGCTCACCTCCCTAACCGTCAGCCCCGAGGAATATACCCAAGCCGAATCCTTAGTGAGCGAAGAGCTGAAAGCTGCCATCCGAATGGCCAAACACCATATTGAACTCTTCCACGCCGCCCAACAGTTCGAAAGCAAGCGTATCATCCCCACCCCCGGTGTAGTCTGCTGGCAGAAGGCCGTACCCATCCAACGGGTGGGGCTATATGTACCGGGGGGAACGGCGCCGCTATTCTCTACGGTGTTGATGCTGGCCGTACCTGCCACGATAGCCGGATGCGAAAGCATCGTGCTCTGTACGCCACCCAACGGCGAAGGGAAGGTACATCCGGCCATCTTATTTGCAGCGCGGTTGGCCGGAGTTCACCAAGTCTTCAAGGTCGGAGGTGCACAAGCCATCGCGGCCATGGCATACGGCACTCGGAGCATACCGGCAGCGTATAAGCTCTTTGGTCCGGGTAATCAGTATGTCACCGCAGCCAAGCAGCTGGTCGGTATGCACCAGGTGGCCATCGATATGCCTGCCGGTCCGTCGGAAGTTGCCGTGTTGGCCGATGAGACGGCACATGCCCGGCTGATAGCCGCCGATTTACTCAGTCAGGCCGAGCATGGTGCGGATAGTCAGGCTCTCTTGATAACCACCTCGCAAACCCTGCAACAAGCAGTTGCCCTGGAGGTGGAACGCCAACAAGAACAGCTTCCCCGCTGCCAGCTTGTCGCAGGTGCACTTGCCCACAGCAAACTCATTGTGGTGCATGATATGGAAGAGGCCATTGCCTTGGTCAATGCCTACGCCCCCGAGCATCTGATTATCCAGACAGCCGATTATGCGGCCGTGGCCGAGCGCATCGTCAATGCCGGTTCGGTGTTCTTGGGCAATTACACCCCCGAAAGTGCGGGTGACTATGCCTCCGGTACCAATCACACCCTGCCGACCAACGGCTACGCCCGCGCCTTTAGCGGAGTGAACTTAGACAGCTTCATTCGGAAGATTACCTTTCAAGAGATCTCTCGCCAGGGATTGCAGACACTCGCTCCCGCCATCGAGCAGATGGCCGCCGCCGAACAATTAGAGGCACACCGCCGTGCCGTCACCCTCCGATTAGCAAAGAACCCATGAAGTCTATTGAACAACTCACCCGTGCCAACATACGGAGCCTGAAGCCCTACTCCTCGGCACGCGACGAATACAGCGGCCTTGCCGCTTCCGTCTTCCTTGATGCCAACGAAAACCCCTACAACAAACCGAACAATCGCTACCCCGACCCGCTACAGCAGACGCTGAAAAAAGAGATAGCCGCCCTCAAGAGCGTGCGTCCCGGGCAGATCTTTCTGGGAAACGGTAGTGACGAAGCCATCGACCTGCTCTTTCGTGCTTTCTGCCAGCCCCAGGAAGAGAATGTCGTGGCCATCGAACCCACCTACGGAATGTATAAAGTGTGTGCCGGCATCAACGACGTGGAATATCGGCCGGTGCTGCTCGACGAGCAGTATCAATTCTCGGCCGATGCACTGCTGGAGCATGCCGACGCGCAGAGCAAACTCCTCTTTCTATGCTCGCCCAACAACCCCACCGGCAACGATCTTCGCCGCGAAGAGATTATCCGCGTGCTCGAACGCTTCGAGGGCTTGGTCGTGCTTGACGAAGCCTACAACGATTTCTCCGATGCGCCCTCGTTTCTCTTGGAGCTGGACCGTTATCCCCGGTTAATCGTACTTCAGACCTTCTCCAAGGCGTGGGGCTGTGCCGCCATTCGTTTGGGGATGGCTTTTGCCTCGGAAGAGATCATTGCGGTGCTCAATAAAATTAAATACCCCTATAACGTCAACCGCCTCACCCAAGAATATGCCCGCCAGATGCTTCATCGCCGGGGCGATGTGGAACGTTGGGTCAAACAACTCAAAGCGGAGCGGGAAGAGGTGATGCAACGGTTTGCCCGTCTGAAATGCACCGTACACGTCTATCCGTCGGATGCCAACTTCTTCCTGGTTCACCTGACCGATGCCGTGGGCATCTACAACTACTTAGTGGGTGCCGGAATCATTGTACGTAACCGCCACCATGTGGCGCTGTGCGGAAACTGTCTGCGCGTGACCATCGGCACCCGTCCGGAGAACGACCGGCTGATAGAAGCGCTGCAAAACTGGTAATCTTTCCTCTGTCTCCCTAACATCGAACCACTACATGAAGCAAGTTCTATTCATTGACCGCGACGGCACGCTCGTTATCGAGCCTCCGCACGATTATCAACTCGATTCATTGGAAAAGCTCGAATTCTATCCGGGTGTGATGCGTAACCTCGGATTTATTCGTTCCACGCTCGATTTCGAGTTTGCCATGGTTACCAACCAAGACGGATTGGGAACCCCCTCGTTTCCCGAAGAAACTTTCTGGCCGGCACAGCGCCTGATCCTGAAAACACTGGCCGGCGAGGGCATCACCTTCGACGAAATCTTCATCGACCGCTCGTTGCCCCAGGCGAATGCCCCCACGCGTAAGCCGGGCACGGGTATGCTGGGCAAGTATCTCGACAATCCCGACTACAACCTGGCCGGAAGCTTCGTCATCGGCGATCGTCCCACCGATGTACAGCTGGCCTGCAACCTGGGTTGTCGTGCCATCTATCTGCAACGCACCCTGCAGGGACTCTCGCCCGACCAGCAAGCCGCCACGGCGCTGGCCACCACCGACTGGGACAGAATAGCCGAATTTCTCTTCGCCGGAGGGCGGCGTGCCGAAACACACCGCGCCACCAACGAAACCGACATCGAGGTTCGCCTCAATTTAGACGGCAACGGAGCGTGCGACATTCGCACCGGCATCGGCTTTTTCGATCACCTGCTCGAGCAGCTCGGACGACACGGCGGTCTGGATCTGTTCATCCGCGTCAAGGGCGATTTGCACGTGGACGAACACCACACCATCGAAGACACTGCCTTAGCCCTGGGCGATTGTCTCTACCGCGCCCTGGGCAGCAAGCGCGGCATCGAGCGCTACGGGTTTGCCCTGCCGATGGACGACTGTTTGTGCCGCGTGTGTCTGGACTTCGGCGGGCGGCCGTGGTTGGTGTGGAACACCGAGTTTCGACGCGAGCGGATAGGGGAGATGCCCACCGAAATGTTTATGCACTTCTTCAAGTCGCTCAGTGATGCAGCCAAGATGAACCTGAACATCCGTGCCGAAGGCCAGAACGAGCACCACAAGATAGAAGGCATCTTCAAAGCCCTGGCGCGTGCCATTAAAATGGCTATCCGTCGCGACATCCATCACTTCGAGCTGCCCTCGAGCAAGGGCGTGCTCTAAATCATCCCGTCAACCGTACGACCCCATGAGTGGAATGAACTGGCAAACCCTGCTTTCGACCAAACGCTTCGGTTTGGAAGAATTTCACAGCGAACGACACGAAAACCGGTCGGAATTTCAGCGCGACTACGACCGGTTGATTTTCTCCGCCCCCTTCCGGAGGCTGCAGAACAAAACGCAGGTATTTCCCCTTCCCGGCAGCGTGTTTGTGCACAACCGGCTGACGCACAGCCTGGAGGTCTCGTGCGTGGGACGCTCGCTGGGCAATGACGTGGCCAAAGAGCTGCTGGGGCGTCATCCCGAACTGCAGAGCAGCTACCTCTCCGAGATTGGGTCGATTGTTTCGGCCGCCTGCCTGGCGCACGACATGGGCAACCCGCCCTTCGGCCATTCGGGCGAACAAGCCATCTCCACCTTCTTCTCCGAGGGAAAAGGAGAGCAACTGCGCACCCGGGGAGGACTGACCGACGCCCGGTGGAACGATTTCACCCATTTCGAGGGCAACGCCAACGCCTTTCGCCTGCTCACCCACCAGTTTGTGGGACGTCGCAAGGGCGGTTTCGTGCTCACCTACTCCACGCTGGCCTCCATCGTGAAATATCCCTATTCCTCCAGCCTGGCGGGGAAGAAGTCGAAGTTCGGCTTCTTTGCCAGCGAGCAGGAGAGCTTCCGGCGCATCGCCGACGAGCTGGGCATGACGCGGTTGAACGACGCCCCGCTGAAATATGCCCGCCATCCGCTGGTCTATCTGGTGGAAGCCGCCGACGACATCTGCTACCAGCTGATGGACCTCGAAGATGCCCACAAACTGCGCATCCTGACCACCGACGAAACCAAACGATTGCTGCTCGACTATTTCCCCCCCGAGCGACAGGCACACCTTTGCGACACCTTCGAGATTGTGCGCGATTTGAACGAACAAATTGCCTATCTGCGCTCTTCGGTGGTGGGATTGCTCATCGGGGAGTGCACCGACGCCTTTGTGCGGCACGAAGCCGAGATTTTGGCCGGAAGCTTTGAAGGCACGCTCATCGGTCATATTTCTCCACGACCGGCGGAGGCCTACCGGCGTTGCGCACAGGTGGCCAAGGAGAAAATCTACCGTGCCCGCGACGTACTGGACATCGAACTGGCCGGTTATCGCATCATCACCACGTTGCTCGAGTTGATGATCGAAGCCGTTTGCTACCCCGACCGACTCTATTCGCGTCAACTCATCAATCGCGTCTCCGAACAGTACGACATTCATGCCGCCGGTTTGTATGAACGCATCCAGGCGGTGCTCGACTACCTCTCGGGCATGACCGATGTCTTTGCCCTGGATCTCTACCGCAAAATCAACGGGAACAGTCTTCCCCAAATCAGTTAGTCCTCCCCGTTTTTTTTAAAAGCAAGAGAGGCGAAAACGTGAAGTAATTATATGGAGGGGGTGTGTCGAAAACCGTTCGGAAGTGGGCGGGCGTATGTGGGTACGCCCCTACAAACCCCGAAGGGGTTGAATCATCAGTAACCGCCGGCGAAACCTTAAGTTTGCGGTGTCTTTATCTGCTTATATGAGTGAGCAGGTTTTGTTGCCGTGGTTAAAGTCTTACTTTTGTTGT
>JAISHB010000130.1 GCA_031262785.1 Prevotellaceae bacterium
ATCAAAAGTATGATTAAAGCCGGATCGTCCAATCCCGTTTTCATCCTCGACGAAATCGACAAACTCGGCAACGACCGGCGCACCGACCCCTCTTCGGCGCTGCTGGAGGTGCTCGACCCCGAACAAAACAACTCCTTCCACGACAACTTCATAGACGTTGATTACGACCTCTCCAAAGTGATGTTCATTGCCACGGCCAACAATCTCAACGCTATCCCCGCCCCCCTACTCGACCGCATGGAGCTGATTGAAGTGAGCGGATACATCACCGAAGAGAAGATGGAGATTGCCCGCCGGCACCTGCTTCCCAAAGAACTGGAGGCAAACGGCATGAAGAAGGGCTATATTAAAATTGCCAAAGAGACCCTCGAACAAATCATCGAGCAATATACGCGTGAGAGCGGCGTTCGCGAGCTGGAGCGAAAAATCGGCAAGATATTGCGCAAGGCCGCCCGCAAGCTGGCTACCGACGGTACGCTGCCCGCCAAAAGAGAGGTGAAGCCGGACGACTTGAAGGGCTACTTGGGCGTGGCTGAATATAGTCGCGACAAATACCAGGGAAACGACGAGGCCGGCGTGGTGACCGGATTGGCATGGACGGCCGCAGGCGGAGAAATCCTCTTTATCGAAACCAGCCTGAGTCGCGGAAAGGGTTCGCGCCTAACACTCACCGGAAACCTCGGCGATGTGATGAAGGAATCGGCCATGTTGGCGCTGGAATATATCAAAGCACACACCGGGCTGCTCGGCATCGATCCGGCCATCTTCAACAACTGGAACATTCACATCCACGTGCCCGAAGGAGCCATTCCCAAAGACGGACCCTCGGCCGGCATCACCATGGCTACTTCGTTGGCATCGGCACTGACCCAGCAAAAGGTAACGCCCCACATGGCCATGACCGGCGAAATCACCCTGCGGGGCAACGTGCTTCCTGTGGGCGGAATCAAAGAGAAAATATTGGCGGCCAAACGTGCCGGCATCACCGACATCATCCTCAGCAGCGAGAACCGGCGTAACATCGAAGAGATACAAGCCATCTATCTCAAAGGACTCACGTTCCACTACGTGAAAAGCATCAAAGAGGTATTTGCCTTGGCGCTAACCGGAGAGAAGGTTGCCGAAGCCATCGACCTGACCGTAAAAGTCGAAAAGGAAGAGACGCCCGACCCATGATTTTCAATCTTCAACATACCGACACGCTCACACACGCCCGGGCCGGAATCATCACCACCGATCACGGGCAAATAGAAACCCCCATCTTTATGCCCGTGGGCACGGTGGGAAGTGTCAAAGGCGTATATGTCGGCCAGCTGAAGGAAGACATCAAAGCGCAAATCATTCTGGGAAACACCTATCATCTCTATCTCCGCCCCGGATTAGACATTCTTGAACAAGCCGGCGGCTTGCACCGCTTCAACAGCTTCGATCGTCCCATGCTGACCGACAGCGGCGGTTTTCAGGTCTTTTCCCTGGCGGGCATTCGCAAATTGCGCGAAGAAGGTGTGGAGTTTCGCTCACACATCGACGGCAGCAAGCATCTTTTCACACCCGAACGGGTGATGGACATCGAGCGCAGCATCGGTGCCGACATCATGATGGCCTTCGACGAATGTCCGCCCGGCAACTCCGACTACGCCTATGCCAAACGATCGATGGAACTGACCCACCGCTGGCTCGATCGCTGCATTACCCGATTCAACGAGACGGAGCCGAAGTATGGCTACGCCCAATCGCTCTTTCCCATTGTGCAGGGTTGCGTTTATCCCGACCTGCGCCGTCAATCGGCCGAATACATCGCCTCGAAAGAGGCCGACGGCAATGCCATCGGCGGACTGGCCGTGGGGGAACCGGTGGAGAAGATGTACGAGATGATTGAATTAGTCAACGCCATTCTCCCCGTCGACCGCCCGCGCTACCTCATGGGCGTGGGCACACCGGAGAACTTGCTGGAAGGCATTGAGCGCGGAGTGGATATGTTCGACTGCGTGATGCCCACCCGCAACGGTCGCAACGGGATGCTCTTCACCAAACAAGGCATCCTGAACATGCGCAACAAAAAGTGGGAGAACGATTTTTCGCCCATCGAAGCCGACGGTGCTTCGCAGGTCGACACCCTCTATTCCAAAGCCTACTTGCGCCATCTTTTTCACGCCCAAGAACTGCTGGCCATGCAAATAGCCTCGGTGCACAACCTCGCTTTCTATCTTTGGTTGGTGGGCGAAGCGCGCAAACACATCTTCGAGGGAGACTTTGCCGCATGGAAAGCACAAACGGTTAAACAAGTATCCACCCGCTTATGAAACTGCGGCGCCTGCTACAACTGCTTAAGAATCCATTGAACCGCTGGCTCAAACGGCTCGACTGGTATATCATCAAGAAGTTTCTCGGAACCTACTTCTTTTCCATCGTGCTCATCCTCTCCATCGCCGTGGTGTTCGACTACAACGAACGCATGGACAAGTTTATGCAGCACAACGCCCCGTGGAGCGCCATCATTTTCGATAATTACCTCAACTTCATACCCTACTTTGCCAACGTATTCAGTCCGCTGTTTGTCTTCATCTCGGTGATCTTCTTCACCTCCAAGTTGGCCGAGAATTCCGAAATCATTGCGATGTTTTCAAACGGTATGAGTTTCAAACGTATGTTGCGTCCCTACATGGTTTCGGCCGGCATCATTGCCGTGATGACGTTCGCCTTGGGCGCCTACATTATTCCGCGGGGAAGTGCCGTGCGCATGGAATTCTCGGACAAATACTACAAACCCCGCAAGGTGAACACGGCGCGCAATATTCAGCTGGAAGTGGATACGGGCGTGATTGCCTACATCGAGCGATTTGAAAACTTCAGCCAAACCGGTTATCGTTTTTCGCTCGACAAATTTCGCGGAAAACAATTGGTATCGCATCTGACGGCACGCACCGCCACCTACGACACCACCTCGGTGCACCGTTGGATTATCAAAGACTATATGATACGCAGCATGGACGGTATGCGCGAAAGCATCACCAAGGGCGAGCGCATCGACACACTGTTGCGCATGGAACCATCGGATTTCCTCATCACCGCCGGCCAGGAAGAGACCATGACCAGTCCGCAATTGTCGGCCTACATCGACAGCCAACGAAAGCGCGGCTTTGCCAACATCAAAGCATTCGAGATTGAGTATCACAAACGTATTGCCATGTCGTTTGCCTCCTTCATTTTAACGCTGATTGGGGTGTCGCTCTCCTCGCGAAAGACCAAGGGAGGCATGGGATTGCATCTGGGCATCGGGTTGGCGTTGAGTTTCTCCTATATTTTGTTTCAAACCGTCACCTCGTCGTTTGCCGTCAACGGCAGTCTTCCGCCCGGCATTGCCATCTGGATTCCCAATGTACTTTACACTTTCATTGCGTTCTATCTCTACCGAAAGGCACCCAAATAGCTGAATCTTTGAAGCATTCCGGTTGCAAAGAGCAAAAAAAGAGTAACTTTGCGACACGGTTAAAAACAACATCTTAATGATATACCAGATTTATGAATAAGAAACTTCTACTTGGCGATGAAGCCATTGCACAAGCTGCACTCGACGCCGGACTATCAGGCATTTATGCCTATCCGGGCACTCCGTCAACCGAAATCACCGAATATATCCAATCTTCCCCTGAAACCACCCAGCGAAACATACATTGCCGATGGTCGGCCAACGAAAAAACGGCCATGGAGGCAGCACTCGGCATGTCGTTCGTCGGGAAACGTTCCATGGTGTGCATGAAGCATGTCGGTATGAACGTGGCGGCCGATTGCTTTATCAATGCCGGTGTCACCGGCGTTACCGGCGGTATGTTGGTGGTCGCGGCCGATGATCCGGGCATGCACTCCTCGCAAAACGAACAAGACAGCCGCTTCTATGGCGACTTCGCACTGATTCCCATGTACGAACCCGGCAATCAGCAAGAGGCTTATGACATGGTGCACGGTGGATTTGCCTTTTCCGAACAGATGGGAGAACCGGTGTTGGTTCGCATCGTAACCCGTTTGGCTCACTCCCGTTCCGGTGTGGAACGCAAAGAAGTGCAACCGCAAAACCACGTGCATTTCGGCACCGATCCAAGCCAATATATTCTGCTCCCCGGCATTGCCCGCAAGCGCTACAAAGAACTGCTCCGGAAACAGTTTGCATTTATCGAAGCTTCCGAAAACTCTCCTTATAATAAATACGTGGATGCACCCAATAAAAAAATGGGTATCATTGCCTGTGGTATCGGCTATAACTATTTGATGGAAAACTATCCCGACGGCTGCGAATATCCGGTGTTGAAGATTGGGCAGTATCCGTTGCCGCAAAAGCAAGTCCGCCAACTAATTGATGCATGCGACGAAGTGATTGTGCTCGAAGACGGACAGCCGTTTGTGGAACGTCAACTCAAAGGGGTACTCGGATTGGATGCGCAAGGCAAAATTCGGGGACGTTTAGACGGAACCCTTCCCACCGACGGCGAATTAACGCCCGACAGCGTGGCGCGTGCCATCGGCAAGGACAATCGTTCGGAATTCGATGTGCCCTCGTTGGTGGAGATGCGTCCGCCTGCGCTTTGCGAGGGTTGCGGACATCGCGACATGTATGCCGTGTTGACGGAGGTGTTGCGTGCTGAATATCCTTCGCATAAAGTATTTAGTGACATCGGGTGCTACACCTTGGGAGCAGGAATGCCTTACCGCGCCATTCATTCGTGCGTCGACATGGGTGCTTCCATCACAATGGCCAAGGGTGCAGCCGACGGCGGACTCTATCCGTCGGTTGCGGTTATCGGCGATTCCACCTTTACACATTCGGGCATGACGGGCTTGCTGGATTGCGTGAACGAAAACAGCAACGTCGTGGTCGTAATATCAGATAATGAAACAACCGCCATGACCGGAGGACAAGATTCTGCCGGTACCGGACGCATCGAAGCAATCTGCATCGGATTGGGCGTTTCGCCGGAGCACATCCGCACCGTTGTCCCGCTGAAGAAAAACTACGATGAGATGCGGCGCATCCTGCGCGAAGAGTTGGACTATTGTGGTGTATCCGTTGTTATTCCACGACGCGAATGCATTCAAACCCTGAAACGTAAACACCAAAAGAAGTAACGAAAATGAAGAAAGACATTATACTATCGGGCGTGGGAGGACAAGGTATCCTTTCCATTGCCACCGTCATCGGAAATGCAGCTCTTAAAGAGGGGCTTTATATGAAACAGGCCGAAGTGCACGGCATGAGTCAACGCGGCGGCGATGTGCAATCGAATCTTCGCATCAGCGACCGCCCCATTGCCTCCGACCTGATTCCCTCCGGAAAGTGCGACCTGATTATTTCGCTCGAACCCATGGAAGCGTTGCGTTATCTGCCC
>JAISHB010000037.1 GCA_031262785.1 Prevotellaceae bacterium
ACGAGGTCGTCCAAGCGTGGGAGGAACAACGATTCCATCCCATGGAAATTTTCCTTAAAAGAGATTTTAGCCATATTCGCACGTTCTTCTTTTACGACGTAAAGGTAATGAAAACGAGCTGAATATCCGAATGTCGAACAGACTTATTTGGACCATAAACTGTTAAAAAACACTTATGATACAGCCTCTGCCCGCAGGGCGGAGGGGAGGGACAAATAATGAACGTACATATTAATATTAAATCATCTAATACACCTTCCCTGCCTACTTATTGCATTAAATAGGTATTCTGCTTTTTTGTCCCTCCCCTCCGCCCTGCGGGCACCTCCCCTCCGCGGGAGAGGAGGATTTCAGTTACAACCGCCGTGTCAGAATCGTGTACGACTTACCACTCCCCTAACCTCCAATTTATAAGTGAACCAGATTGCACAAAACCATCCCGAACAGGGTATATATCTGTTTATTTTTATCTATTCGCAAGAGGCAACTCACTTGCTTGTCTCGGGGAGGTATCACTTTTACCCCTTGCGCACGCAAAGCCCGATGAGAAAGTGAATGCATGAGTGCGTAAGGGGGTGTTGCACAAATCTCCGGTAGAGAAGGGGTCGGACGGGATGGGCATCTTGACTGTCCATCAATATTCTATACTATACGCTCTACATTTACGCAGCATGAAATAAAAAAACATGGCCATGAATGAACCGGTTCACGGCCGTGTTTGTATCAGTTCATGGCCGTGAATGAAGAGGTTCACGGCCGTGTTTTTTCAGTTTATGCAGCGTGACCTACAGCGGCTTACCCTATGTCTTGCAAGCATCCTCTGGAGGAGGTTTGGGCGCATGCCCATCGGCTCGTGGGCGGATGGGCATGCGCTCGTACGCCGATGGGCATCCGCCCATGAGAGCGTGCCCATCCGCGTACCCTCTTCTCTAAGCCCCAATTTACCGCCTCCTTCTCGCCCACCCATTCTTCGTTCCTAATTCTTCATCCTTCATTCCCCTAAGCTCCTATTGGGTGGAATATCACAGTGCTTTTTTACGGGCGAAAGCTCAATATATTTAGCCTCATCACTTCCGTATTCCAAATATTATCCGTACTTTTGCCTAAACATTTAAATATTAATGCGATGAAAAGGACCTCTAATACCGCATCTATCCTTGAAGAAGTCTCGCCCCTCTCGGCCGAGGACTGCTTCATCATTATCGAACGCAAGAAAGATCACTTCGACTTTCCTGTACACGTACACCCCGAATACGAGCTGAACCTTATTGAGCGTGCCGCCGGTGCCCTGCGCATCGTAGGCGACTCCATGGAGGAGATAGGCGATGTCGACTTAGTATTCGTGGCCAACCCTCGCCTGGAACATGCCTGGTTCGACCACCGGAATCAGTCGTCCGACATCTACGAAGTGACCATCCAGATGCATCCCGACCTGATGAGCGACACCTTCCTCGGCCGTGAACAGCTCTCGAGCCTCAAGTCACTGTTCGATGCCGCCCGCAACGGCGTAGCGTTCGACGAAGCTACCATCCGGCGGGTACGCCCGTTGCTGTCGGAGCTGATTAAGGAGACGGAAGGCTTCTACGCCTTGATAAAACTATTCGGCCTGCTCCACGAGCTGTCGCTATCCACCGGAATGCGGCAACTGGCCAGCCGCTCCTTCACCGCCGTCCTACCACAGAAAGTGGACAACCGGCTGGAACGCGTGATGAACTACCTCAAAGAGCACTACCCCTCCGTCATCTATATGCCCGACGTAGCCGGACACATCGGCATGAGTCCCTCCGCCTTCAACCGCTTCATCAAGCAACAGACCGGAAGCCGCTTCGTAGACCTGCTGGTTGACATTCGCATAGGCTTTGCTGCCCGCGCTTTGGTAGACACCGACCAGTCCATAGCCGAGGTGTGCGACAAGTGCGGATTCAACAACCAGTCCAACTTCAACCGTGCCTTCAAGAAGAAGAAAGGGATAACACCTACCGAGTTCCGCGACAACTACCGGAAGAACAAAACGATAGTCTGACCAGCCGCAGAACGCTGATTTTTCATTGCTTTTAGAAAAAATATCATTTAAGCGGCACTGTGCAACGCCTTATCTTTGCACAATTATTAACCAATACAAAAGGCAATGAAAAACAAATGCTTATCCTACACTTTAGTATCCGCCCTCTTTGTGGGTGGCCTATACTCCTGCGAGAACCCCGAACTGCCAGGTACGGGCGGCACGGGAGCCGATGTCGTCCTGCAATGGAACAGGGAAGAACAGACAATGGATGGCTTCGGCGTGGCCGAGGCCGGCTGGGTAGACTACCTCTACGCGCATCGCAAGCGCAACGAGGTGACCGACCTCCTCTTCGGGCAGGATGGACTGCGACTCAACATTCTGCGGGGCGAAGTATTCCCGCACTACGACGAGCAGACATTCAATATGGACGCAGACATCAACCTCTCACTCGACGACCCGTTTTTCGACATCGACTATAGCGCCTCAGGGAATAAAGAAGCGGAAGCGACCGCCCAACGGAACGGCCAACTCTGGCTCACCAAGAAGGCCAAACAACAATACGGGGTAGACAAACTGATATTCTCCGTCTGGTCGCCTCCCGCACGTATGAAAAGCAATGGGAGCGTATCGAAAGGCTCGCTCAAGTCGAGCGCATACCAAGCGTATGCCGACTACCTGTCCGACTTCTGCACAGCCTACTCCAATGCCGGTATGCCGGTATATGCCATCTCGCCGGCCAACGAACCCGAGTTTGCCGCCGAATGGACTTCCTGCCTGTGGCTGCCCGGAGCTACCACGCTCGGCCCGTTTATCGTCAACAACTTAGGCCCCAAGCTTAGGCAGACACATCCCGACACTCGCATCATCTTCGGTGAGAATGGGCAGTGGACAGGCATACTGGGCTTCATAATGGGCAGCAAAAACTACGTAAAGAATATCCTTTCGTGGAACACGGGAATCACCGAGTTTCCGCTTATTGCAGCCGGACACGGCTACCTCGACCCGGTAACGAAGAAGGATCCGGGCATCTCGCCCTTTACGGCCGCCGAAGAGAAAGGCATACCGGTGTGGCTCACCGAAATCAGCGATCCCACCACCATGTACGACCCCACCATGACCGACGCCCTACGTTGGGCCAAGGTATTCCACCGCTACATCTGCGAGGCCAATGTCGGTGCCATCGTTTGGTGGGCAGGCGCCTTGCCCGACAACTGGTCGACAGAGGGACTGATACATATCGACAAGAACCGGACAGACTACGAAGTGACGAAGCGTTGCGAAGTGTTTGGCAACTACTCACGCTACATCCCGGCAGACAGCAGACGCATCTCCGCACAATACAACCCCGACAGAGGCTTCATGGTATCGGGATACAAATACGGGCAAGCCTACACCGCCGTCGCCGTCAACCCATCCGACGCCGAAGTCACCCTCACGCTGGCACTGCAAGGCGCCAATGTATCGGGCGCGCTACAAGGCTACGTCACCGACGAGACCCGCCGCTGGGAAGTCATCGACCCGCTCCAACCTACAGCCAATGGCACATACCGCTTGGTACTGCCTCCACGGAGCGTAGTCTCTTACCTGGGAACTATCAACTAACCATTATAAATTAACACCAACTTATCAATGCGCATGAAACATATCAGTTTCGTTTTGCTGTTGTGCCTGCTGAGCGTCTGCTCCTTCGCACAACAAAGCGTCACGGTGCGAGGCACGGTGACGGATGTAGAAAAGAATCCGCTGGTGGGAGCTACCGTGCAAGTGGTAGGCGGCATCAGTGGCGTTATCACCGATTTGGACGGACACTACTCCCTCCAGGTAAAACAAGGGCAATCACTACTTTTTTCCTACGTAGGCTACGAAGAGCAAACCATCAGCGTGAATGGCAGGACTACCATCGACGTGGTTCTTAAAGAGGGCCAACAGCTCGAAGAGGTCGTAGTGATCGGCTACGGCACAGTGAAAAAGAGTCACCTGACGGGTGCCGTATCGTCCGTATCGGCCAAGGACCTACAGGCCAACGTGCAACGTAGCGCCGCCTCCGCCCTGCAGGGTAGGGTGCCGGGTGTCACCGTATCGACAACTACCGGACAGCCGGGACAAGGGATGAGCATCAACGTGCGTGGTATCAGCTCCATGTCGTCCACCTCCCCGCTCTACGTCATCGACGGCGTGTATGGCGATATCAATATGGTAGACCCCGCCGACATCCAATCCATCGAAGTACTGAAAGACGCTTCGGCGGCAGCCATCTATGGCTCGCGTGCGGCAAACGGCGTGGTTATCGTCACCACCAAGGGCGGCCGCAAGGAACAGAGCGCCCGCGTCACGGTCGACGCCTACGTAGGCGTACAAACGGTGGCCAAGAAGCTGGAGGTAATGGACGGCAACCAGTTCCGCGACTTTGCCGCCCAATACAACATTGCTCAGACCATCACAAAAAACGGACAATCGGTGCCCAACACCGAGCTGACCCAGTGGCAAGGCAAAGGCACTGACTGGCAGGATGAGGTGTTCAAACAAGCGTTGCTTTCAAAAGTCAACATCAACATCTCGGGCGGTGGAAAGACTTCTACATACAATGTATCGGGAAGCTGGACCAAGCAAGACGGTATCATGAAGACGACCGGCTACGAAAGCTGGAACCTACGTACCAAGAACACCTTCTCTTTCTTCAACGACCACGTACGCCTCGGCAATACGTTCACGATGCGGATGAGCAAGATGAGCTATGACGAGCTGGAGACCAACGGGCTGGTGATGACGCTGCCCCTGCAATCCGTGTACGACGACAAAAACCCTTATTACGGACATTGGAGCATGACCCCCGACTGGGGCAAAGCGGCAGGCAACCCGGTAGGCTCGCTGGAAGCGAACGACAACCAACGACACACCATCGACCTGATGCTCAATGGGTGGGCCGAAGTGGACCTGTTCCTCAAAGGACTGAAATATAAGCTGAACGTAGGTGTCAACAAAAGCACCAATCGCGACTACAATGCCGTAGAGGCCTATTACTTCAGCAAGCAAGCCCAGAACGACCGCACCTCGCAACACGACGCCACCGGATGGCAAAACCAATGGATGGTGGAGAATACGTTGCACTACGACAACAACTTTGGGAAACATTCGCTGAACGTCCTGCTCGGCTACTCGGCACAACGCACCGACTACCGCGGGTTTGGAGTGAAAGGTTATGAACTCCCCGAAGGATTCCACGTGATTGACTTGGCGGACAAGAAGGCACTGGAAGGCGACGGAAATGCTTGGCAAGAATCACTCGTCTCCATGTTTGCCCGTGCCATGTACTCGTACGACGACCGCTACATGGCCAGTGTGTCCATTCGTCGTGATGGCTCAAGCAAGTTTGCCAACGGTCATCGCTGGGGCAACTTCCCCTCCTTCTCCTTGGGTTGGAACGTCATGAACGAGTCATTCTTCGCCCCCCTGAAACGTACCATCAACGAGCTGAAAATACGCGGAGGCTATGGCGTGCTGGGCAATACGAACGGCATAGGGAGATATGCCACGCAGGCCACCGTGGAGACCGGCATGAATGGTGTATTTGGAAATACGTGGTACACCAAAGGCGCCATCACCGGTTATGCGTGGACAAGCCCGCTGAATACCACGTGGGAGAAGACCAAAAGCATGAACATCGGCTTGGACCTCGGACTGTTCAACAACAAGCTGTCGCTCACGGCCGATTACTTCGTGCAGAAGACGACTGATATGTTGCTCGATATCCCACAGCCTACAAGCTTCGGCTTGGCAGGCAACCCCACGTTGAACGCCGGAAATGTACAGAACAAAGGCTTTGAGTTTGGAGTGACACACCGCAACCGTGTGGGCGACTTCGACTACCATGTAGGCGTGAACGCCAGCTTCATCAAGAACGAACTGACCAAAGTGACCATAGGCAGCCGCACCGAATGGGGCGGATACAACCCCAATGGAGGCGGTACCATCACCTACTCCAAACTGGGTTACCCCATCGGCGGTTTCTGGCTCATCCAGACAGACGGCATCTTCCAAAGCCAAGCCGAGATAGACGCTTACACCAAAGATGGAGTGAAGATTCAGGAGAAAGCCGTGCCGGGCGACCTGAAATTCGTAGACGCCAACGGCGACGGTAAAATCAACGAGGACGATAAGGAGTACCGCGGTAGCGCCCTGCCCAAAATGACGATGGGTGTCAACCTCGGCATGAACTGGAAAGGCATCGACCTCAACCTCTTCTTCGACGGTCAGTTCGGGCATAAGATATACAACGCCGTGGCTTACTACAGCCTGAAACAGGAAGGCGTGACCAACTACCTGCTGAGCGAACGCGACGCATGGCGCCCCGACCACACCAACACCACCATCCCCCGCTACACCAACATGGCCAGCGACGACCCCTCTTCCAAGAACGACAACAACGGAAACAACTGGGCCTATACCGACCGCTGGCTGGAGAACGGGAACTTCCTCCGCCTGAAGACCTTGGAGCTGGGATATACGCTGCCGCAGCAATGGACCCTCAAAGGGGGACTGCAACGCATCCGCGTATATACGGCCATGGAGAACCTCTTCACCCTCACCAAATATAGCGGCTACACCCCCGACCTCGGCGTGAACGAGGGCACGGGCGTATCGGGTTCCAACGCAGGCAACATCATGACCCGGGGCACCGACGGCGGACGCTATCCGTTGGCCCGCTCGTTCTCGTTCGGCCTGCAAGTGACTTTCTAACATCCACCTAAAATAACAAATCAATGAATAACATAAAGAAATACATCTCGGTCCTGGCCTTCACCCCCCTCCTGTTATCATCGTGCAGCGAGAGCTTCCTGGATGGCAACAACCCCAACCAGCAAACGAACGGTAGCTTCTGGACCAACGAGGACAATGTGATGAACGGCCTGGTAGCCGTCTACAACCCCATACGCGACCACATGTACGGCTACTTCGGGGCACACAATGGCATCTTCCACTACTCCATGCGAGCCGACGACCTCTATCCCACACGCGGAGAAGAGGCCTACCTGTGGACCATCATGAGCTTTGCCAACACCCCTTCGACAAAAGACGACTCGGAGAACCCATGGGTACGGCTCTACAGAGGCATCGCCACGGCCAACTCCTTCCTCTATTATGCCCCCAAGGTCGATATGGACGAGAACCTCAAGAAGGTGATGCTGGGAGAGGCCCACTTCATGCGAGGCTTCCAATACTTCCTCCTGGCGGAGAACTACAAAGGAGCCGTGCTGCGCACAGAACCGGGCGAGATAGACGCGGTGCAACACCCGTTCAGCTCACAAGAGGATGTCCTCAACTTCTGCATCGACGAGTTTAAGGCTGCCGCAGAGGTGCTGCCCGTGACCCGTCCGGCCGAAGAGAACGGGCGCATCACCAAGGGAGCCGCTATCGCCATGCTGGGCAAAACCTACCTGTGGCTCAACAACTACAGCGAGGCGAAGAAGCAATTCGAAATCATCATGACCAGTCCGTACACCTACGACCTGGAGACGAAGTACGAAGACAACTTCCAGAACAATACGGAGTTCAACAAAGAGTCCATCTACGAGATAGACTACGCCGGATATGGCAACGTAAGCGACACCTGGGGTAGCCAGCACGGCACCAATGCCTTTCTGGGCAACAACCTGGCCAACTTCTTCGGCCCCGAGTTCAGCAAGGGAGGCTGGTACAAGATGCAGCCATCGGCCAACCTCATCAAGGAGTTCGTAAAGGAAGTGCGTGACGCAGGCTACGACTCCAAGTTCGACAAACGCCTGTACGCCACCTGCTTCTTCAACTACGCAGACTACGCAGACGTGCGGAGAGACAAACTCTTCTACACGGGGAAGTATGACCTCGACGGAGTAGACAAGAGTGACAAAAAGAACGAAAAGGGCGAATATGAGCCACTGGTAGATGGAAAAGATGGCTTTAGCTTCGAGAACATGTATGCCGCAAGCGCTAAGAAGATAGGTACCCCTGAGACGATGGCTAAATGGCCGGTTATCAACGGTAAGCCGGGACGTTTCTTGTGGAAGAAATGGTCGTCGTGGTGGTCGGCCTCCGGTGCTACCATGTACACCGCCGCTGTGGGAGCGCGCGACAACAACCTGCGTGTGATACGCTTTGCCGAAGTGCTGTTCCTGCACGCCGAGGCTTGCTTGCAGACCGACGACGTAGCGGGTGCGGCAAAAGACTTGGCTCGCATCCGGAAACGTGCGGGGCTACCTGAGAAAACTACTTTTGGCAGCAAAGAGGAGACCTTTGAAGAGCTGAAGCACCAGAAGCTGCTGGAGTTTGCCGGCGAGAACCTACGCTGGTATGACCTCATCCGTTGGTACGACGACAATGCGCTCAGCGCCTACCTGATTCGGACCAAGGACCCGGGACAGTTGCCCAACAACTTTACCGGCAAGCATAAGTATCTGCCCATCCCGCAAAGCGAGGTGGAGGCGAATACCGCCCTCGACCAACGTCCGGAGTGGAAATAGCACTCCTCTCCCGGCATTGATTCGCACGGGTTACACAGAAGAGTGAAACATACGCTCTCTGTGTAATCCGTGTAACCACATATAGAAATCATTCCCCAAAAACGTACGTATGAACATTCTCCTCAAATCTTTATGGGCTGGCATGGTAGCTATTCCTATCTCCCTGACATCCTGCGGCAACGGCATGGAGCAGGGACCTCTTGCCACCTCCCCAACGACCACCGGAATACAAATCGACTATATCAAGGTCAACCCTTCGGGCTATTGTCCGCTGGCGGCCGAGCTACGGCTATACCTCCCCGGCGACGGCAAGGTCCGCGCCTCCGTGATACCCAAAGAGAACACAAAGACCCCCGTTCAGGAACACACGTTCCCATACAGCACAGGGCGGGTACAGTTTATCAATGTATTAGGGCTATATCCCGACTACCTCAACAAGGTGCGGCTCACCTTCTGCGACAAAGCAGGCGTGGAGCAGGCCGACACCATCGTCGAGATAAAGACCGAGCCTATCGGCATCCGCAGTATGCCCGACGTATTCAGGCCGGTAAAAGCCGAAATAGACAAGATGGAACCCGGCCTGAACCTGGTGAACTTCCCCGGGCAGGGCGACAACGACACCTCCATCTGCTACATGGTAGACGCCGACGGTGAGATACGCTGGCTACTGGACTGGCGCAAGTCCGAGGAGCTGGTACATGTAGGTATCCAGTGCGGCATATCGGGTACCACCAAGGATGGCAACTACGTGATAGGAAGCCTCATCTACGGCAAGATCTACGTGGTCAACGCCTTGGGCGAAGTGATACGCACCACCGACATCCGCAAGTTGGGCTACGACTTTCACCACGACGTGAAGGAGACATCGACCGGCAACCTCATCATCACGGCCGACAAGGAAGGAACCTTTTGCCCCATCGACGGGCATCCCCGCAAACACGACGTGATTATCGAGGTCAACCCGTTCAACGGAGAGCTGGTGAAAGAGTGGGACTTGGTGAATATGCTGGACGTGAGCCGGTGGAACCATGCCGGAAGTCCGGAGCCTTACCACAACTGGGCGCACAACAACTCCATCGTAGAGTGGGGCGACGGCTATGTGGCCTGCGCCCGCTTTCAAGGCATCTTCTATTATAACAGAGCCGGGCAGCTTCACTGGATTATCTCACCCCACAAAGACTGGGGAAGCCCGTACCAGCGCTACCTGCTGTCGCCCATCGACGAAGATGGCAACCCCGTGACCGACCAAGCCGTCATCAATGGGGAGAAAAGGACACCCAAGTTTGACTGGACGTGGGGGACACACGCCCCCATCGTGATGCCCAATGGACATATACTTGCCTTCGACAACGGCCCCGACCGCAACTTCAACGCCCCGGGCGAGAAATACAGCCGGATAGTGGAGTACGAAGTCGACGAAAAGAACATGACCGTGCGCCAGGTATGGAGCTTCGGCTACGAACAGCCCCAGTACTATGCCCATTCGAGGTCGAGCGTACAGTACCTTCCGCGAACCAAGCACGTACTCTTTGCCCCCGGACTGGCCAACACCCTCAGCAACGGAGTGGAAGGAGGGCGCATCATGGAGATAGCCCCCCAAACCAATGAAGTGGTATTCGAGCTGGAGATAGAAGATGCCAAAGGATTCCACCGCGCCTATCGGATGCCGCTCTATCCACAGGCGAATAGGTAGAGCTATTCCTTTGAGTACATTTCTGCGCCACCGCCTTGTTTTCTACCTCTAACAAAAATATTCATCAAATCGCTTGGATATTAGGAATTTCACCGTATCTTTGCAGCACCAGTACCCGCCGAGCCTCTTAACAATGCTTAAATTAGGCGGGTCGTTTTATTTTTATACCTCATGAAAGTCAGCGATACTAAAACAGGTATCACCCCGCCTGACCAGATAACACTACTCCGAAGTAGAGGGATGCTCATCCTTGATGAAAATAAAGCAATCAACTATCTTACGAATATCGGGTACTTTCGTCTAAGTGCCTATTTCCATCCACTTCTCAAAGAGCCGAAGGAAGAACATCGGTATAAAAATGGTGCCACATTCAGTATGGCACTTGATATGTATCGATTTGACCGCAAATTGCGCATGTTGCTCTTCAATGAGATAGAAAAGATAGAAGTCGCCATTCGCAGTGCCTTATGTAACATGATAAGTTTGGAATTAGGCGATGTGTTTTGGATGACGAACCCTAATTACTTTGAAAATCAACAGATATTTAGCAAAACGCTCACTCTGATTCAATCGGAATTAGATAAGACAAGAGAAGAGTTCATTTCCCATTTTAGAGAAAAATATGCTGATGCCTATCCTCCATCATGGATGATAGCAGAGATTATCCCATTAGGAGTGCTGTATAACCTGTACAACAACTTTTATCGTAAGAGCCTGAAGAAAAAGATCGCTTTGCGTTTTGGCATACCTATGCCGGTTTTTGCCTCTTGGATGTTGATTCTATCTAACCTTCGCAACCTGTGCGGACATCATGCGCGGATATGGAATAAAGAGATACCGATGACTTCCCACATGCTTAAAGATCCTATTCATCCGTGGATAAGTCCCCAAACTAACATGAGGCGTGTGTACTTCCGTATCTGCATCATCAAATATCTCTTATTCACAGTCTCACCGAACAACACGCTTACAGAAAAGTTGAAATCCCTATTAGCAGAATATCCGACCATTGACACACGGGCAATGGGCTTTCCTGACAATTGGCAGGATGAACTTTTGTGGAAGTAACAACAATTACTCCCCAATCTGCTAAAAATTCCCCAAAAACTTGTACTTTTGTGCCGAAACAATCAAGGAATAGCGATTCCGTTCGACATACCACATATATAATGAGCTTACGCTCTTATTCTCTCGCCTGAAAACCGCCAATTAGATGACTGCGAGAATAAGTAAGTGAAGGTTCACGCCTCTCGGGCGTGAACCGTTCGTACTTATTCGCAGGCAAGGTGCTTGGCGGTACCTCAGACGAGAATAGGTCGAATGGTTCCGCCTTTTTTTGTATCCCGATTGGATACAATTCGTATCCACATCAGATACAACCCAAAGGCGGACTTTCTTTCAAGGTTTCTTACTTTTGCTCCTCCAACCACTGAAAGAACTTGCAATTATATCATGCTATGACACACATAGGCCACCTAATCAAAGAGGAACTTCGTCGCCAGCGGCGTCCTGCCGCCTGGCTGGCTAAACAATTGTGTTACGAGCGGGGAAATATCTACAAGATATTCGAAAAACCCAGCTTAGATACGACGCTGTTGCTACGCATCAGCATCATCCTGCGTTACAACTTCTTCGAGATCATCAGCAGGCTGGAGGAAAAACATATCTTGTTTGAGGAGGAGGAGACGGAGGTGTGAGGCGCGGTTGTTTATTCCGCCATTTATTCCGCCAAGGTATGACAGAATAAGATAGTACTCCTTGATTTTCAACCGTTTGCTGCCATTTTATGCCACCTTTTATTCCGCCAAATAGAAACTTATAAGATCCAATACTTCCGAGCAAAAACGTTTCCCAAGTTTGAGAAACGAAAAATCCTAGGCGGGAATGTTTCCCAAGTTTGAGAAATAAAAAATCCCCGGGCGGGAGGGTTTCTCAGTTTTGAGAAGTTAAAAATCCTCAGGCGGGAACGATTCTTAGTTTCGAGAAGTTAAAAATCCCCGGGCGAAAACGTTTCTCAATTTTGAGAAGTTAAAAATCCTCGGGCGGGAACGATTCTTAGTTTCGAGAAGTTAAAAATCCTCGGGCGGAAACGATTCTTAGTTTCGAGAAGTTAAAAATCCTCGGGCGGGAGGGTTTCTCAAGTTTGAGAAATGAAAAATCCTCGGGCGGGAGGGTTTCTTTGGTTTGAAAAATTAGTTCTACCCGCTATTCGTCGTGTTTCCAAATTGGATACGATTTGTGTCCGAATGGGATACGGATTGTTACAATTCGTTTGGGAAGGTTCGCATACCTTTGCAAACAATATAACTAAGTTCAAATAATTAACACATTAGAAAAATGAAAAATATCAGATTGATGGGAAGCTGTCTCCTACTAATAACAGCATTGAGTTTTATGGCTTGCTCAAGTGATGATGATGAAGGCAAAGCACCGGATAGTTTGGCTGGAACAACGTGGCGTCATGATTATGATTATGAAGATGGGGATTATGAAGAACTTCAATTTACCGCATCAATGGTGAAACTCGTATCAAGCATGTATGAAACATTTACTCTTACATACCAATATGATGCACCTGATATTACCATCTATATTAATGAGTGGAATACGCTTGAAGGTACTGTTAAAGGCAACAAAATGTCTCTAACATATTATGGAGACACTTCAGTAGGAGAAGAATGCCCTTTTATTTTTATTAAAAAGTAGAATACCATATTCATAAATCTATCGAAGGGCGTTTCTAAGTTCCCACGCCTCTTCTTTCAAAAACAATCCGTCTGGGAATTGCGGGCAATTCTTATTTATATGAAAAAAATATCTTTTCTATTAACTTTCGTAGTCGTCCTTGCGGGGCTGACACAAAATGCAACTGCGCAGTCGAAAGGCGAGTACAGGCAATCGCAAAGCCGCATGATTGAACCCCAACAACAAATTTTTGTGCGTCCGTTGGTTGTAGATTTGCATGTGACCACCACCGAAAGACAAAAAGCCATTTGGCCTTTTCCGGATGTGGATATTCTTAAAATGACGGTGCAAGACTTGGAAAACCTAAAGATCAATGCGCTCTATCTTACGGCACAAAAACTGGATGCCGACGTGATAGTGGCTCCCACTTTTGACGTGCGAACAGTGAAGAAAGGACTTGAAATTACGGTGATTGGTTTTCCCGCCAAGTATGAAAACTGGAAAGTGGCCGAAAAAGAAGAAGATTACAAATGGATAGAACAGGTGTATGGCACACGATATAAATACAATGTGGTCAATCCCACGCAATCTTTGGGCGGAAATCAGGCCAAGAACTCAGATGCAGTGAAATAGCACCCACATGGTAGAATTCCTCAAAATCAAATAATCCATTAATTAATTATTAATTTTTAGTACGTATGAAAAAAGTTTTATTTTTTGTGTTGGCAGCCTTTGTTTCTGCCACTGTAAGTGCACAAGTAGTAACCAGTACTTCATTTAAAAAAGCCAAATCTTCCACCGTGTGGTATGTAAAGGCAGGTGCCAACATTGCAAATATCAGCGTTGAGCATGGAGAGGGTTACGATGCCCTTTTCGGCTATAATGTTGGTATCGCTTTTGATAGTCCCATTGGTGGTAGCGGCGTATTTTGGAACTCCGGATTGCAATTAGCCACCAAAGGCTATAAAGACAGCGACGATGATCAAAAGGTAAATATTAATAAGCTGGAAATTCCTCTCACATTCGGTTATAAGTATAAAGTAAACGACGATATTTCCATTGACGCCCGTGCCGGTGGCTTTGCCAACTACCATTTGTTCGGTAAAGCAAGGGATAGTTCCGATTTAGGCGAATTTGAAGATCGTATCAGTGCCGGTATCCAATTTGGCGTAGGAGTTTGGTATCAAAAATTAAACTTCAACATCACCTATCAAAACGGTTTAGTAGAAGAAAACGGCAAAGAAAAGAACTGGATGTTTAGCTTAGGTTACGCATTCTAAAATCTTATAGAAATCTCTCCGATACCGGTTTTGGGATTTTCCAAAATCGGTATCGGCTTCATATTACTATTGTATGAAAATTGCAACATCATTCTTTTATTGCCTTGTGCTTGCGGCGATTTGTACACCACTCCATGCACAAGAAACCATTTCTTCTCCGTATGCTGAAGTGAAGGGGAGCATCGTCATTTCCGAATTTCACACCCTCGACAAACCCTCTTCCGCAGAAGCCATCTTTATAAATGCACTTTTGTGGAGTATTGAAAATCGGGAACCGGAAAATCGGGAAAGCCAAGAGGAGAAAAGCACAATTGATATAGATTATGATAAAAAGCAATACCTACTGGAATCGGTACTGACAAATCCTCGAAGTGCATCCCGCTATCGTTATCTATTATTGGTCAAGGTGGTGGATAATATCATCACGATTTTAGCTTCAGACATCACCTATGAAGCGGAAACCAGTGTGATTAAATTGGTCAAACGGTTGGTTTTTGAAAAACTACAGCCCGAGAAGAAGCCAAAGCACAAAGAGCATTTAAATGAATTTGCAACGCTTTATAAAGAGAGAATCAAACAACTGTTGGAAGCCATCACCACGAATTCCGTCCCCACCATTACGCATTGGGCAGAGATTAAGAGCAAGGATGTGGTCAAAGGGATGAATAAATCGGAGTGCTTATTGGCTTTTGGAAAACCTGCTTCCGTGCAAAAACAAGGAATCAAAGAAGAATGGATGTACGATTCATACACCTATCTGTTCTTTGAAAATGAAATAGTGGTTTCGTTGATAAAATAGCAACGTACACATCCTTTTTGTAAACAGTATAACCAAGTTGTATTTATTAACACCTATAGAAAAATGAAAAGTATCAGATTGATAGGAAGCTGTCTCCTACTAATAACAGCATTGAGCTTTACGGCTTGTTCGAGTGATGATAACGAAGGCACAGCGCCGGATAGCTTGGTCGGAACAACATGGCGTTTTGATTTTGACCCGTCTTTCGAGGAACTTCGATTTACTACCTCATCACAGGTCACTATATACCAAGAGGATGTTATTATAACTTCCGATACGTATACATACGAATATGATGCGCCAGATATTATTATCTATCGTGAGAGTGATACCCCCCTTGAAGGTACTGTTAGAGGCAATAAACTTACGTTGTATTGGCCAGACTACTACGATGAAGAGTTATTTTATGAAATTGTTTATACACTAAAAAGTGAATAAATTTTTCCAATTATATAATACTAAACAAATGCAAAAGCGACAAAGAAGCTTTTAAAGTAATAAAGCAGCAATGGAGTTGCGAAACTATACATTGCTATTTTTAAATGCTCAACAGGCCGCATGATTACTATTGCTTATCTTGCAACACATCCATTCAGCCTGAACTACCACAGCGGAATGCGCATCTGATTACACAAGGAATAATTTCAGGAGGCTCTTGAAATTTAGAAGATGATTGGCTATATTTGCAACATCAAATAATCACCGTATGAAGAAAATAGATAAAATCCGGAAAGCAATGCCATGCCTCGCAATAGAGAAGGATGTAACTTGCCAACCCACTGCAACTTTGCCAAAACAATATGAAGCCATTTCTGAAGAAGAGTTGCAGTTGAATTGCATATCACTCACCGAATCGAAACGACTAATGCTGGAACGCATTCACCGAGACTTCCACACATGTTAGAAATATACATTGATAAGACGGTTCACCAACGAATCGTCTCTTTTTATGAGTTTGCACTTCAAAAACATCCTGCACTTGACCAGCATAGTTTGACTTACTATTAATTGTTATATCATATCAACTGCTGTTTCCGCAACTCAACCACCGCTTCTTCCAGCTCGGCATACCATGCCTCCCCAAACCGGCGGATGAGCGGTTCCTTAAGGAAACGATAGAGGGGTAAATCGTGGTGCCCGCCAAGTAATACGGCACTTTTGCAAAGTTCCCACCGATGGTAGTTCAGCGCTTTGAACGGGCCGAAATCTTTCATCCGAATGGGATAGAGATGGCAGGAGATGGGCTTCTGAAAGGATATTTCTCCGGCACGATACGCTTTTTCGAGGGCGCAATAGCAGCAGCCGCGCTCGTCGTAGCAGGTAAACACACAATCTTTCCCGTTGACGATGGAGGTGACCACATCACCCTCCACATCGGTGTAGACAACGCCTTGCCGACGAATTACCTCGCGTGCTTCGGGCGAAAGACGCTCCCAAATAACAGGCAACGCCTCTTCCAATCGGGCAATCTCCTCAACGGCAACGGGCGCGCCCGCATCACCTTCGATGCAGCACGCGCCCTTGCATTGTTCCGGGTTGCAGCAAAACTTCTGGCGCAAAACCTCGAAGCTCACTACAACATCGCCTATTTGTATCATAGCTTGATCAATACCTTACCGGTCATTTCCCGGGGAATCGGCAATCCCATGATGGTGAGAATGGTGGGGGATACGTCCGCCAAACGTCCGTCGGCCACGGGCACCGAATGATTTTCCGACACGTAGATGCAGGGAACCGGATTCAGCGAGTGCGCCGTATTGGGCGTTCCGTCGTCGTTTAACGCATGATCGGCATTGCCGTGGTCGGCAATGATGATGGCTTCATAACCGGTGGCTTTGGCAGCTTCGATGGTCTCTTTCAAACAAGCATCTACGGCCACCACCGCTTTCTCGATGGCGGTGTAGACACCGGTGTGTCCCACCATGTCGCCATTGGCGTAGTTGACCACAATGAAGTCGTATTTATTTTCACGAATGGCGGCTACCAATTTATCTTTCACCTCGTAGGCACTCATCTCGGGTTTGAGATCGTAAGTAGCCACTTTGGGAGAAGGAACCAGGATGCGATCTTCCCCTTGGTAGGGAGCTTCGCGTCCGCCGTTGAAGAAGAAGGTGACGTGTGCGTATTTCTCCGTTTCGGCGATGTGCAGTTGCACCAAACGGTTCGACGAAAGGTATTCACCCAACGTGTTGTCGACATTTTCTTTGTCGAACAAGATGTGCAGACCTTTGAAAGAGGCATCGTAGGGAGTCATGCAATAGTATTGCAGATTGGGGATGGTATGCATACCGGCTTCGGGCATATCTTGCTGGGTGAGCACAATGGTGAGTTCCTTGGCGCGGTCGTTGCGGTAGTTGAAGAAGATAATCACATCGCCCTCCTTAATAGTTCCATCGACGTTGGCATTGACAATCGGTTTGATAAATTCGTCGGTCACGCCTTCGTTGTACGACTCTTCCATGGCTTGCGGCAGGTTGGTTGCCTGCTTGCCTTCTCCGTTCACCAACAAATCGTAGGCAACGCGGATGCGCTCCCAACGCTTATCGCGATCCATGGCATAGTAGCGGCCAATAATAGAGGCTATCTTGCCCGCGCTCTGTGCACAATGTGCTTCGAGCTGTTCAATAAACCCTTTGCCGCTCCTGGGGTCGGTGTCGCGACCATCCATGAAGCAATGAATGAATGCCTGCTCTATTCCATACTCTTTGGCGATGTCGCAAAGCTTAAAGAGATGGTCGAACGAGCTGTGCACACCTCCGTTGGAGGTTAGTCCCATGAAATGAATGCGCTTCCCCTTTTCTTTGGCGTAGGAAAAAGCGGAAATGATTTCGGGATTCTGCAGGATAGAGTTATCTGCACAGGCACGGTTGATTTTCACCAAATCTTGGTAGACAATGCGACCGGCGCCGATGTTGAGGTGTCCCACTTCGGAATTACCCATCTGTCCGTCGGGCAATCCCACATTCTCACCGCTTGCCTGAAGCTGCGAGTGCGGATAGGTTGCCAACAACTCATCCCAATAGGGAGTGGGTGTATTAAATATCACATCATCTTTCTTGTGGTCGCCCAATCCCCATCCGTCGAGGATTACTAAGAGCGCTTTTGTTCTTATCATACTTCTTAAGTTTTTAAATGTTAGCTAATACCTTTTTGAATCTCTCCTGAAAGAGTGCTTGGTTGCCCCTTTTATCTTTCAGCGTGCAAAGGTAGTAAAGTTTATTCCTGCAAACAGCAAGCCTTATAAAAAATCAACTATCTTTGTGCTTCATGTAGAACCCTTTAAGCCGAACAACATGTATACGATTCAAACAAATCTCAGCGGTAGCCGTCACATTGAAATCTCCGAAGAGAATCTCGCCACCATAGAGCGCTACGGCCTCTTTCGTCATCTTATCGACAGCAACGGCATCGTAGACGAAACGGTATTGGATAAGCTAAAACTCAACATTCGATCGCTCATTGCTTCGCAAGAGGAAGACAGCAAAGAGTTGCTCGACCTTTGCATTGACGTAATTTATCATAATAACATGAAGGCCTTCGGATTGCAACAGCTCATCCACCTCTACTTGCAATGGCTCTCTGCCCAGCACTCCACCGAAACAGAAGAAGACGAAGAAGAATCATGATCACCATCGATACCCGCGGGCAGAAACCATACAGTCCGCTGATTCCCGCCATGCTGGCCGTCTGCCGCACGCCCAAAGGCGAAAAGCTGGAAATCATCCTGAACAATGCCGCAGCCTTCAACGACCTCAAAGAGTATCTTTCCGAGCAACACATCGGTTTCAGAGAAATCTACGACGGCGAGTCGATGACCGTGCAATTTACCCTATGACTATGACGTGGCTTCCCACTACTAAAAAAGAGGTAGAACAACGGGGCTGGGAGAGGCTCGACGTCATCCTCTTCAGCGGAGATGCCTACGTAGACCACCCTTCATTCGGTGCGGCGGTGATCGGGCGTATTCTCGAAGCTCAAGGGCTGCGGGTAGCCATTGTTCCCCAACCCAATTGGCGCGACGACTTGCGCGACTTCAAAAAGCTGGGATGCCCGCGTCTATTCTTCGGCGTCAGCGCCGGATGTATGGATTCGATGGTCAACAAATACACCGCCAACCGCCGACTGCGCAGCGACGATGCCTACACCCCCGATGCCCGAGTGGATATGCGTCCCGAATACCCCTCGATTGTCTACACCCAACTGCTCAAGCAGCTCTATCCCAACGTGCCGGTGGTGTTGGGCGGCATCGAAGCCAGCATGCGTCGTCTAACCCACTACGACTATTGGCAAGACCGGTTAAAACCAAGCATCCTGGTAGAGAGCAAAGCCGACCTACTGGTCTACGGCATGGGCGAAATGCCCATTGTGGAGCTGGCCTGCCGCATCCGGCAAAAAGCCTCGCAGGAGAAGGAACAGACCGATGCCCCCCTGCTGGGGAGCGAACAATTGGAATCCATCCTGTACGACCTGCCCCAGATTGCCTACTTATATAATAGAGGTGTAGTGCCCCCGCAAGCGGGAGACATCACGCTCTTCCCGCACGAAGCCTGCCTGCAGGATAAGAAGAAGCAGGCGGCCAACTTCCGCCCCATCGAAGAAGAGAGTAACCGCTATGCCGCAGCCCGCATCCTGCAACAGACGGGCGAAGCCACCGTGGTGGTGAATCCGCCCTACCCTCCCATGACCACCGACCAGCTCGACCATTCGTTCGATCTTCCCTACACCCGCCTGCCCCATCCCAGATACCGGGGGAAACGCATTCCGGCCTATGACATGATTAAGTTCTCGGTCAACATTCACCGCGGATGCTTCGGAGGATGCGCCTTCTGCACCATCTCGGCACACCAGGGTAAATTCATTGTCAGCCGCAGCAAAGAGAGCATCTTGCGCGAGGTGAAGGCCATCACCGCCCTGCCCGACTTCAAAGGCTACCTGAGTGACTTGGGCGGTCCGTCGGCCAACATGTACCGGATGGGAGGAAAAGAGCTGAGCGTGTGCCGTCGCTGCAAGCGCCCCTCGTGCATCCATCCGGGAGTATGTCCCAATTTGAATACCGACCACCGGCCGTTACTCGACCTCTATCGTGCCGTAGATGCACTGCCCGAGGTCAAGAAGAGTTTTATCGGCAGCGGCATCCGCTACGACATCTGCAGCGACGAGTATGCCTGCGAAGTGATTCGTCATCACGTGAGCGGCCGACTCAAGGTTGCCCCCGAACACACCTCCCAGCGGGTGCTCGGTCTGATGCGCAAGCCCTCCTTTACCCGGTTCGAAGCCTTCAGCCGGCTCTTCGAGCGCATCAACCGCGAGGAGGGATTGCAGCAACAACTCATCCCCTACTTCATCAGCAGCCATCCGGGGTGTACCCGGGAAGATATGGCCGAGCTGGCCGTACTGACCAAACAACTCCACTTCCACCTCGAGCAGGTACAAGACTTCACTCCCACGCCCATGACCGTGGCCACCGAAATGTGGTACACCGGCTATCATCCCTACACCCTCGAGCGCATCTTCAGTGCCCGCACGCCCCAAGAGAAGCTGGCACAACGCCAATTCTTCTTCTGGTACAAGCCCGAGATGCGCAAACCTCTCTGCCAAGAATTGAGACGTCTTGGACGTCCCGACCTGATCGAAAAACTGTACGGCAGCAGATAACCCGCCCCCATTTCCGCCCCCAAACAGGTAAAAAGAGCGTAGATGTTTGCATTTCATAGCGATTCACGATACCTTTGCCAGGACGTAATCGTAATGCTAAAGTTAAACAACTCTTTTTGATATGAAATCAATCGGGCTTGCCTGCTTAACCTTCCTCACCCTCTGCTTTGAAGCTTGCATATCTACCTGGTCGGATATGCATGAGGACGCACCAGCCAAATATGTCAATCCGCTCATCGGTACCGATCGGGCTGGTAACACCTATCCGGGGGCACAAGTACCCTTCGGCATGGTACAATTAAGTCCCGACAACGGACAAGCCGGCAGGGATCACTTCTCGGGCTACCACTATCCCGACAGCACCATTAACGGATTCAGCCACACCCACCTCTCGGGCAGCGGTGCGGGCGACCTCTACGACATCTCCTTCCTGCCCGTCACCCTCCCCTATCGGGAAGCACCCGCCCCGCTGGGCATCTATTCGCGCTTCTGTCACGATGAAGAAGCGGCCGGTGCCGGCTACTACCAAGTGCGGCTGTCCGACTACAACATTCAGGTGGAGCTGACCGCCACCAAGCGGTGCGGCATTCAGCGCTACACCTTCCCCCAAGCCGCCGCCGCCATCTTCTTAAACCTGCGACACGCGCAAGGACGCGACCGGACTACCGACTCACACATCGAGATAGTAGACTCGGTAACCATACAAGGCTACCGCATGTCCGACGGCCTGGTGCCGCACCAACAGGTCTACTTCTGCACCCGCTTCTCGCGCCCGTTCGAGAAGGTACGCCTCGATACCACCTCCATCGTAGCCGAAGGCACCCGCATCGGAACAGCCGTGCTGGCACGGTTCGACTTCCACACCTCCAACGGCGAACAGATTGTGCTGCGCACCGCCCTCTCGGGCGTTAGCATGAAGGGAGCGGCCGGTAATCTGCAGAGCGAAGCGCCCGACAACAACTTCAACTCCTACCTCTACGATGCCCGCGAGAGTTGGAACGAAGCCCTCTCGCACATCCGCATCCAGAGCGACGACCTCCGCGGGAAGGTCAAGTTCTACACCGCCCTGTACCACACCATGTTGGCGCCCACCCTCTTCTGCGATGCCGACGGAAGCTACCGCGGAGCCGACCAGAAGATACACCAGGCCTACGGCTGGCAGAACTACGACACCTTCCTGCTGTCGAACACCTACCGCGCCGTGCATCCGCTCTTCACCTACTTGGAAGAAGGACGTGTCAACGACATGATTAAGTCGTTTCTCGCCTTCTACCAGCAATATGGACGCTTGCCCGTTTTGCCCATCTACGGTCACGAACTCAACCCGCAGGTGGGCTACCACGCCGTGCCCGTCATTGTAGACGCCTACCTCAAGGGCATCGGCGACTTCAACCCCCATGACGCCCTGAGGGCCTGCATTGCCACGGCCAACGACGACGACTATGCCCTCGAGGTCTCCGGCGGCCGGATGGCCGAATATGCCTACGACGACTATTGCATTGCCCGCATGGCCGAGAAGCTGAACGACAAAGAGACTGCCGCCCTCTTCGACGATCGCTCGCAAGCCTATCGCACCCAATGCCTGCAACAGGGCGACCGCTCCTATTTCCAGTGGATGCAGTATGACCTGGAGAGCCTCATCCGGCACACCGGAGGAGCCGCCCGCTTTGCCCGCCGGCTCGACTCGCTCTTCACCTACTCTCCCTCGGGCAAGCACCTCTCGGCAGCCTCCCTTCGGGGAGTCATCGGAGCCTACCGGCACAGCGACGAAGCCCGGCAACACCTCATCTACCTCTACAACAGCGCCAAACAGCCCTGGAAGACACAGCGCTATGCCGCCCGCATCATGCGTGAGTTCTACACGAACCAGCCCGACGGTCTGTGCGGCGACGACGAAGGCGGACAACTCTCGGCCTGGTATGTGTTCAGCGCGCTGGGCTTCTATCCGGTAGACCCGGTCAGCGGACGCTACGAAATAGGCACACCGCAGTTCCGGCAAGCTACCCTGCGGCTCGAAGACGGTGCCCTATTCAAGGTGGTGGCTCCGGCCGTAAGCCGGGAGAACATCTACATCCGACAGGTGAAGATCAACGGACAACCCTATCGCAAGAGCTACCTGACACACCGCCAAATCCGAAGCGGTGTCACCGTAGAGTTCGAGATGAGCAGCACCCCTTGCCGTCCCTGGTATGAGTGATGACTAACCCAACATAAACAAATTAAAAAACAAGCAGAAAAATGAACGAAGAATTTGATTACACCATCGTCCCCAAGAACTTTGTCTATTGCCTCAACGGGCAGTGCGAGCGCGCCGCCGAGTGCATGTCCTACCGCCTGGCCGCTCACCAGCTGGAGCAGAGCCAGACCATCACCATCCTCAACCCCCGGCTCACGGCGGCCAACTGCCACTCGTTCTATCCTTCCGAGCAGGTGACGTTTGCCACCGGCATTGCCCACCTGTTCGACCGCTTACCCTACGAAACCGCCCAAAGCCTCAAGCAGCGCTTCCTGCAGACATTCGGTCGCAACAACTACTATCGCTGGATGCGGCAGGAGAGCCTCATCACCCCCGACCAGCAAGAAGAGATTCGCCGCCTCTTGCGCAGCGCAGGCAGCAACGACGAGCCTGTCTACGAGCGCTACGTCCGGCAGTATAGCTGGCAAACCACCAATTTGAAGAAGACGCGTTAGCCTGCTGCGGGAGTCTGCGTGCTCCCGCTCTCCACACTTTTTGCTCCTGCCCGGGATACGTTCGGCTCCTGGGCAAGATACCGTTTGCTCATGACCAAGATACCGTTTGCTCATGGGCAGGATACTTTTTGCTCCTGACCATGATACTTTTTGCTCCTGACCAAGACACTTTTTACTCCCGCCCGCGACACCTTCGGCTCACGGGCGGGAGCCATCCGTATCGTCCGCTGACCAAAACTATTTCCTGCCCTTGGGGCTGGGATGCCTCCGGCTTGGCCGGACAAAACCGCCGGTTAAGACGAATGAAGTTCCTGCTGGTTGAATAGGCATCCGAAACGTGAGCGATGAAGAGCGCTATATTGTATCTTTGCCAGCAACGAAGGCTATGAAACACCCCCTTTCCCCGCTAAGTTTTTTTCATGATACGAATAGTTTGAGCTTATATCTATTTATATAAACCCGAAACGTCCCCTCGTGCGTGGGCACCGGCCGCTTCATAAAATCTCATATTCTATGAAACAAATTTTCCGATTGCTGCTGCTCTGCCTCTGTCTTTCAGCAGTCACCCCGTCCCTCTATTCGCAAGAGTTAACCGAAAAAGAGAAGAAGGAACAAGCCAAGGCACAAGCCAGGCAAGAGAAAGAGAACGCCAAACAAGAGCGTAAACAAAAGAAAGATGCCAAGAAGAAAGAACGGGAGGCGAAGGTTCGCGCCAGGTATGATGCCTTCATCCAAGAGTTCGAGCCAGACTCCCTGACCACCTTGCAGGTGGACTCGTTCTTCATTGCGGCCACCGAGCTGAAGCGCGGGGGCGTCACCGTCGACGGCATGTTGGATGTCTTCGGCAAGTTCTTCGGGGCAGCCGGAACTGCCGCAGGCGGCGCCACAGGCATCAAGGAGCGGTTCTACCGGCGTGCCGACAACATCTTCGCCATCATGTCGGTCATCGTCAAACGCAATCAACTTATTGAAATGGTTCCCCAACCCTTCTTCGACGAAGAGATGGGCGTGAGTGACACCACGTGGGTAGCAATCAACCGCAACACCGGGCAGGAGTTTGCCCGCGGCGAGGCCACCCTCCTCTACGGCGTCTCGCTCGCAGCCGCCTCGGGCATTG
>JAISHB010000052.1 GCA_031262785.1 Prevotellaceae bacterium
ATGATGCGGTCCATCATCAGACGGGAGAAAACATCCAGCTGGGTGACGTTAAGCTGACGCTCTTCCAGGATGTAGGGATTCAGATAGCCGGCCTGCGAGCGAATCACCTCGTCCAAGACCCGCGCATTCATTCCCACGTGTCCGGTGGCATACTTCCTAAAATCGTTCAAGGTATTCATATTATATAGCTCCTTTCTTATTTCTGAAACAGGGCATTGAACTCTTCGATGCTCACGGTTTTGTTCTCTACGGTGACGGCTTCTTTAAAGAACGGAATCAGTTTGTGCTCAACTACGCGGAAGTAGTAGTCGTATTTGTTCTTCTCGAGCGTCTCTTGGGCATATCTTACAATCATATCTTCGGCGATATTGACCATGCCAAAATGGGCAAATTGGGCGCGGATGTCGGACTTTGCCATCCCCAACGCCTCGTCGTCTTCCACCTTAATATCATACTTGTCGGCGAGTTTGCCGCGGAAATATTGCCACGTCAGCTCGCGAAGGGCATGATCAACGCCCTCTTCCACCTCTTGTCCGTCTTTGTCTTTGCTCAAGTCGAGCAACACATGCTTGATGAACGGGATGGAAACCTCGACCAGACCCTTCTTGTCAAACATCGCCTGGCGCATGTCGATGACAAACTTATAGTCGCTTTGGGGCTGGAATTGAGCCACCATCTGCTCCTTGATGCGGGCACGAAAACCGGCCTGGGTGGTGACAACCCCCTGGCCAAAGACATGGTCGAACAGCTCCTGGTTGATCTCTCCGCTCAGGTAACGGGTAATCTCCCCTACGGTGAAGCTAAAGTTGGAGCGCATCTGCCCGGCCTTTTCTTTCTTTATTTTCAGCAGCGAGGCCAGTTCACTCTCGTTGCCATCCCAGGCGGTGTGCGGGTGAAACACAATGCTATCGCCCACCTTCACGCCGGCAAACAGCGCTTTTTGCTCGTCGTTTTTCATGTAGGAGGGCATCATAATGGCGCCTTCCACGCGGACACCCTTTTCCAGAGGTGCGCCCCGATCGTCGAGTTCCACGAGCAATCCCTTGAGCATGTCGTTTTCCTCATAGGCGGTTACCTGCTCATAGCGGCCGTATTGTTGGCGGTAGGCGTTCACCTGTGCCTCGAGTTGGTCGTCGCTTATGGCGATGTTGTAGCAGGGAACGATGTAGTCTTTACTCAGTTCGACGTCCACTTGGGGGGCTAATGCCAGGTCGTAGGTGAAGACAAACTCCTCCATGGTGTCGAAGTCTACCTCGGGTTGGCGCTCGTCATCGGGGAACGGATCGCCGATGATTTCCACCTTATTATCTTTTAGAAAGTTGTTGATTCCCTCCGACAGGCAGCGGTTGACCTCTTCGGCCAGCACCGTATGACCATACATTTTCTTCATTAAGCTCATCGGGACCATCCCTTTACGGAACCCCGGGATTTCAGCTTTTTGCCGACGGGTCCTCAAGGCCTTCTCCACTTTTTCCTGGTAATCGGCCTTTTCCACCTTGGCAGTGAGCAACGCAGTGACTTTGTCAATGTTTTCTAATGAGATATTCATTTGATGATTTCTATTTTAATGAGTTAGTATCTACCGCTTTTTCCGGCGGCAATGAGCCTGCAAAAATAGTACTTATCTTTTAATTGCCAAAACGAAGCGGTTATTTATAGCAGCCTCTCGCGCGCGTACCTTATTATATAGGGCACTTCATTCTTCTTTTCAGGCGCCGGTAAACAAAGAAGAAGGCCGGAACCAGAAACAAATTGGCCGCAATCCAGGCCATCGGATCGCCGAAGCAAACCCCGATGAATCCCCAGGCCGGCACGGCAAAAAGGCTCACGGCGATGCGGGCAATCATCTCCGAAACGCCCGAAAAGAGCGCCAAATTGGTATACCCCACCCCCTGAATGGTGTACCGAAGGATGCAGAGCAGCCCCAAGACGGGAAAGAAAGCCACCGAGATGTGCAGGAAAAGCGCCGCCCCGCCGAGGATGTCGGTTTGCGAAGCATCCACGAAAAGCAGCGCCAGCGTGCGGGCGCCGGGCAGCAGCAAGGCCAGCATCAGCAAGCAATAGCCCAGCATCATCCCGGCCGCAGCCTTCACTCCCCGGGGGATGCGTTCGGGTTTGCCCGCCCCGAAGTTCTGCCCGGCGTAGGTGGCCATGGCGATTCCCAGCGTCTCGAGCGGACACATGCAGAAGGCTTTGATGCGCATGGCCGCCGTGAAGGCGGCGATGTAGACCGTGCCCAGCGCGTTGTTGGCGCTCTGAAGCATGATGCTTCCGATGGCCGTGATGGAGAATTGCAACCCCATAGGCAGCCCGATGGCCAGCAGCGTGCGCGCCAATCGAGCGTCGAAACGGCGTTCGGCCGGGGTGCTTTGCAGGACGTCGAAGCGGCGCATCATGTACCAATAGCAGAGCATGGCCGAGACTCCCTGTGCCACCAGCGTGGCAATGGCCGCGCCGGCTACGTCCCAACCCAGCACCAAGATGCAGAGCAGGTCGAGCACAATGTTGAGCACCGTAGAGAGCAACAGGAACCAAAAGGGCGTCTTGCTGTCGCCCAGGGCGCGAATCACCGACGAGAGCACATTGTAGAAGAAGGTGCAGGGGATGCCGATGAAGGTGATCAGCAGGTAGCGGTAGGCGTCCTCGAAGATGTTTTCGGGGGTAATCATCGCGCGCAAGATGGCGCCGCACCCCAGCCCCGTGGCCAGGGCGATGGCCACCGACATCCCCCATGACAGGCGCAAACTCACGGCAATGTAGCGCCGCATCGTCACATAGTCGTGTGCTCCGAACTTCTGGGCAATGGGAATGCCGAATCCTCCGCAGCAACCGTTGCAGAAACCAAGGATTAAAAAGATGACCGAAGTGCTGGCTCCCACCGATGCCAGCGCATCC
>JAISHB010000011.1 GCA_031262785.1 Prevotellaceae bacterium
AGAAAGAGCAACGGATGAAGTTCTCGTGTATCTTATCGAACACCTGTGCGGGGAGCATCCCCAGATACTCTTTGAAATAGTTCTCCACCAACGGTTCGAAAAGGCGATTTTCTCTGAAACGTCCGTAAACAGGAGCATATTTACGCGCATCATCGCTGATGTGATTGAGTTCGTTGTAGTAGTTCATATAGATGCTGCGCATGGTCAAGTTGGGCAGGCACATCTCATAATCGCTTTTCAGGGTGGTCATGCCCAAGTGGTAGAGGCTGACGGGATAGAAATGCTTATCGAAAAACTTCTGCTTATTGAACTTGCTGCGCAGGTCGGGGGCGGAATAGCTGAGAAAGTTGTCGATGATCAACGCATCCAGCATCTCCTTGGCATTCTCCATCGAAAGGGTAAGGCGACGAATCCAGTTCACATCGGTACGCAGGTTCTCGTCGATCATTTCTTGGGGAATGCCACCGTGCAATTCGGCGAAGTTCTTAAAGAAGTAGCTCAGGATGGTGGAATTGAAGAGCGGGCGTGCTTCGGGCAAGAAGCGATAGCCGTCGTAGTTGTTCACGATCAGGTTCCACAGTTCCTCATAGTTGCCTTTACCTTCTCCATATTTATCAATTACGTAGCGAAGGTAGGTGGCGGTCTCTTCGTGGTTGAAGCCCAGCATCTCGAGGAACTCGGGTTTCAGGGTGAGTATCTCGGCGATGTTGTAGCCGCTGGTGAGGTCGTCCATCGTCACGGGCAGCACGCCGGTACAGAAACAGGTTCGGATAGTGCCTTCGCCGATGCCCGCTTTGATGGTTTTAAAGAAGGTGCGCAAGAAACTTTCGCCCGTGGTAACCTCTTCATAGAGCGGGTCTTTGTAGGAGACTAACAGTTGATTGGTGAAGTTATCGTATTCGTCGATGAGGATGTAGAGGGGCGGCAGGTTGTTGTGGTGTATCCAGCTCAGTATATTTCTCAGCATGGTAACAACTTGGTCTTCACCGCCAAAGCGAAAACCTTCGAAGAAACGGTTGTAGGATGCTTTTCCATGCACAAATCCTTCCAACTCCGGACAAAACTGTTGGTTGAAGTTTCGTTCTAATCCCTCTATGGTATCAGCCACAACCAAAGTAGAGAAGTCGAAGCGCAGCACCATATACCGGTTATGCTCCTCCGTGGGATGGCTTCCGATATAGGTGCCTCCAAAGAGCCTCTCGAACCGATCGGCGGCATTGAGGTCGTAGTAGTAAGCCAGCATGGAAACCAACAGGCTCTTTCCGAAGCGGCGGGGACGCAGAAAAACGGGAGCGGCATAGCGTTCCAAGTTGACAATGTACTGCGTTTTGTCGACATAGTAATAGCCACGTTCGCGCAATTGGGCGAAATCGGCCACGGCATACGGAATAGTGATGTCTGCTTGCATAACGAAATAAATTAAAAGGTAAGGGGAGGAGCAGCAGCAGCGATGCCACTCGCTGCAAATGTAGTATTAATTTGGCTAACTACGGCACATCGTAGCAAGCAGTTACACATTGACACTAAAAAAAAATGAGGATGCATCCAAAGACACATCCTCACCTCAATCCAATTAATAATACGACCGATTGTTAGTCGGCGTTACTTGGCCAATTTATTGTCCGAACCCAGCACATTGATGATTTTATGCTTATAGAGCTTCTCCATGTTGTCGCGAGCCGGCCCGAGGTATTTGCGGGGGTCGAACTCCGAGGGTTGCTCGGCCAACACCTTACGCACACCGGCCGTCATGGCCAAACGGGAATCGGAGTCGATATTGATCTTGCAAACGGCCGATTTGGCTGCTTTGCGCAATTCGTCTTCGGGAATGCCGATGGCCGCTTCCAGTTTACCGCCATATTTATTGATGGTGTCGACCTCTTCTTGGGGAACGGAGGAAGATCCATGCAACACAATGGGGAAGCCGGGCAGTTTTTCCATCACAGCATCCAACACCTCAAAGGCCAACGGAGGAGGAACCAACCGACCTGTTTGGGGATCAACGTGGCACTGTTCGGGTTTGAACTTGTAGGCACCGTGCGAAGTCCCGATGGAGATGGCCAAACTGTCGCAACCCGTGCGGGTAGCAAAGTCAATCACCTCTTCGGGATTGGTGTAGGTGTGGTGTTCGGCCGACACTTCATCTTCCACGCCGGCTAACACACCCAGTTCACCTTCTACGGTTATATCAAATTGATGAGCATACTCCACAACCTGCTTTGTCAGTGCCACATTTTCTTCGTAGGGAAGGTGCGAACCATCGATCATCACCGACGAAAAGCCCATATCGATACACGACTTACACAGTTCGAACGTGTCACCGTGGTCGAGGTGCAGGACAATCTCGGGATGCTCGCAGCCCAACTCCTTGGCATACGCCACGGCACCTTCGCACATATAGCGAAGCAGCGTTTGGTTGGCATAATTGCGGGCACCTTTCGACACTTGCAGTATCACGGGCGACTTGGTCTCAACGGCAGCTTTCACAATGGCTTGAAGCTGTTCCATGTTGTTGAAGTTAAAGGCGGGGATGGCATATCCCCCCTCGATGGCACGGGAAAACATCTCACGGGTGTTCACCAGGCCTAACTCTTTGTAACTAATCATTTTAAAAATTTTATTTGGGTTAATAATGCTGTCATTCCTATTGTTGGAGTGGCAAAGTTAATTCATTTTCCAGCCGACGGTCAGTTCCTTTTCAAGTAGATGATGGTGGGAAGATGGTCGCTGTATCCATTTAACCACGTTTGCCCGCCAAATGTTCTCAGCATGGTGCCTTTATATTTTCCGGATTGCTGAATCAGGTAGTCGCGACGGAAGATTTCGTGGCCGTCGTAGGTCAATCCCTTCTTGGCTTTGAGCAGTCGGCGCGAGAGCAATATCTGATCGAACAGGTTCCATTTGCCCCGGTAAAGCAGCGTGCCGGTGCCTTTGTCTTCGAGTGTTTCCCACCAAGGATTGTAGAACTCGTGTTTTTTCACCTCGCGGGGGAATTTGCGGGCACCGAGCGTATGCAGACTCTCGTCCATGGGGTCATCGTTCAAATCGCCCATGACAAGCAGTTTCAGCTTTTTATCTTCGCGAAAAAGGGAATCGGTCAAGGCTCTCACCTGACGGGCGGCATGCACCCGCACGGGCGATTCGGCTCCCCGCGAGGGCCAATGATTCACAATGAAGCAAATTCGTTCTCCGCCCAGACGGCCATCGACAATGAGAAAGCCGCGTGTCAGATGTGTGGTATCGCCTTCAAACGGAATAGAGGGCACCAGCTTGGAATGCACCACGGTAAACTGTGCCGGATCGTAGAGCAGCGCACAATCAATGCCCCGGCGATCGGGTCCTTCGTAGTGAATGTATTTATACCGGCTGAGATTCGGTTGACTCACCAAGTCGTTCAATGCTCTGTCGTTCTCCACTTCGGCCACGCCAATGACTGCGGCGCCTTGCTGCACCCTGTCACGTGCCAATTCACCCAGCACTTGCGCCATTTTCTCCAATTTAGCCTCATACTTGAGCGTATTCCATTTCCGGTCACCCTCGGGCAGATACTCCCGGTCGTTCTTGCCGGCATCGTGAATGGTGTCGAACAAGTTCTCGAGGTTATAAAAGGCCACTCCATAGAGTTTCTGATGGTCGGATTGCGCCAGTGCCATCATCCCGACACACAGACAAAGCAAAGATGTAAAAAACAGTTTCTTCATAACCGATCTTTTATTAATCAAACGGCTGCAAAATTCTGAAATAAAACGAGATAAACCTATTTTTTTTCCCAACTTTTTCCGATTTATGATAAAAGCGTTATCTTTGCGCCCTGAATAAAAGAAGACCATTACACTATTTCATACCAAATAGTCTCGAAAATAATAACTTATTAAATAGCATTGAAATGAAAAAAGGTATTCACCCCGACAATTACCGTCCGGTAGTGTTCAAAGATATGTCTAACGGCGACGTGTTTTTGTCGCGTTCAACCGTGAACACACGCGAAACCATCGAGTTTGAAGGTGCCACCTATCCGTTGGTAAAGCTGGAAATCTCCAACACGTCGCACCCGTTCTATACCGGCAAATCGAAATTGGTCGACACCGCAGGCCGCGTAGATAAGTTCTTGAGCCGTTACGGCGACCGCAAGAAGAAGTAAATCGCTTCGCTTTCCACCCATTTAAAAAGGCTGTCTCCCGCGGGAGGCAGCCTTTCTTTGTTAAGTTACCTTATGACACCCCCTGAAAAAGCATCCCGTCGACACAAATGACTTCTTTTCAAGAGCTGTAACGACCTCGAACGGGTAATTTTGCTTCATCCCAAGTGTTGTAAAAGCATCAAATCAGGTGAAATGACCTCATCCCAAGCATTGTAATAACACCAAATCAGGTGAAATGACATCATCCCAAGTGTTGTAAAAGCATTAAATCAGGTGAAATGACCTCTTTTCAAGTGTTGTAAAAGCATCAAATCAGTGTAAATGGCCTCATTTCAAGCGTTGAAAAAGTCTCAAATCAGGTGAAATGACCTCATCCCAAGCGTGGGATAAATCACATTTCACACTTCCGATTAGTAGAACAACCAATCAACCGTTTCGTCGGAGCCGGAGAGCGCCGCATTGCGGGGCGTGACTTCGGAGTCGGTGAATCCAAGCACCAACAGATACCCTTTGGGGAGGCGCAGCTGATGCGTGCCGGCACCGAACTGATAGGTGTGTACATCGGCCAAAGGCAGCTTCTGGAGGCGAATGGCATTGGTTAGTTTGGCCTCCGCCTGCCCGTATTCGTTGGCTGAGGCATCGGTTTCGAGCTTGGGGGCTTTGGCGTAGCGGCGCTGATCGTCGCGGAAATAACCCACCAGCAGGGTGACGGGGGTTTTCGAGGTGAAATGCAACGTGGTACCTTTCTCGCGTTGCCGATCCCCGTCGAAGCAATAGGCCGTCAGGCCGTTTAGTTCGGGTGCCAACGCTTCCACCCTACTTTCGGGCAGGTTGCTGAACAGCTCCGCTCCCGGACGAAGCGTCAACGGCTTCAAATCGTGGGTGAGCAGTTGGATGGGGGCCGGCGAAAACGGCATCGCAGGGAGTGTTTCCTTGGCCTGGGCTTCTCCCTTCGACCGCAGCATGGCAATGTTGGCCAGCAGGTTGGCCAGCTCGGTCTCGTAGTGAGGGAGCAGTTCGGCCCATGTCTTGTTCTTGCCGCCGTCGCCGCCGATGGGGATGCGGCGTTGGGCGGTTTGCATGCTGTTGGCGTAGAGGTAGTGACTGCGTGTGAGGCGCACCAGCTCGCGATAGTGCTTCAGGCTCTCTTCGAGCAGCGGCACGGCCTTCTCCAAACTTTCAATCTCTTTGCCCCATTGATAGTCGAGCACTAACTTGGCCGCCTGCACTTTGCGGTTGAAGAAGTAGGCAAATTCGCGGTAGCAATGGATGTCGTTCTGTAAACGGGCAAACTCTTCCACGTTCCGCCCCACGTCTACGGCTGCGTCGTCGATGGCTTTGACCGCTTTATCGCCCCGCGCCGCCACGTCGGCTATCACATCTAACGGCAACTCACCGGTGTGCGGCTGGTGCTTCCACTCTTTCTCGACATATTCAATGAGTTTCTCCCCCTGTGGCCCGCAACTTTCGTAAAATCCCGGGTAGATGGTGTATTTATACGGATTGACCAACTGGCTCATAAACATACCCAACAGCAGGGTTTGCCGGTTGCCTTCGGTGATGCCGAAACGTCGGAGCAGTTTAGGGGCTATCTCGCCCGATTGCACGTAGGCTTCCAGGATGTCGGCGGCCGCCTCAGTCCGGTCGGTACCGTAGAAATCGGCCAGTTGACCGGTCCAGTAGGCCTGTTCCTCTACGCTGTCGCGCCGGCAATTCCAGGCGTAACGCGCCCAGGTCTTATACCACATCCAGTCGCGGTAGAGTTGATGCTCGCGTTGGCCACCCGCCAGCTTGTCGGCCGTGTAAGGCCAATCCCAATAGGACGATTGCGGATAGAGGTGAAGGGCATTGGCCCCGTGCACGTCGTGCATCGCCTGCACGGCACGTTGCACAAAATCGGGCGAACTCCAACGAAACGGCTCCAGATTGGCCAGGATGTGTACGTTTTCGATGTGTATGCTTCCCAACGAACTTAAATCGCGGTGTATTTGCGACCAGGGGCCGCGCGGCTGGTAGGTGGTGAGCGATTCGCCGTTGTATTTGTGCATGGTATAGAGGTTCTTGTAGAGCGGCAGGGCGGCATCCATCACCTGTTGGCAGTTGGTGTCGTGGGCACGCAGCAGGATGGGAGGCTCGTCGGTGCGTCCCAATGCTTTCAATCCGTCTTTCACCCCGGGGATGATGGTTTGGGTGAACCACTCCACATCGTCGTCCTGCGTGTTGATGGCCTCGCCCAGGCAGACCAGCAACCCCACATTGGGATATTTCTCGATGAAGGCGGCAATGGATTTGCGCGTGTAGTCGCTGATGAGCGGCGTGATGGGACGGTGGCGGTCTTGTGTTTTGATGCCGTAATGTTCGGCAAAGGGCTTGGATACAATGATGTTGTAGAACATCTGAATCACGTAGATGCCCCGCTTCTCGGCTTCGGTGGTCAGGAACGAGAAAATCTCCTCGTTTTTCTTCAATGTCTGCTCGTCCACCTCCAAGGCAAACGGATAATCCTTGAGTTTCACCAACGAGGCAAACGGGTGACCGTTCCACAGATAGAGGGCATTCATCCGGTTATTCACCAGCATGTCGAGGTAGTCGATCCATTGCTTCTTGTCATAGAACCAAGGGAAGTTTTCGGGGGTGTAGGGATATTCATAGACCGTGTGCCCGGGCAGGTAGGTGGTCTTTTGCAACCCGATGCACGCCCCGCGCAACACCATTTCGGGGGCATCGGTGAGGGTGTCGGGGAGTTGGGGGAAGGTGTGCGGACGCAGGCGGTCGGCCAAGGCAAGGCTACCGTAGATCAGTCCGTTGCCGTCCCGACCGGTAATGGAGGTATGCAGCCCGTTGGTGGTGATGCGAAAGCCTTCGGGTTTCAAGCCGCTGCTATCCGATAGTTGCAACCACACGCTGCGCCCACTCCGGGAAGCCACCGTGTCGAGCTTGGCACGATAGCCCGCATTCGTAAATGCTTCTTGCAGCCTGTCTGCACTGTATTGCATGCGTACCGATGCTCCGGAGGGCACCACAATGGTAATGGATTCGCCCGCGCAAGCGCCTACTAACAAAGAGATTGCTACAGCCAACAACAGTTTGATACCTCTCATAACTTCTTCCTTAAATTGGGTGATAAACTGGAAATAGGGACGCGAAGGGCAGGGGGTTGTACTTATTCCGATTGTGAAATCGGACAAAAGCCGTATTTTTGCGCACTCCTTTTCATTCCTGCGCTTGCGATGGCCGGTATCTACCTACATATTCCGTTCTGTAAGAGTCGCTGCATCTATTGCGACTTCTACTCTTCCACTCATCTTAGCTACCGGGAGCGTTATGTGCGTGCGCTTTGCCTCGAGCTAACCCGTCGTAAATCCTATTTAAACGGAGAGCCTGTCCGCACGCTCTATTTGGGCGGAGGTACCCCCTCCACCCTCGCATCGAATCAATTGGAGATGCTGTTTGATACCGTGGAGCGCATCTATGGGCTGGAACAGCTGGAAGAGATTACCCTGGAGGCCAATCCGGACGATTTGTCGGACAACTACCTCTGCATGCTCCGCAGCTTTCCGATTAATCGCCTGAGCATAGGCATCCAGACCCTCGATAATGCCCTGCTGCAACGATTGGGTCGCCGACACAGCGCCCAAGAAGCCGTTGAAGCGGTGAGGCGTTGCCGGCGCGCCGGATTCAACAACCTGAGCATCGATTTGATGTACGGTCTCCCGGATGAAACCGGGGAGCAATGGAGTGCCGATTTGCAACAGGCACTGCAACTACAGGTGGAACATATCTCGGCCTATCACTTAACCTACGAAGCGGGAACCGTCCTGGATAAGATGCGCAAGCAAGGTCTCGTCCGTCCGGTGGACGAAGAGCGCAGCCTGCGCTTCTTCACCCTGTTGACAGATACGCTCACCGGGGCGGGCTACGAGCAATACGAACTATCGAACTTCGCTCGTCCCTCTTACCGGTCACGTCACAACAGTGCCTACTGGCAAGGTGTCCCCTATTTGGGCTGTGGAGCAGCCGCTCACTCCTACAACGGTACCTCGCGTCGGTGGAATGTAGCCTCTGTCACCGCCTACATGCGTGCCATCGAACAAGACCTGCAGACAGGCGAAACAGAGCAGTTGGATGCCACCACACGCTACAACGAGTATGTGCTCACCCGTTTGCGAACGCGGGAAGGCATTTCACTCCAAGTGGTTGCCGCCGATTTTGGTGCGGCACAGGCGGCCTATTGTCTCAAACAGGCCGGGCGCTATCTCCGGAGCGGTCTGCTCGTTGCGCATGAGGAGCAACTGTGCCTAACCCGTCGCGGTTTGTTTGTCTCGGACGGCATCATTCGCGATTTGATGTATCTTCCCGACTAAAGGAAGCAAGATAAACGCAATTCCTTAAAAAAATCAAAAAGCTTATAGCTAAAACAAAAATCACCTTGTATCTTTGCTCCCAAGAAAGAGATGCGTACTATGAGCCACCCTGAAATCTTTTTTTATACCCTATCGGCAAACGATAGCCCTGGCAAACAAACCACCATACAGGATCACACGCTGCTGTATCTGTATTCGGGTGAATTGATTATCCGCGATAAAGAAAAAACAACCATTCTGCATGCGGGCGAATGTGCCTTTGTGCGCCGCGACTACAACATCACCCTGCAACCTCACCTCAGAGGGAAAGAGCTGTTTAGAGCAGTGATGATGACCTTTAAGCGCAAACTATTGCGCGACCTCTACCACATCTACCCGCACGCCCAACTACCCACGAAGCTGAAACGTCCCGATGAGAATGTGATCAAACTTCCCCCGATGACCAGCCTGCTGACGCTGTTTCAATCGCTGTCGCTCCATACTTCGCCGGATAAACTCCCCGCTTCGTTCGTCAAACTCCACCTGCAAAGGGCTGTACATGCGCTGTTTGAAACCGATGAGCACTTCTATCCCTGCCTTTTCGATTTTATCCTGCCGTGGAAGATAGATATTCTCCGATTCTTGGAACAGAACTACATGTATGACCTCACGCTTCCGGACATCGCCACCTACACCGGCCGAAGCGTGTCGACACTCAAACGCGACTTTAAAAAGGTGAGTGCGCATCCGCCAGAAAAATGGATCAGGGAGAAGCGATTGGAGGTAGCCTACGATGCCATTCGCAATCAACACCGCCGCGTGTTGGAGGTCTACCGCGAAGTGGGTTTCAAAAATCTATCGCACTTCTCGCAAACGTTCAAATTGAAATATGGACACGCTCCGACCAAACAACCCGTTGATAGAAAAATTATCCCCTAAATATTTTATACCTTTATTATTGCACCTATTTAATAATCATCATTGTCATGAAAACAAAGAATGTTCTATGTACAGTCCTGTTGGGCATCGGATTAGTCGGATGCCAGAACGTATGGGACGAACACTACGCCGAAAAGGAAACCCAACTGGAAAATACCGAAGTAGAAGTAGTATCCATGAAAGTAGCCGACTTCCTGCAAAAGGAAGAGAGTCTGAAGAACATGGTTGACCTGTTCAACGCCACGGGCGTGACCGAAGAGATGGTTCAGAAGAACCAGCAGCTGTTCACCGTATTGGTAGCTCCCAACGACGTGGCCAAACCCACGGTGATAGATCAAACCTATTTTGCCAAGTCGCACGTGGCCGACGTAGCCATCTCTCCCTCCAACCTGACCAACGGACAACGGGTGTTGATGTGGAACGGCAAATATGTGGAAGTAGCCAAGATGCCACTGGAAGACGGCACCTTCAGCCTGCTGTTCGGTGGCAATCACGTGGAGAAAATCATTCGCGCCACCAACGGCTATATTTACGTGCTCGATAATTACATTTCCGCTCCGCAATCGATGTACGAAATCATCTCGAACCTGGGTGACGACTACTCACTGTTCCGCGACATGGTTATGTCGCACAACGTCAAAGCCTTCGATCGTGGTGCCAGCACTCCCATCGATATCGACAACACCGGCGCCACAGTCTACGACTCGGTCTTCACCGCCACCAATCCCTACTTTGCAGCAGCCGGTCTGGACATCATGTCGGAATCCATCTCGGCCACGATGCTCATCCCTTCCAACAAAGTGGTGCAGGCTGCGTGGGATAAAGCCGTATCCGACTTGAAGGTGTGGGGGATGACGCGTGTGGACTCCATCTACAAGAACTGGGTGTTCCAAGCTGCCTTCTTCAAGCAGAAATACACCAAAGCAGACTTCGAGGCCAACGAAGACCTCGAATCGACCTTCAAGAAACAGTGGCGCACCACCGTGCAAAAGGTCGATCTGAATCATCCCATCGAAATGAGCAACGGCGTGGCTTATTACGTTGATGAGCTGAAGATTCCAACCAATGTACTCATCTACCGCATCAAAGACTTCTTCTACCCCTACGAATCACTCTCTGCCGAAGAAAAAGCCACTCTCTACAAAGAGACCGACATCTATTTCAACAAATGCAACACCGATGTAACAGCTTGGTCGGGCTGGCCGGGTTACTTCCCCAACATTATCAACCGCGTGCTGATGTATGAGTTTACCGACCAAACCGATGCGGCAGCCAAAGGTTCGCTGGAGTTTACGCCCTACTCCTACGACAGTTTGTCGAACCCCAAGCGCGCGGTGGTTTATAAGATTCCAGCCGGTGAATATACCCTCAGCTTCGGCTTCAAACAAAAGATGAATGCCACGGTCGATGTCTATTTCAATCAGGAATTCTTGCGTAACATCCCCTACACCACCGGAACCACTTATCACTACGACCGCGGTGCGGGCGGCTATCCCGAAGGATACGACACCAGCAAAGCGACCAACAGTAAGAAGAGCAACTACGACCGCGACGGCGGTTCGGCCGGTGTAATTACGTTGGAAGGTGACCCCGCTCCGATTAACATCCGCTTCGAGTTCACGGCCACTGCCAAGGGCGGTGACATCGTGTTGCACCACTGGTGTTTGAAGCCAACTAAAAATTGCTACTAACCCCGCTTGCGGTTGACTTCCCTTTGGCGCCGGCATGGACAAACCGTCCATGTCGGCGCCAAATCGTATGTATTAAAAAAGCCCTGCCGGCATCCGAAGACGCCAACAAGGCTACAGTATAATCACAGAAAAAAAGTCGGGTTAATTCATCTGTTCAATCAGTTCCATGCCGCGGCGGATGGCCGCTTCATTCATTGGAATCAGATGATGGTGACGTTCGGGAAGCGTCTTCTTGAGTCCCTTCAATACGCTCTCTAACGAGACCATGGGGAGCAGTTTCAACAAGCCTCCGAGCACAATCATGTTAAATGCTTTGGCGTTGTTCATTTCACTGGCCGCATCCATCGCATCGATTCGATAGATGCGAATATCGTTGCGAGTGGGGGGGTGAATGATTCCGTAGCCGTCGTAAATGAGAATGCCGCCCGGCTTCACTTTGTTTTCAAACTTCTCCAGCGAGGGCTGGTTCAGAATGATGGCTGCATCGTATTTACTCAGGATGGGCGAGGATATTTTCTCGTCGCTGACAATCACCGTGACATTGGCCGTTCCCCCGCGTTGTTCCGGACCGTAAGCCGGCATCCAGGAGACCTCCTTGCCTTCCATCAATCCGGAATAGGCCAATATCTTTCCCATCGACAAGACGCCTTGTCCGCCGAAGCCTGCTATTATGATTTCTTCTTTCATACGTTTCTTGTTTTTAATGCTTCCTTATTTATCTTTCAAATCGCCCAGCGGATAGAGGGGAAACATGTGCTCTTCCATCCATTTGTTGGAATCAACCGGCGTCATCTTCCAGCCTGAGTTGCAGGTGGAGACTATTTCCACCAAGTTGCTTCCCTTGCCGTTCATGGAGTTCTCAAAAGCTTTGCGAATGGCCTTCTTGGCTTTACGGATAGCGGGAACGGACTGTACGCTTTGGCGGGTGACGTAGGCAGTCCCTTCGAGCAGAACGGCGATGTCGGCCATCTTGATCGGATAGCCATGTAGCTGCGCATCGCGTCCATACGGACTGGTGGCCGTCTTCATGCCCAACAGGGTGGTGGGAGCCATTTGTCCGCCGGTCATTCCGTAGATGGCGTTGTTGATGAAGATGATGGTGATGTTATCGCCCCGATTTAGCGCATGAATCGTTTCGGCCGTACCGATACAAGCCAAATCACCGTCTCCCTGGTAGGTAAACACCAAGCGATCAGGCCACAAACGTTTCACCGCGGTGGCCAGCGCCGGAGCACGACCGTGAGCGGCTTCCTGCCAATCGATATCGAGGTAGTTGTAGGCAAATACGGCGCAACCCACGGGCGAGATGCCCACGGCCTTGTCGGTCAGCCCCATCTCTTCGATTACTTCGGCGATGAGTTTGTGTACCACGCCGTGACTGCATCCCGGGCAATAGTGCATGGGAGTATCGTTCATCAGAACCGGTTTTTGGTAAACCAGATTCTCGGGCTTTATAATTTCTTCTCTTGTCATAACTCTGTTTCCTTCCTTATCTGTTTGTAAATCGTATAAAGAACTCCATCATCTTGAAAAAAATGGCCGCACCGCACACGTACAGAAACAACGTGTGGTTTTCCTTGGCCACAAAATAGACGATGACGGCGGCCACGGCCAATAGCATGAACAGGATGTTCAATACATTCCTTACTTTATCGCTGTTCATCGCAAACCATAGCGTTTAGTGCAACTACAATCTCATCGGGGTCGGGAACAATGCCGCCGAGCCTTCCGAAGTGTTCAACCCGAACCCTTCCGTTCACGGCAAGGCGTACATCCTCTACCATCTGTCCGGCGTTAAGTTCTACGACCAGCATTCCCTTTATCTGATTTGCATACGCCGCAATGGCTTTGGTTGGGAACGGCCACAGGGTGACGGGACGTAAAATACCCACCTTCACGCCCTGTTCACGCAACAATTCCATCGCTTTCTGTCCGATACGTGCCATGGAGCCGAAGGCTATAATCAAATAGTCGGCATCTTGGCAATTAATCTCTTCAAAACGGACCTCGTTCTCTTCGATGGTCTTGTATTTGGCTTGGAAACGGAGGTTGTTTTGCTCCATCGCCTCGGGATTCATCTCGAGCGAAGTGACGACATTGGGTTTGCGCCCGCCGGTGCGTCCGGTGGTTGCCCAGGGGCATTGTTCGATCACTTGGGCGTCGGTACGACGCGGTTTCTGCGGCGGAAGCACCAATTTTTCCATCATTTGACCGATGACACCGTCGGCCAGGATGATGGCCGGATTGCGATACTTGAAGGCCAGCTCGAAACCCAGGTCGACGAAGTCGGCCATCTCTTGTACAGAGGCCGGCGCCAGCGTGATGAGGCGATAGTCGCCGTGTCCGCCGCCCTTTACCGTTTGAAAATAGTCTGCCTGACTGGGTTGAATGGTTCCCAGGCCGGGGCCGCCGCGCATCACGTTTACAACGAGGCAGGGCAGCTCGGCGCCTGCAATATAAGAGATGCCTTCTTGTTTGAGGCTAATACCCGGACTCGACGAGGAAGTCATCACCTTTTTTCCGCTGGCTGCACCGCCGTAAACCATGTTAATGGCGGCCACTTCACTTTCGGCCTGGAGCACCACCATGCCGGTGGTTTCCCAGGGTTTCAGCTCGGAGAGCGTTTCCAGCACTTCCGATTGGGGCGTAATAGGATATCCGAAGTATCCGTCGGCACCGCAACGGATGGCGGCGCGGGCGATGGCTTCGTTTCCTTTCATCAATACTACTTCTTCTGCCATACTATTCTACTTTTACTTTATATACCGTGATACACCCGTCGGGACAAACCTGTGCACAGGAGGCACAGCCGTTGCAGGTGTCTTCTAAAATTTGGCGGGCAAAATTATACCCTTTGACGTTGACCTCTTTGGCCAGCGAGATGACTTGTAGCGGACAAGCTACCACGCAGAGGCTGCAGCCTTTGCATCGTTCGTTGTCGACCACGATTGCGCCTTTGATTTTTGCCATATACGTTTTTTATTTACGGTGAATCTTATGGGTTGGGATAATCAGGGATTGGAGAGCGCCTTGTGATAAAAGCCGAGGATATCCGTCAGCATTCGATGCGCCTCGTTGGCGGCGGAGGCGGGATTCAGATCGATGGCACGCCGGTAGTTGTTGAGCGCCTGCTGCCAGTTTTCCTGCTTCCGATAGGCGTTTCCCAGCAGGTAATAGACCTCGTCGCTGGCTCCACCGCCGGCGGCGATGCAATCATTGAGCCGACGAATGGCCTCCGGGGTGTCTCCTTGAAAGATAAGTCTTTTTATGGATGTAAGTTGCTCCATCACATTCCTTTTTAGCGATTAGTGTGCAAAGATAGGTTTTATTTGGAAGTAACCGGCATCTGCACCGTTAAAAAGTGAGGGAGGCGGCGGAGATGCGGCAAGAAACGGGGCTGATTGCTTTCAATTTGTTACCGTGGCGGGCTGAAACAACCTCTATCCAAGCCATTTTGCTGTCATTTATCCAAATCCGGCCTTCTCGCCTCTTTTTGGGGAGGGAATAGGCGGTTTCCGGAATGGAACGGGTGGTTTGGAAGCGTAAAACGCGGTTTCTGGAATGGAACCGGTTGTTTGGAAGCAGAAAACGCCGTTTTTGGATTGAAACGGTTTGTTTGAAAGCGTAAAACGCCTTTTCTGGATTGAAACGGTTTCATTTGTTAAGAGAAACGCTGTTTCTTTAACCAAACGGTTTCATTTGTTAAGAGAAACGCGGTTTCCTTAACCAAACCGTTTGTTTGGGAGCGGAAAACGCGGTTTCCGGCAACAAATCACGCGGTTTGTTAAGGAAAGCAGTGTTTCTCTTAACAAACCGCGTGGGTGAAACCGGAGGATGCGTCAAACGCTTCGCTACTTCACTTCCTGACCGTTGATCAGCAGGTTTTTAAACGTCACGTCTTTGGCGCCCTTGATGTCGTTCTTTCCCTGCGCCACATTGTTGAATTGGCTGTCTTCGACGCTGATGTTGTAGACATGTTTGTCGTCGTCCAAGCCGATGATGAGCACACCCAGCTTGCTTTTTTCGCAGGTGATGTTTTTGAGGTGTACACCCCGCACGGTGGGAGGAAATCCGCGGTTGCATTTCTCCCGGTTCTCATACTGCAGGTTGATGCGCAGCACCGCTTCGCGACATTGACCCACGGTGATGTTGCGTACGAAGATATTTTCAATCAGACCGCCCCGACAGGTGCTGGTTTTGATGCGAATGACCCGATCCAAATCGGGACTGTCCATTTTGCAATCTTCCACAAAGAGGTTGCGGTAGCCGCCGGAGATTTCACTGCCGATAACCACGCCGCCGTGTCCGTTCTTCATGAAGCAGCCGCGAACGATGATGTTCTCGCTGGGAATGTTCCATTTGCGGCCGTCGAAGTTGCGTCCCGACTTGATGGCGATGCAGTCGTCGCCCGTGTCGAAGGTGCAGTTTTCAATCAGTACGTTTTTGCACGATTCGGGGTCGCAACCGTCGCCGTTGGGGCCGCGGTTAAACACATGCACGCCGCGGACAATGAGACTTTCGCTCATCAGCGGGTGAATCACCCAGAAGGGAGCGTTCACGATGGTGACATCTTCAATCAGCGCCGTGTTGCACGAATAGAAGTTGATGAATTGCGGACGCAGGCCGTCTTCGGGTGTCATCACCCGTTTGTAGATGGGCGTGGAGGTTTCTCCATACATCAACAGGCGTTCGCGTCCGCCGTTGCGCTGGGCTATCATGCCTTCTTGCCATCCGTAGTGTTTGGCACCGCACATCGGCCACCAATGCTCCTTGTCGCCCTGTCCGTCGAGGGTTCCCTTGCCGGTAACGGCGATGTTGGTCTCGCCGTAGGCGTAAATCAGCGGATGCGTGTTGTAGCAATCCAGCCCTTCCCAACGCGTCAGTACAGCGGGGTAATAGAGGCTCAAATCGGTGTCGAACTTCAACGTAGCGCCTTCTGAGATGTGCAAATTGACGTTGCTCTTGAGTGTAATGGGGCCGGTGAAGAAGACTCCGGCAGGAACGACCACCGTTCCGCCGCCCAGCAGGCTGCATTTGGTGATGGCCATGTTGATGGCTTCGTGGCAGGGTGCCTCGGGCGTATTCGGCTTGGCACCGAAGTCGGTGATGAGCATCGTGCGCTTGGGAAAGGATGTTTTCTTGATTTGCTTCTCGATTTTGGCACTTTCTTTAAAGGCTTTGTCGAAATCTATCGGATTGGCGGCTGCCGCAGCAACCCAAACCAGCAGGGAGAGAAGAAGAGATACTTTTTTCATCTGTTCCTTTGTTTTAGAGGGTTATTAGATTTATGAATAATTTGCCCGCAAAGATAGGCCGCGTGCTTCCCTTTACAAGGCTGTGTTTTGGCGGAAAGAGTGAGGTTCTTGATAATCGAATACCTGCTACAGGCTATGTAACAGGTATTTTGTCGATTCGTCGTTGGTGCCGGCCGCCGTCGAAGCTCGTGGAGAAAAATTCGGTTAAAATGGCGTCGGTCTCTTCGTGAGTGAGGTATTGACCGGGCAGCACCAAAATATTGGCATCGTTATGCTGGCGCGCCAGATGTGCAATCAGCGGATTCCAACACAGTGCGGCACGAATATGCGGATGCTTGTTCAGTGCCATGCCGATTCCGTTGCCGGTAGCACACAAAGCAATGCCGGGATAACACTCTCCGGCCTCAACAGCCAAGGCCAGCGGGTGAGCGAAGTCGGGATAGTCGCAACTCTCGCTCGTATGAGTGCCAAAGTCTTTGTATTCCCATCCTTTGGCCTCCAACCATTGCCGGATGAACGCTTTGAGTTCAAATCCGGCATGGTCCGAGCAAATTCCTATTACTTTCATCGCTATCCTACTTAGCGGTTAGTTGTGGATGGCGTCGTTCTGCGGAGGGACGGCAAATCAGCAGCACCGACATCGTCGCACCCAGCAGCGCCATAAACAGACCAAAAAGGTAGCCCCAAGAGGCCGTACCCCGATGAAAATCACTTCCTAAGGCCATCAGCATGAACACAGCGCACAAGAGAAAGACAATGCCCGTGATTAGATCGATGGTTTTGTTACGCCGCCGTATATTTAGCGCTAAAAGCAGCGCCACACCTCCCATCACAACCATGACAGGCCAACTCGACTTAATCATACACAGCAACGCAACCGAAATAAAGAACAACGAGGGCAAAAAGCGGTGGAGAACATTCATTTTCATTTTCATAACAGTAATATAAGTTTCACATTATAGCATTGATTTAACTTGCCGGTAAACATTCTCGGGCGTGAAGCCAAGCTTCTCATCGAGCACCTGATAGGGAGCCGAAAAACCGAAGGAGGGTAATCCCCACACTTTGCCCCGATCGCCCACCAATCCTTGCAGGGTCACGGGCAAACCGGCCGTCAAACCAAACACTTTGACTCCGGCAGGAATGATTTGCGCACGATACTCGGCCGAGCGACTCAGGAACAGCCCTTCCGAGGGCACGGAGACAATGCGTACCTTGATTCCGTCCTTGCGCAGCAAAGCCGCACCGGCCACCAAGGTGGAAACCTCCGATCCCGAGGCCAACAGCAACACGTCGAACGGACTATCCGATCCGGCCACCACGTAAGCGCCGCGTGCCACCTGTTCGTAGTCGTTTCCCTCGGGCAGATTAGCGATGTTCTGCCGCGAGAAGATCAATCCGGTTGGCGTAGCGGTGTTTTCCATCGCCAAGCGCCATGCCACGGTGGTTTCTTCCGCATCGGCCGGACGGAGCACCAGCATCGAGTTGCTACCGTGATGGTTTTGCAGCTTTTCCATCAAACGTATCTGCGCTTCTTGTTCCACCGGCTCGTGGGTTGGTCCGTCTTCGCCCACGCGGAAAGCATCGTGTGTCCAGATAAACTTCACGGGCACCTCCATCAATGCAGCCATACGCACGGCAGGCTTCATGTAATCGGAAAAGACAAAGAAGGTTCCGCACGCGGGAATCACGCCCCCATGCAGTGCCATGCCGATACAGCAGCATGCCATGGTGAGTTCGGATACGCCGGCCTGGAAAAACGCGCCGGTGAAATCGCCCCGCTTCAGGGCATGTGTTTTTTTGAGGAAACCGTCCGTCTTGTCGGAATTGGATAGGTCGGCCGAGGCCACAATCATATTCTCCACCTGCTCGGCAAGTGCACCCAGTACGGTAGCCGATGCAGCGCGCGTAGCCTGTCCGGCTTTCTGTCGAATGCCTTTCCAATCCACCTCCGGTGCTCTTCCCGAGAAGAACGTCTCGAGCTTAGCCGCGAGTTCGGGATGTTTTTGCGTCCACACGGCCTTCTGTGCGTAGCGGTCGGCAGCAATCTGTTTCAGCTCCTGGGAACGGGCAGCGTAGAGGTTGGCTACTTCGGGGAAGATGGCAAACGGATGCTCGGGATCGCCACCCAAGTTGAGGATGGTGTTTTTATAGGCGTCTCCGCCCAACGGTGCACCGTGCGTGGCTGTATTGGCTTCGTAGCTGCTTCCGTCGGCCTTGCGGGCACCCTTTCCCATCACGGTTTTACCTATAATCAGGGTGGGACGTTCGCTCTCGGCTTTTGCCTCGGTCAGTGCCATGCGAATGTCCTCCACATCATTGCCGGAGCAATGCAACACGTTCCAGCCCCACGCTTCGTATTTGCGGGCGGTGTCTTCCGCGCTTACTTCTTTGGTTTCGGTGGAGAGTTGAATGTCGTTCGAGTCGTAGAACATAATGAGGTTGTCCAGACCCAGCGTACCGGCCACGCGACCGGCTCCTTGGGAGATCTCCTCCTGTACGCCGCCGTCGGATATATAGGCATAGATGGTCTGATTCATTACATTCCCGAAGCGTGCCTTCAAGAATTTGGCCGCAATGGCAGCGCCTACGGCGTAGGTATGTCCTTGTCCCAACGGACCGGATGTGTTTTCGATGCCGCGCAGGATATCACGTTCGGGATGTCCGGGCGTGGGGCTTCCCCATTGGCGAAACTGTGCCAACTCCTCCAGCGTGAACTTGCCAGTCATGGCCAGCACGCTGTAGAGCATGGGCGACATGTGCCCCGGGTCGAGAAAGAAACGGTCCCGTCCCTCCCAAGCGGGATTTTCCGGATCATACACTAAGAATTCACTGAAGAGGGTGTTCACGAAATCGGCACCACCCATAGCGCCTCCCGGGTGTCCCGAATTGGCTTGTTCGACCATCGAAGCAGCCAAAATACGGATGTTGTCGGCCGCTCGGTTCATAAGTTTTCTATCATTCATGTCGCTATATAATTTACTGTTTTACTATTGCGGGCAAAGATACAACTAATTATAAAAGAAAGCACGAATGCGAAAATCTTTTTAAGAGGAATCCCTCCCAGCGACTACCGCATTCGTGCTAATCATGTTAGTGGTGCCCGGAACAGGACTCGAACCTGCACGCCTTGCGACACACGCACCTGAAACGTGCGCGTCTACCAGTTCCGCCACCTGGGCAGTTGTAAACAGGTGTTTGAGGTGTGCAAATATATATCTTTTTTGATTATTACCCAACCCGAACCATAATTTTTACTATATTCGCACATTGTGACACGAGCCGAAATAATAGCAGTTAAATCGCTCTCAGATAAGCGCGCGCGCACCGAGAGCGGGCTTTTCGTGGTCGAGGGAGCCAAACTTACGGGCGAAATCCTCGCCTCGACGCTTCGTGTTCGCAAAATCTACACCACCGGTGACCTTTTCACCGAGAGTGGTGCCGAGCGCATCTCCACCAAAGAGATGCAGCGTATCACGTCCCTCAAAACCGCTTCGGATGTCCTTGCTGTGGTCGAAATTCCCTCCACCGCTCTCGAACCTTCTCGACTTGCAAACAGCCTTGTGTTGGCACTCGACGGCGTGAGCAACCCGGGCAATCTGGGCACTCTCATACGCACTGCCGACTGGTTCGGCATAAGCGATATTCTCTGTTCGGAAGATTCGGCCGACTGTTTCAATCCCAAGGTGGTGCAGGCCACGATGGGGGCTATCACGAGGGTTAGGGTGCACTATGTGGAGCTTGCATCGACTCTTTCGACCTTGTCGGCGGCCGGTAGCCCCATTTACGGCACTTTTCTCGACGGGGAGAATATCTACGAAGCTCGGCTCTCGGCAGCGGGTGTCATAGTGGTCGGTAGCGAAGGGGACGGCATCCGTGAGCAGGTGGCCGCAACGGTTAGCCGCAGGCTATTCATACCGCCATATCCGGCAGGGCGACACGGTAGCGAATCGCTCAATGTAGCCATCGCCGCCGCTATTACCTGCTCCGAATTCCGCCGAAGATAAACGGTTAAAAGACCTACCACCTACTCCTCGCTAATGCCTTGGGTACTACTCCTTCCATGAAGGAGGAGACTCTCCAATAAATCCCCTTCTTCGGGAACCGAGCGCATTTATGCGCGAGCTCACCGACCGAGCGCCGACTCTCAGTCACAGGCTGGTGAAGGCATCTTTGCGAGGGAGGTAACATTGGAGGGGGTGGCGCGAAGCGGCAGGGGTGGTAGGTCTTTTCGACACAAGATGTCATCCCGAACCGAACCGAAAGGCGAGGAAGGGATCTACCTCTCTCATTATCTTACGACTCGATTTGTAATATGCGACTATTAGGTAGATTTCTCGTCAGTGCGGTATTTTCGAATTGTGT